>JAKLKC010000024.1 GCA_023150875.1 Myxococcota bacterium | reverse complement strand
GTGACCGAGGCGTCGCGCCTCGCCCGCGCCTCGGGCGACGCGGCCCTCCAGCACCGGGTCGTGCGGCTCGCGGCGGAGCTCTCCCTGCGCCAGGGCGCGGGCGCCGCGTCGGTCGTGCCCACCCTGCGCGCCCTGGTCCGCCGCTCCCAGCGGGCCCGGGACACCTACGGCGAGGCTCGAGATCGCCTGGTCCTGGCGCGGGCCCTCGCCCTCCACCGGCCCCAGGCGGCACCGGCGGAGGCGATGGTCGCTCTGCGCCTCGCCGAGGCGGGGGGATACCGGCGCCTCGCCGCCCGCGCCGCGCGCCTGGCGACCCTCCTCGGGGCGGCGGATGCCGCCCGGTCCCCCCGGCTGGGAGATCCGCCCCGGACCTTCGAGGACCGCGTCCTCGCCGCGGCCGCGGGCGTCGCCGCCACGGATTCCGCCGGGGACCTCTCCGCCGCCCTGGCCGCGTGGGAGGCCGCCCTGGAGGCGGCCCCCTCCCCGGCGCGCTCCCCCCTCGACGCCCTGTGCTCCCGGGCCTTCGAGGGCGCCGGGCTCGTCCGCGAGGGACGGGGGACTGCGCCCGCCCTCCTCTTCGACGACCGCGACCGCACGGTGGGGCGCGACGGGGTACGGATCGCCGCGTTCGGACGGGGAGGGCTCCCCTACCGCCTCCTCCTCGCCGTGGCCGCCCCCGGTACCCGGCCGCCGGGGAGGGAGGCCCTCTTCCGCGCCGTCTGGGAGCAGCCCTACCGCCCGCCGAGCAGCGACCGGGCCCTCTTCACCACCGCGGGGCGGATCCGCGAGCGCCTCTCCCCCGCGCCGCCCGCGCCTTCGCCGCCGACGCCGACGCGGTGGGAGAGGCGGAGGCCGCCGCCCTGATGGGCGCCACCTTCGCCCGGGCGGGCCGTCCCGAGCAGGCGCGCGAGGCTTACGCGCGGGCGGCGGAGCGGGCCGAGGGAGCCGGCGCCGCACACCTCGCCGCACGAGCCCGCCTCGGGGAGTCCGAAGCGGCCCTCGTCCTGGGCGACGCCGCCGGCGCCCTCGCCTCCGCCCGGGCGGCCCTGGGCAGCGTGGCCGTCACCGGCGACGCGGCGCACGAGGCCGAGGCCGCCGTCCATCTCTGCGCCGCCGCCCTGGACCTGGCCCCCGACCTCGCCCGGACCAGGATCCGCCTCGCCCTCGCGGCGCCACCCCACCCCGGGGCGGAATCGGCCCTCGCGCGCCTGCGCGCCCTGGAAGCGCGACGACCTGGGCGGTGATCCCCTGGCGGGGGGCCGGCCCCTTCAGCCCTCCCCCCACAGCAGAGACAGCGGCAGTTCCACCGCGTCGAAGGGCTCGGCCCGCACCGTCTCGTCGCCGCCGTGGGTGGCGACCAGGCTCCAAAAGCCGCCTCCCCGGCGATAGACCTCCAGGGTCCTGGCCTGGGGGTCGATCAGCCAGGCGTGGCCCACGGCCTCCCGGGCGTAGATCCGGAGCTTGCGGACGCGGTCGATGTGCTGCGTGGAGGGGGAGAGGATCTCGCAGACCCAGTCGGGGGCGGCCGTCGCGTAAGCGCCGCGGGGTCGTTCGGGCACCTTGTCCCGTCGCCAGCCCGCGAGGTCGGGCACGACGACGTCGGTGCCCAGGTGGACCTCGGGCTCGGCGAGGATCCACCACCCTCCGGGGCCACCCCGGCCGCGGCGGAAGGGCCCGTCGAGGGCCGCCGTCAGCCCCCAGGCCGCCTCCCCGTGGTCGAGAGAGGGTCGGGGCAGCGTGACCAGCTCTCCATCGAGGATCTGCGCGACGAAGCGGTCGGGAACGGCCAGCAGGTCTTCGTACGTGGCGGGTCGGCGGGTGGGTCTCGCGGCGGAAGTCATGGCCTCAACCTAGCGCCGATCGGCGGGGACGAGAAGGGCGACGCCTCCGCCTCCCGCCCCTCGGCCACCCGCGCGTCCAGGAACGCCAGCCAGTCTCGGTTGGTCGCGGGGAAGCGCCGCACCACCACTCCGTCCACCCAGATCCGCATCGCCCCGGGGGCGCCCTCGGCGAGGGGATCGCCTCCCGCCGCGAACCAGCCGGCGGGCACGTTCACGTCGCCCGGGCCCAGCTCCCCCTCCCTCGGCAGCCGGATGGGGAAGGGCTCGGTCTCTCCCGGCGGCACGCCGTCCCAGTGGTGCCCCCGGGGGACGTGGATGGGGTAGCGGACGTCGGCGCGCCCCTCGGCGCGAAGCACCACGAGCCAGCTCCCCATGGGCAGCTCCACCGCCCGCAGCGGCGTCCGCCCCAGGGAGCGCCGGAAGCGGGGGACCAGCCGGCGGTCCTCCTCGGCCCCGGCGTAGAGCAGCGCCTCGGCGGGGGGATCGGTGATCAGGGTCACCGCCCCCGTCCCCTCCACGAAGGCCCGATGCGCCGGCCCGCCGTAGGCGCGGAGCAGGGCCTCGTGGCGCCCCACCAGCAGGCGATCCCGGAGCGCCTCCGCCTCCACCAGCCGCCGGAGGTAGAGGTCGGCGAGGGCGTCCCGCGCCCCGGGGAAGCCGGGGACGAACTGGAAGGCGGACTGGAACAGCTCGATCGCCTCCGTCTCCAGGCGGTCGGCGTCGATCCGGAGGGAGCGCGCCTGGTCCTCCCGCTCCCAGCCGGGCCGCTTGAGCTCGACGGGGGCATTGGGCCGCAGGTCCCGCAGGTGGGCGGTCGCCTCCTCTTGCAGGCGCTCCGCCTCGCGGCGGGCGGTCTCCGCCGCTGCGATCCGGCCCTGACCGTCGATGACGATGGCCCGGGCCCTCTCGCCCCGGAGCGACCCGTCCAGGAACGCCTCCACCTCGGCGGCCAGCTCGGCGGCGCTGCGGTGGCGGGCGGCCGGGTCCCGGGAGAGGGCGCGCATGCAGATCGCCGCGATCTCGTCGGGGACGGGGCGCCCGGGGGGCCGCTGGCGGGGATCCGTCGGCGGGCGGGTGGCGGCGCGCAGGAGCAGGTCGGCGGCGGTGCGGCCGCGGAAGGCCCTCTGGAACGTCAGGATCTCGTAGAGGATGGCGCCGAGGCTGAACACGTCGCTGCGGGCGTCCAGCTCGGCGAGCCTTCCCCGGGCCTGCTCGGGACTCATGTAGCCCGGCGTCCCGATGGCCTGGCCGACGCGGGTGCGGGCGACGGAGAGCCCCGCCGCGCCGCCGGCCTCCCGGGACAGGTCCTCGGGAGGCCCGTCGATCCGCCGCGCCACGCCCCAGTCCATGACCAGGACTCCGCCGTAGGCCTCGATCATCACGTTGTCCGGCTTGAGGTCCCGGTGGATCACCCCCCGGTCGTGGGCGAAGGCGACCGCCTGGCAGATCTGGACGAAGGCGGTGAGCAGGCGGTGGAGGGTGAAGCGCTCCCGGAGGGGGGCCTCGCCCCGGGACAGGCCGGAGATCAGCGCCCGCAGCGAGCGCCCCTCCACCCTCTTCATCGCGAACCAGATCCGCCCGTCCTCGGCCACCCCCATGTCGTGGACCGGGCAGATGTTGGGGTGTTCCAGGCAGGCGGTGATCCGCGCCTCCGCGACGAAGCGGGCGAGCTGGGCCGGCTCCGCCCCACCGCCCAGCAGGACCTTCACCGCCACCCGGCGCTCCAGCTCGGGGTCCCAGGCGTCGAGCACCCGCCCCATCCCGCCCCGCCCCAGTTCCCCGAGCACCCGGAGCCGCCCCAGCGACTCCCCGCCGCCCCCGGGGAGGGGAGGCGAGTCGGCGATGGCCAGTCCACCTCCGTCCCGCAGCGTGGGGACCACGTCCAGTCCCAGGGCCTCGACCAGCGAGCCCACGGTGACTGGATCCGCCCCCGTGGGCCGCGGCGCGGTGGTGCCCCCCGGCTCCGTGGTCCTCTTCCTCGCCAATCCCGCTCCCGGCCGCCCCCACCGCGGGGACGCGCGGGATCCTACACCGCTTGGGACGGCGTCGTACCATTGACCTGCACGGGCCCGCCTGCTATGCATGCGCACGATGCGCGCCCCCCACCTGAAGCTCCCACCCCCCGGCCGCTTCCCCGCCACGCCGAGCGGTGTCGACCTCGCGGAGCCGCTGCGCCGCGCCGCCGAGGAAGGCACCTTGCCCGGAGCGGGGGTGGTCATCGGCAAGCACAGGGAGCTGATCCTCCACGGGGATCGCATCAAGGCCGCCCTGAACGCCCACCCCGAGCTGAGCGCCCTCCTCTTCGTCAACCCGGTGGCCGTCCTCCAGGACCTGGGCTTCGAGCTCGCCCCCGCGGTCCGCCAGCACATCCTGGACGCGCTCAGCCTGACCGGACCTGCCGCCGCCGAGATGGCCCGGCTCGACGCGGAGATCCGCTCCGGCCTCGGCGAGGCCGGCGCGAGGCTCAACCTGGCGAACCCCGCGGACACCGCGCGGATCCTGTTCGAGGTCCTCTCCGTCGCCCCCCTGGAGACCGCGGGGGCGGTCGTGCCGACCCGGGTGCGTCCCCTCTCCCCGCGACTCGCCCGGCTCATGGCCGCCGCGGCCCACCCGGCGCGCCGGGCGCCCAAGGCGCCGCCCCCCTCCGCCCGGCGCCGCCGCCACGGCACGATCGTCACCGTCCCCGCCTACAAGCCCGAGGTCGTCGAGATCGACCCCGAAGCGACCCTCCCCACCCTGCCCCGCGCCGGGTGCGCGCCCCAGCGGGTCGAGACCGAGGAGCTGGTCTTCTACCGGGACGCCCACCCCCTCGTGCCCTCCCTGCTGAGGTACCAGCTCCTCCACCACGGCCGCCTGCCCTTCCGCTCCCCCGCGCACTACCGCGAGGTCCGGGAGGGGAGCCGCACCTCGGTCTGGCGGAGCTGGATCAAGGCGGTGACCTATCCCGAGCGCGAGCCCGGCTAGGACGTATCGATGTCCCTCACCGGCGGCTACGACTACTGCGTCCAGCTCACCATCGAGGTGGTGCGGGAGATCTTCCACCAGGCGTTCAAGCAGGAGGACCGCTTCCCCCACAACTTCGGCCCCGTGGACCGCACCTTCACCGTGCCCGGCGCGACCCCCCTCGCCGCCCAGGTGCGGGTCCGCGTGTACGACGAGGTGGGGCGCCCGGCCGACCTGTGGTTCGAGAGCGTCGACGTCGTCCGGTTCTCGTTCCCCGTGGACATCCAGGTGGACATCGCCGACGCGCCGTCGCCGGAGCTTTCGAAGATCGTCCTCTCCACGGTCATCGAGGCCCCGGGCCGCCTCGTCCAGTTCCCGCCGTCCGAGGAGGACGGGCCCAACGCCCTGGGCGTGGACTTCTCGACGGTCGCGGCCGGCGAGGTCGTCGTCGGCCCCCTGAGCGGACTCCCCACCATCGACTCCGCCGCCCTCGTCGGGGCCATCCACCAGGCGTACGAGTCGGGGAGTGTCCCCCACCAGGTCACCGAAGGCGGCTTCGTCCTCACCCTGTACGACGGGAGCCGCGATCCCACCCTCTCGCCTCCCAACACCACCGGGGCCGAGATCACCGCCACGTTGGGGGCGGACGACTGGGTCCAGATCGTCCTGCCGGTCCACGTGGGGGGCACGTCCACAGGGTACACCCTGGACACCCGGGGCACGGTCACCTTGTACCGCCGCCTCCTCCGCTCCGACGAGGCCATCGTGCTCGCCCTGGGGACGCCACCGGATCCCGGCGACGCGGCCCACCAGACCCTGGTCCTCCTGGACGAGATCCCGGCGGTGGACGCCGAGGTCTTCGAGGCCGCGTTCCACCAGGCCTACCTGGACGGGGTCTTCCCCCACCAGCACTCCACCGGACTCGGGACGATCACCTTCTACGACGGCACCGCCGACCCCTCCCTCACCCCGGCGCACCCGCTCTCCGCGGAGATCACGACGGAGCTGCTGGTGGAGGGAACGGTCACCTACCTGAGGGTACGGATCCCCTGCCACGTCTCGGCGGCCCTCTCCAGTTTCGGCGTGCTGCGGTTCGACCGGGTGGTCAACGTCACCCCGACCACGGTCTCCGTGGACTTCGGCGCGGCCCCCGGGGCGGCGGGGCACGAGACCGTCTTCCAGATGGAGGTGAGCTACCTGGACGGGGTCCTCGCGGCGTTCACGGGCACCGTGGAGATCGCATTGGACAGCGTGGGGCCGCAATCCGGACCGAACCCTTCGGGCACGCTGACCACCGCCATCGCCCAGGCGGCCGACGCGTTCGCGGCGGCCTTCGGCGACGTGGCACAGGCGGCGCCGTCCGAAGCGAGGGCGAGGGAGCTCATCGCCGAGGAGGTCGCCAACTACCTGCGCCAGCAGCACTTTCCCCTCTACACGCCGGACCCGGGGGAGAACGACGCCGTCCTGACCTCCCCCGTCGGCAAGCTCCTGGTGGCCGAAGAGGTGCTGGCGATCCAGCTCACCCCCCGGGTGGGGGAGCCCGACGAGGTCCCGGAGTCCTTCGTCGGCGCGAACCGGATGGCCCTGGCGGTGGGTCTGGCCCGCGTCAACGAGCTGATCCAGCAGCAGATCGCCGAGACCTTCCCCGATCTCCACACCGAGCAGGGGGACCGGATCGAGGAGGTCACGGACCGGAAGGTCTGGCTCCGGAGCCTCTCCGTCTCGCCCGCCGACGGTCACTTCGACGTTTCGGGCAGCGCGTCGGTGGAGATCGACTGCTGGTGGGACCCGGACGTGGAGTTCAGCGGTCCCGTCTACCTGGTCGCCACCACCGGCGTCGACGAGGACGGCAACTGCACCCTCCAGGTCGATCCCGAGCCCGGCGACTTCGACCTGGATCAGTCGTGCTGCGACATCCTGATACAGATCTTCATCCCCGTCGTGGGCTGGATCATGGCGGCGGTCATCACCTCCGCCCTGGACGCGGTGGGGACGGAGGTGTTCGACTCCACCGCCGGGACCGCGGCCCAGGTGGTGGAGGCCCTGCCGCCGGTGGTGATCGGGATCGCGGCCGTGGAGAGCTGCCTGGTGGACGTCCGGGTCCAGGCGAACGGCATGGTCTTCCCGGGCAAGATCGAGGTCGAGCGCGTCGACCGGAGTTTCGAAGAGCTGGCCGAAGAGCGACGCCAGCCCTCAGGAGGCTAGTCCCATGGCGACGACGATCATCGGGTTCGTAACGCAGGCGTTCGCCGGGCGGGCCGGCCTCTTCGAGGCGACCCTCTCTCCCCTCAACGGGGGCTCCGCCGTTCGCGTCCAGGTCAGCGACCTCGACGGCGAGCCGGAGCGGTTCAACGAGAGGCTCACCAAGGTCCGCCTGTTCACGGAGGCGCTGACGTGCGGCGAGCCCGTCCAGGTGACCTACGCCCCGGGCGAGGCGGGCGGGTTCGAGGTGGAGGACGTCCGGCGCCTGACGCGGAACCCCGTCCATCCCGCCGCCGGGGTCCCCGAGACCTCCTTCATCGGCTTCGTGTCGGAGCTGGTGGTCGAGGAGTCCCGCGCCGTCGCCGGGAGCGGCACCCCCGAGGCGGTCAAGGGGGGCGACGTGGTCCGGGTCACCCTCCTGGACCCCATCAGCGGCGCGTCCCAGACCGCGAACCTGGTCCTCCAGGGTCCCATCGGGGACGCCTCCCGGGCCATGCTGGACGTCCTCCGGAGCGCCCAGGCTGCGGGCGAGCCGGTGGCGGTGCGGGTCCGCGGCTCGAACGTCGCCCCCGACTTCTCCTCCTGGATCATGCAGGTGGACCAGGTGCCGATCCGGGGCAAGGAGACGGTGGTCGACGGCTTCGTCGAGTCCATCGGCGTCCAGTCGGCCCACGGGCATCCGTTCGCGTCGGTCATGCTCTCCACGGCTCCCCCCTTCACCTCGGACCGGATCCTGGACCCGAGCCCCTTCACGCCCCTCCCGGTGCGCTTCCTGACCCCCCTCGGGGCCGCGACACTCCGCCTGCTGGAGACCGCCCTCGGCAGCGGACAGCGGGTGAGGGTCGCCGTGATCCCCTCCGAGAGGCGGGGGGAAGAGGGCGAGACCCACGCCGTGGCCAGCCACATGGTCCCCGCGAGCAGCGGGGGGCTGCTCCTCGCCTCCCGGGTCCAGCTCCTCGCCCCCCTGGCCTCGGCGTCGCGGCCGGTCTGGGTGCGGGTCCGCCAGGAGTCCCTGAGCGGACCGCCCGTCGCCGAGTGCAAGTTCCCCTCCCCCATCAGCGACCTCTCGTCCCACGGCGTCGCCTCCCTCCAGGTCCCCCACCGGGCCGCCTGGGAGGGCGTGGGGTGTTTCAACGGCGGTGTGTATCGGATCCAGGTCACCAGCCCGGTCCGCCCGACCCTGTTCCTGGACGGCAAGGAGCTGGGCTGCACCCTCGAGCTCCCCGTGCCGTCCGACCCGAGCGTGGAGGAGGAGGCGGCCGAGGCGGCCCCCGCCTTCGCCTACGCCGGGGCGTGGATCCGGACCGCGGACGCGAACACGGACGGCGGTACCGCCAGCGCCGCGCGCACCCGCGGCGTGTCCCACGTCTACTCCGCCCACGCCTGCCTCTGTCACTGTCACACGCTGCGGGTGGAGTTCGCCGAGTGGCGCTGCGGGTACCGCTTCCACCTCGACGTCTTCAAGGTGGTTTGAGCCGCGGCGAGGCGCCGGAACTTCGGGATCCCGAGCTGGAGCGAGCGACCATGGCCGACGAGACCCGGATCCTGACTCAGAAAGAGGGGGACGCGCTTCGACTCCGCCTCCAGGGGGGCGCGCTGGACGAGGACGGCTGCCCCGATCCCGTCGTCCACCAGGGGAGCCTGGCCCACACGGGGATCCCGGGCGCGCCCCCCATCGTCCACCTGGTGCGCCTGGACGAGCACGACTGCGGCTGCTCGGTGGTGCACGGCGGCACGGTGGCCCACGTCGGGGATGCCGAGCGGCCCGTGGCCCTGGACATGCGCCACTCGTCCACCCACCCCGTCGCCCTCGACGTCTCCGTGGCGCGGGTGGACCACGGCCTGGACGTGAGGACGGGCTTGCAGGAGCCCATCCACCACGCCCTCCAGCTCAAGACGCCGGTCCAGCTCCGGTTCGTGAACCCCTGGGAGGCCGTCTCGGACTACGCCATCTCGGTGCACGTCGGCACCTGGCCCGCCGTCTCGATCCGGATCCGCGGGCGGACCCGGCTGACTCCGGCGCCCGCGCCCCCCGATCCCTGCCTCGGGCCCGCGGCCGACCCCGACGCGCCCCGCGTCCAGTTCCTGTCCAATCTCGTGGGAAGGATAGAGGATTGAAGCCATGAGTTCGACCGAGACCGCGACCGTGTACCGTGAGGACAAGGCCACCGCCGCCCGAGCGGACGCCGCGTCCGGGGGTGGGAGCGCCGCCTCTTCCTCCAAGGCCCAGAGCGGGCTGGAGAGGGACGTGCAGCGCCTCGCCGAGGCCCTGGCCGCCCTGGCGGACGCCGCGGTGCAGCCGGTCGCCCGCACCCTGACGGCCCTGGGGGACGGGATCGCTCCCCGGGACAACGCCGGACCCCAGGTGTCGCTCCGAGGGGTCGAGAACTCCACGACCCAGCTCTGGAGCGCCGCCCTCAGGCTCGCCGAGAACGCCGCGAACCTCGCGCTCCGCGTGGTGACGGGATCGACTCCGGCCGACGGCGCCGTGGTCGCCGCGAGCCCCCAGGGACTCCCCGCCGTCGCCGCCGGTGGCACCCTCCGGATGCCCATGGCCATCGAGAACCCCACCCGGGAGCCCATGGAAGACCTGAGCTTCCACGTGGCGGAGCTGCGGGGACCGGCGGGCTCCTCCCTCTCGGCGGCGTTCGTGTCGGTCTCCCCCGAGTCCATCCGCATCGCCCCCGGCGACTTCGAGAAGCTCACCGTCCGGATCGACGCCCCTCCCGACGCCGAAGCGGGGATCTACGAGGGCGTCCTGCGCCTGCCGAACCGGTCCAACTTCGCGGTCCCGTTCCGGTTCCGCGTCACCCGCTGACCCCTCCCCTACCCTTCGGTCAGCTTCCGACCGAAGGCGCCGCCAGGGCCGCCGCCTGCAGTCGGGCCCCCTGTCGCAACACCCCCAGCACCACCAGGTCGTAGAGGTAGTCCGCCGCGTCGAGGGAGGGCCAGCCCCCCTCGGGGGCCGCCTCGGCGACGATCCCGCGGACCGCCGCGTCCATACCCGCACCCGCGGGGCCCGGCAGGCCGGCCTCCCGGGACACGGGGACCAACGCCGTCCGGATGTCCCCCAGCGCCCGCACGATGCGGGAGACCGCCTCGGCCTCGAGGTAGCCCTCCACCTGCTCCGGCGGCGGGCCGTCGAGCATCAGGTCCTCCAGCTCCAACAGGTCGAAGGCGATCCGCGCCGCCTTGTACAGGGGATGGGCCCGAGCCGCCTCCAGCAGCGCCCGGGCGCGGTCCGGATCCCCCTCCCGCAGCGCCTTTCCCCGGCGCGCGACGGCGCACAGCACCGCGCGGAGGGTCGCGTTGGACTCCCGGATGGCCTCCAGGAGGCGATGGTCGGCGGCGTTCGTCGCGCTCATAGGTCCCGGGTGGTGACGTAGTGGGCCACCTGCCTGAGGATCGCCTTCGACTCGCTCTCGGGCAGGAACTCCAGGCTCTCGGCGAACAGGCGGGTGCCCAGGCGCGCGAAGTCGGCGGAGACCTTCCGCCCGTAGTCCAAGGACCCCTCCCGCTCCATCAGTCCCAGCAGCCACCGCGCCTCGGCGAAGGTCTTCCCGGTCCGGGGCAGCGTGAGCCACTCCGCCACCTCGCCCCTCTCCTTCCCCGCCAGCGAGCGCATGAGGTGGATCAGCATCACGGTCCTCTTCCCCTCCAGCAGATCCCCCAGGGACTCCTTTCCGTAGAGGGCCTCCTCGCCCACCAGGTTCAGCATGTCGTCCTGGATCTGGAACGCGATCCCCACCTTGTGGAACACGTCGCCGACGAGGTCGAGCTCCCGCGACCGGGTGTGCCCGGCGGCGATGGCCCCCAGCCGGCAGGGCGAGATGCAGGTGTACCACCCCGTCTTTTTTGTGACCATGTGGAAGTAGTCTTCGTCGGCGGGCGGGACCTCGTGGTTGCGGATCCACCCCAGCTCGATGGCCTGGCCCTCGATGGTCTCCCGACACATGCGGATGGTCTCGTGCATCAGCGCCAGGGTGCGGGCGAGGCCGAGGCGGTCGATGTTGGACAGCACCGCGTCGACCGCCATCAGGTTCAGCCCGTCCCCGGCGTTCACCGCGAGGCCGACGCCGTGGGCGACGTGCATGCAGGGATCCCCGCGCCGGCTCTCGGACTCGTCCTCGATGTCGTCGTGGATCAGGAAGGCGTTGTGGAACATCTCCACCGCCGCGGAGATCCGGACGGCGTCCTCGGGCTCTCCCCCGAAGGCCGCGCAGGTGGCCATGCACAGGGTCGGGCGCAGCCCCTTCCCGCCCCGGGAGGGGTAGTCCCGCATGAGGTCGTACAGGGTGGCCCGGGGTTCCCCGGGGCCGATGAACGCGGCGATCTCGTCGGCGGTGCGGCGGCGGCACGCCTCCAACACCTCGTTCAGGTCGGCGTCCCGCGGGCCGGGGAGGGTCCACCACCCTGCCCCCCCCTTCCCGTCCCAGAGGACGCGGGTCGAGGCCACCGAGGCGGTCCTCGCCAGGGCACGGGCGTCGCCGCGGAGCAGGGCCGCGGCGTCCGGGATCCCGGGGCGAGGCCAGGGCGACGAGGTCGCCGGGGGCGCGGCCCGGGCTCCGTCCAGGCCCCGGTCCCTGCGGTAGCGGTTCCAGAGGCCCTGCACGTAGCGCAGCCCCGCCGCCCGCTGTGACAGGATCTGGAAGGTGCGCCACGCCGCCACCACCCCCTCGGCGGATCCCCGGGCGTCCAGCTCCCCCAGCCCGATCACGTCGGCGGGCTTCTGCTCCAGGTCGAAGATCCTCTGGAGGGACGCCTCGCTGAAGAGGCACTGGACCGTGGCCTCGCCGGGCCCCGACTCGGCCACGAGGCCGTCGTGTTGGGCCCTGAGCCGCGCCTCGCTCCCGTCGTCGAAGTGGAGCCCGATGACGAGGCTCCCCAGCTCCTCGGCGGCCGCGGCCACGATGGACGGCGAGCGGCGCGAGAGCGCGCCCACGGTCTGGACGATCAGCTCGGCGGCGGTGGCCAGGGCGGGCGCGGCCTCCCGGAGGGGGGTGGCGGGCAGCCCTGGCCCCGGCCGGACCTCAGCGACCATCGCCCAACCCTCCCGCGGCGCCCCCGGCGAACTCCACGACCGAGGGACCGCTCCACGTGGTCCGGCGCCCCCGGTGCACCACCAACAGCTCCATCGCTCCCACCACCTCGTGGACCGAGAAGGGCCTGAGGCTCGACTCCGACGGGATCGCCAGGCGCGCGGCGGCGTCGGCACGGAAGCCCAGGCGGATCGCGTCCGCCCCTTGGACCCCCTCGATGGCGAGGACCGCCGGGATGGGGGCGGCGGGGGGCGTCCCCAGGGTGCGCGCCAGGGTCGGCTGGAGGCTGACCCGGTCCCGGTCGAGCTGGCCGGCGACGGAGACCCTCAGCGCGCGCCGCCCGAAGTGCTGGACCAGCCGCCCCCTCCGCCAGAGCATCACCGAGGCCGCGGACTCCTCCGGCCGGCCGGAGGGCTGGAGCAGCGTGAACACCACGGCCCACTCGGGGGCCCGGTCCTCGGCGCCCCCCACGTCGTTGCAGAACCCGAACACCCATCCCCCCATCTCGGGCCAGCCCCAACGGCCGCGCACCCTCTCGTGGTAGCCGACGGCGGAGGCGTGGACGGGCGGCCGGCCGTCGACCGACCACGTCCCGTCGGCGAGCACGCCGGGCTCCGACTGCCACCTCATCCAGTGCTCGTCGTGGAACGTGGCGCACTGGCTGGAACAGGGAGTGGCGGTGCGGCGGAGCTGGAGGTCCACCGCGGGGACCCCCCTCCGGGACCGCAGCGCGAGGAGGTCCTCCCGGGGCCCGCCGTGGCGGAAGCTGCTCCACGGCATCCGCTCCGACACGGCGTTCCACTGGCTGCAGGACCAGCCCACGCCCGCCTCGTGGACGAGGAGGACGGCGGTCGTGAGGGGCGGCGAGTCGGGCCCCCCGCCGAGCCACGCGATGTTGGCGACGAGGGAGAGCCGCCCATCCCGGGTGAAGAAGGCATAATGGAGCCAGCGCCGCTCCAGCGGGTCCGCGAGGGGGGCGTGGGGGAACGGCCCCTGGGGGCCCAGGAGCGGGGCGGGAGCGGGTCCGGACATCGAGGGGGCAGCCGCGTGGGAGACGGCGGCTAGCTTATCACCGCGCACGACTTATAGGACACGCCCGCGGGGAGGCGGGGCAGGATGACGAAATGGCTCTCACGCGCGGCGACGCTGGCGGTCCTCGCCGCCGCCGCCTGGACGTGCTCGCCCCTGGGGGGCGACGACGACCCGCTCGACGGCGGCGACGACGACTCCGGGCTGCCCGGCGACGACGAATCCGCCGTCCCGGGGGACGACGACGACGCGGTCCCCTCCGTATCCCTGGACCTGCCCGTCCTGAACCCCTCGGACCCTAAGGCCGCCGCCCGGGGCGCCGCGTGGCTCACCGAGGGAGTGCTCGGCCGGGGGATGGTCCCGCGGATCGCCCTCGAGAGCCTGTGGGTGGTCTGGGGCGGGCCACCGGTCACCGGGGAGGCGCTCTGGGACGCGTTCCGGACGCGGTACGGGGTCCACGTGGCGCCCTTCGAGAACGGCGACCTGCCCCTGGGCCTGCGGGACGCCGACGGCGGCTGGGTCACCTTCGACTGCCTCGTGTGCCATGCGGACACCGCCTCCGGCACCGTCACCCTGGGGACGGGGAACAGCCTCCTGGACCTCCAGGGCCTGTACGACGACCTGCTCGTCCTCGCGGAGATCGCCGCGGCCCTGGGGCTGCCCGAGTTCTCCGCGCCGTGGGAGATCGCCGACCTGACCGGCGCGGCCGGCGCGAACGACGCCTTCGGGCTCGCCATGCGGCTGTCGCTCCCCTACGGCCCCGAGGCCGACATCCACACGTACTACGGCTACCAGCAGGCCCCGGCCTTCTGGAACCTCAAGTACAAGGAGCGCGTCTACACCGACGGTTCGGGGCCCATCGACGGATACCGCACGATGATGGCCACCCTCCTCGCCTCGGGGCTCACCTGGCTCGAGCTCATCGCCCTCGACGACGTCTTCGCCGATCTCCAGCAGTACCTCCTCTCCATGGAGGCCCCGGGCTGGCCCCACGATCCACCCGCCGAGGAGGCGCGGATCCGGGGGAGGGACCTGTTCGACGCGCGGTGCGCGACCTGCCACGGGATCCACTCCGGCCCGGACGCCTCCTTCCCCTCCCTCGTGGTGGACCTGGCGGAGATCGGGACCGATCCCGACCGGGCCGAGGCGTTCGGGGAGGCAGAGGCCGCCTGGGTGAACCTGAGCTGGATCGGCTTCGACCACCCGATGACCGCCACCCACGGCTACCTGGCCCCGCCCCTCGCGGGGATCTGGGCGACGGCGCCCTACTTCCACAACGGGAGCGTCCCGGACCTGTTCGGCGTGCTGGACAGCTCCACCCGCCCCACCCGGTGGCGGCGCACCGGGAGGGACTCCGGGGACTACGACCCCGAACGGGTCGGCTGGCGGCACGAGGTCGTGGACGCGCCCCAGGACGTCACCACCATCGACGGCCGGAGGGTCTACGACACCACCCTCCCCGGCCTCTCGAACCAGGGCCACACCTACGGAGACGACCTGACCGAGGACGAGCGCTCGGACCTCGTCGCCTACCTCGTCGGGCTCTGATCGCACCGTCCACCGGCGATCGATCCGGGGCGGTCGCCCCCCCGCTCCCACCCGGCTCCCGGCGTCGTTGCCCCCCCGGGCCCGCCCCGGGCCGGTGGGCGAGGGGAAGGACGACCGTGAACACGGAGCCCCGTCCCGGGGTGCTCTCCACCTCGATGCGACCGCCGTGGGCGGCCACGATGCGGCGGCTCGCCGACAGGCCAAGGCCCGCGCCGGGAAGGGAGTCCCGCACCCCCTCTCCCCGCCGGAAGGGCTCGAAGATGCGGGGGATCTCCTCCGAAGCGACGCCCACGCCCGAGTCGATGACGGCGATCCGGGCCTCTCCGCCTCCGGCGGACAGCGCGATCCGGACCTCGCCCCCGGCGGGCGAGTACTTCACGGCGTTGCTGACGAGGTTGACCATCACCTGGGAGAGGCGCAGGGGATCGGCGTCCACCCACACCGCCTCCTCGGGCAGATCGGTGACGATGCGATGGTGGGCGGAGGTGTGCTCGTGGAGGTCGCCTGCGTCCCGGACGAGGTCGCGCAGGTCGCAGGTCCGGCGGCGCATGTCGAGCCGGCCCGCCTCGATGGCGGCGACGTCCTGGAGGTCCTGGAGCATGCGCGCGATGGCCGCCGCCTGCCTCTCCACGAGGGCGAAGCGCTGCCGCAACCGGTCCTCGGGGGGTAGCGGGAGCTCCGGCCGCACGCTCGCCGCCGTGAGGCTGAGGGCATTCAGCGGGTTGCGGAGGTCGTGGGCTACCTGGGCGACGAAGCGGTGCCGCGCGTCGCGCTGGGCGGCGATGGTGTCGGCCATCTCGTTGAAGGTCGCGGCGATCTCCCTGAAGTCCGTGGGCCCGGCGAGGGTAGCCCGCGCCCCGGTCTCACCCCGGGCGAACCGGGCCATCGCGGCCCGCACCAGGATCGCGGGCTCGTAGAGCCACCGCCTCAGGCCCATCCAGGCCGTGAGCATGACCACCGCCGCCACCGCCATCAACGTGAGCGCCGTGGTCCGGGACCTCTGCGTGGACGCCTCGATGGCCGCCGCGGCGTGTTCCGCCTGGGACAGGTTGAAGACCACGAGCCCCGCGATGGCCTCCAGGGCCTCATCCATCTCGCCCGCGACGAACTGCCGGGTCTCGACCGCCCCCAGCCCCCGCCTTCCCGCCTCCTTCCACCGCGCCTCGTAGCGCTCCAGGCCCTCCCGCACCCGGTCCATCTGGTGCCGCTCCTCGGGGCTGGTCACGTGGAGAGCGGCCGCCGCCAGCCACCTGTCGAGCTGGACAGCGGCCTGATCCGCATGCAACCGGTCTTGCTCGCTCCCCGTCACGTCCGCGAGGAACCGCTCCCGCCCGAGGATGAGGAGGGCGATCTCCAGCTCCTCCGCCGCCCGCACGCTCTGGATGGTATCGCTGGTCGTCCCCAACTCGCCGCGGACCTTGGTGGCTTCCACGAAGACCACCGCGGCGAGGCCGGCGACGAAGAGGGTGATGGCGATGATGAAGGTGGCGAGGAGCGCTCTGAGGCTCAAGCGTGTGCCGGGCTCCCGGGGCGCTCCGCGGGTGGGGGCGGATCCTCGGGAAGCCCCCTCCCCTTAGGGCCTTGCGGATCGCGGGGCAAGCCCTGCCGCCCGGTCCATCGGCCGGGAGGGAGCGGCCCGTCCCTGACGTATACTACCGCCTCCTGCACCCTCCAGCGCGGGACCCGGCATGATCGCGCCGCCCCCCAGGGGCCGCCGGGACGGTCGCCCATGAAGCTCATGCCCCCCGGTCCCGCAAGGGGCCCGGACCGGCCCGGCCGGCCCGCCTCCATCACCGCCGCCCTCCTGGCCGCGGCGCTCGCCGCCTGCACCGGTGCCCCCTCCGCCGGGACGGCACCCCCGGCTGCCGACACACCGCTCCTCACCCTGCTCTGCCGCGCCGGGCCCGGGATCGCGGTGAGGACCCGTTACGACCTGAGCTTCAGCCACGACTGGATGGCGGTGCACGGCACCCAGGGATACGCCACCATCGCCATGCTCCACTTCGCGCTGGAGGCGGGCCGCTCCCCGGGGCCGGCGGGCGCGGACGGCACGGCGGGCCCCGCCTCGGCCGGGGCATCCGGGGCCCTGGACGTCGTCTGGTACGGCGGCTGCTCACGGTGGCCGCGACCACGGCGGGAAGGGACCCGCCCGGCGGCCAGCGCCGCCCGGTCATCGGGCCTGGGAGAGACGCAAATGCACTTCGGCATCAAGAGCCTCACCTTCGCCGTCAGCCTCGCCGCGGCGGCCGTCCTCGCCCCCGAGGCGGTCCCGGCGGCGGAGTCGGCGGCCCCCATCGGCACCGTCGGGAACGCCGACGGGGCCCGCGAGTTCGGCCGCGGCGGCTTCGGCCGGGGCGGCTTCGGGCGCGGCGGGTTCGGCCGCGGCGGGCTCGGGTTCGGGCGCGGCGGCTTCGGCCGGGGCGGGTTCGGGTTCGGCCGCGGCATCGGCTTCGGCCGGGGCCTCGGCTTCCACCGGGGCTTCGGCTTCGGCCGGGGCCTCGGCTTCGGCCGGGGCTTCGGCTTCGGCCGGGGCCTCGGCTTCGGCCGGGGCCTGTGGGGCCTGGGTGGCCTCGGCTGGGGCGGCCTCGGCTGGGGCGGTCTCGGCTGGGGCGGCCTCGGCTGGGGCGGCCTCGGCTGGGGTGGTCTCGGGTACGGCGGCCTCGGCTACGGCGGCCTCGGCTACGGCGTGACCTGCGTGCCCACCGCCGCCCTGGTGGGTCCCGCGTACGGCGCCGTCGGGCTGAACTACGGCCTCGGCGCGGTCAACCTGGGGTACGGGGCCGCGGCCGCCTGCCCCACCACCGGCTACGGCATCGGCGCCGGCGTCCCCGCCTTCGGCGCGGGCATCGGCGCGGGCGTGCACGGGGCGGGGCTCGGGCTCGGCGCCGGCATGCCGGTGCACGGGGCGGGCGTCGGGCTCGGCGCCCAGGGCTTCGGCGCGGGCATCGGCCCCGGAATGGGCGCCGGCTTCGGCACGAACGTGGACGACGCCGGCCTCGACGTGGACGACGCGGGGATCGACGCGGAGTACTGAGCCCCCGGGCAACCGCCGCCCCTCGCGACGGGGGGCGGCGGGCTCCTGAAGGCGCGCGGGGATCGGCCACCGAGCCGGTCCCCGCGCGCCGCCGTCCTCTACCGCCCGGGGCGCGCTCAGGGAGGAGACGCGGCCACCGCCGGGCCGGGCTCGCCGGGGGCACCCTCGGCCGGGACGGCCAGTCCCTCGACCTCGTACCGGCCCTCGTGGACGTACTCCACCCGCCGGCCGCCGCCCCGGTTCGGGAGGCTCATCCACCCCCGGACCAGCACCTGCTCCGACAGGACCCACATCGTCCGGGGCTCCACCAGGCGGGTCCCCTTGCCGCTGAAGGGCTCGTCGGGCTCCCCCCAGCGGCCCAGCCCCCCCCCCAGGGCCTTCTTGAGGTCGAAGAGGGCCTGGGCCTCGGGGGCGTCGCCCCGGAAGCGGTGGCGGGCGTGGCCGAAGAAGTCGTAGCTCACCCGGGCCACCGGCACCCCCCGGAAGGTCGCCCACCCCACCAGCTCCGCCTCGTAGTGGACGGGGGTGGGACCGGCCCCCGTCCGCAGCACCGCCAGGCCGAACCACCGGTCCCCGGGGCGCCGCTCCACTCCGTCCGCCTCGCCGGCGTGGCGTCCCCCCTCGAAGGCCGGCGCGCCGTCGATCCACCCCAACAGCCGTCGCTGGAGGCCCTCGGCGTCGACCTTGAGCAGGGGATCCACGGCCACGGACTGCTGGCGGGCCGCTACCTCGAGGGCGGTGGCCAGGGCGTCCGCCCCTCCGGTCACCCGCACCGCGCCCTCCGACGAGACGGCGTACTCCAGGACCGGCTCCTGGCCCGCGGCGGGCTCGAAGCGGAAGCGCGGCTCCCGCCCGCGGCGGAGGTCGATGGACGCAACGGTCTCCCGGACCGCCAGGCCGTCCCCGTCCCTCCGCACCCCCAGGGCGCCCCGCTCCCGCAGGTCCAGCTCGAGCCGGTCGTAGTCGGTCACGAACGCCGCGACCATCCCCCGGGTCTCGCCGGAACGGGAGTAGGAGATCTCCAGCCCCGGGGTGAGGTAGGGGCGGAAGCGCACGGGACTGCCCTGGACGCCACCCCCGGCGGGCCCTTCTCCGACGCCGGGCCGGAAGGCCCCCCGCAGGGCGGCGAGGTCGGCGGCGGCCGTGGCGCGCACC
Source organism: Myxococcota bacterium (assembly GCA_023150875.1). GTDB lineage: Bacteria > Myxococcota_A > UBA796 > UBA9615 > JAKLKC01 > JAKLKC01. Next base: position 71,395 of record JAKLKC010000024.1, on the reverse strand, counting down.
GCCTCGATGCGGCGGCGGTGGGCGAGCTGCCCCTGGACGATGGTGAGCCCCGCCCGGGCCAGGGCGTTCCCGCCGTCCCCGGCGAGGGCCTTCTGGTAGCAGGACTCGGCGGCGGCGAGCTCCCCCGCCTCGGCGAGCCGGAGCCCCAGGCGGGCCCACATGGCGGGGTCCCCGCCGTCGCCCGCGCCCTGGAGGGTCGCCAGCGCGAGCCGGACCTGGCCCTGCTCCAGGTGGAGCTGGGCGAGCTCTCCGGCGACGTCCGCCGTGGGCCCCTCCGCGAGGGCCTCCTGGTAGAGGCGGATGGCCTCGTCGGTGCGCCCCTTGTCCCTGGCGGCCCGCGCCCGCTCTGCGGCCGAGGCGCAACCGAGGGAGGTCACGGCGATGAGCAGCAGCGCCCCGATCCACACCCGCATGTCGTCCGTCGCTCCCAGGCGCGCCGCCGCGCCGGCCCCGATCTTCGCCCGCCCCTCCGCCGCGCGCAACGCCGCCGAGGGCCGTCGATTCCAATGCCTTGAAATTGCTAGAGAAACGCGGATTGTGACCCGGGCTTGACGTTCCGGGCCCGCTTGCCCGGGAGAGGGTGTCCGGCTATCCTGGGCCTCCACCGTGCGCCGGAGCGGAACCGCCGTGACCCGTGACGTGACGAAGACCGTGATCGACCAGCCCGTGCGCCCCGCGGCCGCCGAACCCATCCCGGAGGACCTGCGCGCGGTCCTGCGGGTCGTGGAGGGACCCGACGCGGGCGCGGCCATCGAGATCTCCCACTCGGTCTCCCTCATCGGCCGCGGCCGGAGCTGCGACCTCGTGCTCCACGACGACCGGGTCTCGGCGCGCCACGCCACGCTGTCGTTCGTCCAGGGGGAGTTCCGCCTGAAGGACGAGGAGAGCACCAACGGCACCCTCCTGAACGGCTCCCCCGTCCAGGAGTTCGCCATCAAGGACGGCGACCTCATCCGGTGCGGGCGCTCGGTGATGATGCTGGAGATCGACTTCCGCGACGCCGATCCGTCCTGATCCCCGGGGGCCCGCTAGACCTCGACCACGTGCCAGGGCCGCTCGGGGGAGGTCCGCAGGAGCAGCGGGTAGGCGCAGTTGTACACCGCCGTGCCCTGCCCCGTCTTGCCCTTGGGGGTGCCATAGTGGGCGTGCCCGTGGAAGCAGGCCGCCACCCGGAACGCGTCCAGGGGGGGCGCGAGGCGGGAGCAGCCCAGGAAGGGGTAGATCTCCAGGGGCTCCCCCTCGACGGTCTCGCGGATGGGGGCGTAGTGCAGGACTGCGACCCTCCTCTCCACGGCGTGGAGCTTCGCCAGGGCCCCCTCCAGCTTCAGCGCCTCACCCATGGTCTCCCGGACCATGCACTTCAGGCTGTCCTCCCCCCAGGGCTCCAGGACGCGGTTCCCGAAGCCGCCCGCGAAGCCCTTGGTGCCGGCGAAGCCGACGCCCCCCACCTCGCAGGCCTCGCCGTCCAGCACCCTCACCCCCGCCTCCACCAGCGCCCTCCGGACCCCGTCACCGGCGTCGGCCTCGTGGTCGTGGTTGCCGAGCACCGCGATCACCGGCACCCGGCAGCCCAGGGCGATCTCCCGGGCCAGCACCCGGGCCTCCGCCTCGGTGCCGCGATCGGTCAGGTCCCCACAGAGAAGCAGGACGTCCGAGTCGGCGCAGATCCGGGCGAAGAGGGGCTCGAAGGCGCCGGTGGACTGCTCGCGGCAGTGGAGGTCACCGAGGGCAGCCACCCGCAACTTGCGCGCGGCCCCGGTCTTCCGGCTCTCTTTCCTGGTCTCGGACGAGTTCGAGGGCATCCCGGAAACCCCACTCGAGGATGTCGGTCTGGTAGGAGTGCGACGACAGGAGGGTCCCCCGACACACCGGGCGGCGCTCCCGGGAGGGGCGGGCGAGGTCCCCCACCTGTCCGGCGAGCCGCTTCCAGACCCAGGCGGGGACCTTCGTGCGCTCGGTCGGGTAGACCCACGCGAAGGTCAGCAGGTGCGCCGACAGCACCTCCCAGCAGCCGGCGAACCGATCCAGCATCCGGTCCCAGTCCATCCGGTCCGCCCGGACCCGCAGGACGTGGTTGATGTCGGCGCCGTCGAAGCGGTGGCGCTCCTGGACGAACGCCTTGGACCAGATCATCTCCTCCGGCGGGATCAGCCGCACCGGCACGCCCAGCACCTCGCCGGCCTCGGAGTGCTGGAACCACCCCTCGTCGACCCGGGCGATCCCGTTGCGGGAGCTGAAGATCACGTCGACGAAGAGGTCGCCCCGGAACGCCTTGCCGAGCCACACGGGATCGGTCATCTCGCCGCGCCAGCCGGCCTCCTCCAGTGCGCCCAGGAGGGCGGGTGCGGCCCCGGGCAGCACGAAGACGTCCAGGTCGAAGGTGTCGCGCCAGGTGCCGGTGTAGTGGCGGAGCGCGTAGGCGCCCCCCACCAGGTAGGGCAGGCCCGAGCGGTTGAGCTCGCCCAGCACGTCCCGGTAGAGGGGATGGGACAACTCCGGGGCCGCCGGATTGCCGCTCATGGGGGTTCTTTCCGCGGGCGTCCCGACCTGGGACGAAGAGGGCCCCGGGGAGGGCGGCTCCGTCGGGGCGGCGCGTCGCCGCGCCAGGATCGGCGCGGGCACGGGGGGGGCTTCAGCAATCGGGATGCCAGGGCGCCTCGTCAAGGCCCGTCGTGGGTCGGGCCAGGCGGTGGCTCCCCTGAGTGGGGCTCGCCCGCCCTGGGCGGGAGGTCCGGGGCCCCGGCGGCGAGACCCCCAGTCCGACCCCGTTTGACCTTCCGGGGGAGGGGTGCCTATTACGGGTCTTCGGCATCGATCTCCACCCCATCCCGGCACCCCGTGTCCCGCGATCCCCTCACCCCGCCCGACCCCGGCGGACCGGCGACGCCCACACCCCTCGTCCTCGCCGCGGCGCGGCCCGGACGGATCCGGGACCTGGCGCTCCGGGCCTCCGCCGCCTTCCGCGCGGATCCGGGGGGCGCGGAGCGAGACGTCGGGCGGATGCTCCGGGAGGCGCGCCACCTCCACAGCCGCGAGCGGCGCTTCGTGGCCGATGCCCTGTACGGCCTCTTCCGGAGCGACCTCACCCTGGGCTTCCTGCTGGCCCGGGGCGGCGACGACGGGCGGGGCGGGCCGGAGGGGCTGGCGCGGTGGCTGGGGTGGCTGGTGCTGGCGGAGGGCCTGCCGCCGGAGGACGCCGCGGCGACCTGGGAGAGGGAGGGGCATGGGGGGCGGCCCGACTTCGCCCGGTTCCTCCGCAAGGACGAGGAGATCGCCGCGTGGGCCGAGGCCGCGGGCGCCTCGGCGGCGGAGCGGCTGGGGGTGGAGGCGTCCCTCCCCACCTGGCTGGCGGAGCGCCTGCTGGAGGACCACGGCGAGGAGGGGGGCCGGTCGCTGGCGGCGGCGATGAACCACCGCGCTCCCCTGGCGGTGCGCGCCAACACCGCGCGGATCGACCGGGACGGCCTCGTCGCCCGCCTCGCCGGGGAGGGGGTGGTGGCCCTCCCCTGCCCCCTGTCCCGGCACGGGGCGATCCTGACGTCCCGGGTCAACGCCCAGGGCCTCCAGGCTTACAGGGACGGGCTTTTCTGGGTCCAGGACGAGGGCAGCCAGCTCGTGGCCGAGGCCGTCGCGCCGCCGCCGGGCGGCCTGGCGGTGGACGCCTGCGCGGGTGCGGGGGGCAAGACCCTTTCCCTCTGCGCCTCCATGGGCGGCGGCCAGGTGGTGGCCCTGGACACCCGGGGCTCCGCCCTGGAGGAGCTGGGACGGAGGGCCCGGCGCGCCGGGGCGGCCCGACTCCGGGCCGTCCGGATCGCGCCCCACGGCCCCCTCCCGCCGGAGGTCGCCCGCCTCGCCGGCCGCGCCGACCGGGTCCTGGTGGACGCTCCGTGCAGCGGCAGCGGCGTCCTGCGGCGGAACCCGGGGCGCCGCTACGCCCTCACCTCCGCCGAGCTGGACGCCCACCCCCCGCGGCAGCTCGCCATCCTGCGGCGCATGGCCCCCCTCGTGGCCCCCGGCGGCCGCCTGGTCTACGCCACCTGCTCCGTGCTCCGCGCCGAGAACCAGGAAGTGGTCGACGCCTTCCTGGCCGCCGAGCCCGGCTTCGCCCTCCTCCCCCTGGCGGAGATCCTCGGCCCCGGCCCCGCCGGCCGGGTCGGAGATGGGCGGTTCCTGCAGGTGACCCCCGACGTCCACGGGACCGACGGCTTCTTCGCGGCGGTGCTGGCGCGGGGCAAGGGCCGGGGGGCGGGGGAAACGTGAGACTGCTGGTACGCGACCCCCGTGACGTGACCCCCGTGACTCTACCGTGACGGACTGGAGCGACGAGCCGGCGGCATCCCGAACGAACACCACGCGGTTCGTGATGGGACCGAACCTCGCGTGGCTCGCGCACACCTCACCGTGGGCGGCCGTAGACGATGAAGAGGGAGGAGTCGATGGGTGGGATGTCGGAGAGGGCCATGGACATGATGTCCGTGTAGCCGTCCGAGTTCAGGTCCCCGGCACCGGACACGCTGTAGCCACCCCAGCGGTAGCCGGGAGGTGGGTCGAAACGGACGTCCGCCTCCGCGAGGGAGTGGGTTCCCGTGGGGCCGGGCCCGTAGACCAGGTAGGTCACGCCCCCGGAGTCGGGGGCAATATCCAGATGGGGCGAGGCGACGAGGAAGTCGTCGTACCCGTCCGCGTCGACATCCCCCGCCCCAGCCACAGGACGGCCGGCCATGGCGTCGAAGCCTTCCCCTAGGAGCTTCGCGTCCGCTTCGCCGAAGTGGTAGGTCCCGGAGAGGGGGCCCAGGAACAGGTACGCTGCACCCTCGTCGCCTAGTACGTCCGGAACGTTTGGATCGCCGATGAGGATGTCCGCGTAGCCATCGGCGTTCACGTCCCCGGCGCCGGCGATGTAGATGGTCAGACTGTATACGTCAGGCTCGGGGAAGAGGGTCGCGAATGCAACGTCGCCGGTCACGGAACCAGACACGCCGCCATCCACGATCTGGACGCCCGTCTGGTACCCGGAGTACATCAGGTCCCCGACTCCGTCGAGTGCCGTGTCGCCCGCGACCGACACCAGCAAAGGGTTGATGTCGTCAATGCCCGGCGAGACCAGCGCGACCGCGTCGTGCTGATTCGGAGCTCCCGCCAGCGGCCCCGCAAACAGCATACTGTATCCTGATGCTCCACTTGCGGCAGGTGCAGAGAGCCAGAGGTCGTCGATGCCGTCTCCCGTGACGTCCGCGGTCAACGCAACGCCATACCCCAGGATGTCTTCGGCCAGGCCCTCTATGTAGATCCATGCATCGCCGTCGTCGGCCGACATGGACCCGGACAACGGACCATAAAAGACGTACACCGTTCCAACGTTGGTTGCGCCGTAGGCGGGCGCCGAAACGACGACATCGTCGTAGCCATCTCCGTTCAAGTCGCCATCCCCCGCCACGGCCCACCCAAACTGTGCGCCGATGGGTGGAACTCCTTCGATGCGGACGTCCGCGGACCCAACGTCCAGGGTGCCGAATATCGGGCCGAAGAAGAGGTAGGCCGAGCCTCGGCCCGTGTCGCCTGGGTTTCCCAGCAGGATGTCCCCGTAGCCGTCCCCGTTGACGTCGCCCGCGGGAGACATCGAGTAGCCGAGGTATCCCTCCTCGCAGTCGATGCGCGCGTCCGCCATTCCCAGGTCGAAGATCCCGTCAAGCGGGCAGTGGTCGGCGCCGTCGCAGTCGTCGTCGATGCCGTTGCACACGTCCGTCGCGCCCGGGTGGACCGTCGCCAGGATGTCGTCGCAGTCGGTGGCGTCGGCGACCATCCCCACGGGCGGAGAGCACGCCACCACCGGCGAGGCCGCGTCGCCGTAGCCGTCCCCGTCCCCGTCCTGGTACCAGGTACCACCGTCCAAGGGCTCCTCGTCGACTATCCCGTCGCAGTCCTGGTCGGCGCCGTCGCAGACCTCGTCCGCGCCGGGAAAGACACCGGCGTCCGCGTCGTCGCAGTCCACGCCATCCACGAAGCCGTCCCCGTCGCCATCCACCGGTGCGGTATCGTCGTCCGGGGGTGCGGTGTCGTCGTCGGGTGGTGTGGAGTCGTCGTCCGGAGGAACGGTGTCGTCGTCCGGAGGGGCGGTGTCATCGTCGGGGGGCGCCGTGTCGTCGTCGCCCAGCGTCGTGTCGTCGTCCGGCGGCGCGGTGTCGTCGTCGGTCGGCGTCGTGTCGTCATCGGCGGGTGTCGTGTCGTCGTCCACCGGACTCGTGTCGTCGTCCACGCCCGCGGGGCCGCAGCCCCCCGCTGCCCCCCACCCCCACAGCGCCAGACCCAGCCCCAAGGCCCTCCACCGACACATGCTCCCCCCTCACCCGCATCCCGGCGGGTTCAGCACCGCCGAGCCCAGCTCCCGCAGCGACTCCACCGCGCCCTCCGCCTCGTCGTAGAGGAACAGCTCCCCCGCCGGAAGCAGCGTCAGCACCGGAGGATGGAACGCATGCACCCCCACCCGCGTCCCCAGGATCTCGGGAAGGATCCCCGGCGCCGGCGTGTACGCGAGGTCTCGGTCCGGGCCGAACCGCCACACCTTTGCACCGGCATAGCCCGGCGAGCCCGCTTCCGGCTCCGCCAGCTCCTCGAGGTCGGCCAGGCAGGGGTCGTCGACCTCCGTCCACGCCCCAGGGGTCCCCCCCGTCGGGTCGTACACCGCGGGGTCCACCTCCTCCTCGCTGGGGATGGTCTGCACCACCCGGGGGACCACACCCGCCGGATCCGCCGGCACGAAGATCACCGGCCGGCGGGGAACGCAGTCCCCGAGGGGCTCCGCCGCCGCCGCTTCCGCGCACGCCGAGAAGACCTGGGGATCGGTCCAGGTCACCAGGGCGAAGGGGTGGGCGTCCGTGTCCGCGCCGATCCGGAACACGACCGCGTAGAAGCCCTGGTTCGCGTTGGCGTGGTCGGCGTCCAGGCCGTCGAAGCGCAGCAGCACGTCGGCGCACAGGTAGCGCCCGAGGTACTGGTTCCACCGCTTCAGAGCGCAGAACGCCCGCTTCTTCGACCGCATCCGGTAGGGCGTCGCGGCGTCGGTGAAGGGATCCGTCAGCGCGCAGCTCTCGCACCCGACCGCCACGTCGAAGGTCGAGACCATCAGGTCGTCGGTCAGGCCATAGGTGTAGAACTCGGTCGCGCTCCCGTCGCTCATCGTCTCCGCGACGACGTTGCTGTACCACCACGCCTTCTCGACCCTGTTCGCCGCCAGGAAGCACAGCCGCGACCACATTTGGACTGCCTGCTCGAACTCCGACGTGAACACCCAGGCCGGCCAGTGCTCCACCGCCACCGTAGGGAAGCCGGGGCCGTGTCCCGCCACCGCCGCCGCCACCGCCGCAGGGTCGCTCCGGAACTCGAGGTCCGCGGCCTGGGCGCCCATGGGGTCGTCGGGCTCCACCGGACCGACGGTGTACTGCGTGCAGCGACCGAGGTGGGCGAAGCAGGACCAGTGCTCTCCACCGGCCTCCACCTCCACCGCAGCCCCACCCACATGCTCGGGGTTCCGGTCGCTGGAGATCCCCGTCTCGGTACACCAGAGGGGGATCGCGGCTCCCCCGTTCCACCAGGCGCCAAGGGCAAGCCGCAGGGCGCGGGCGAGGGGACGGAGCGCGTGGAGGTAGAAGAACCCCCCCGGGTGTCCGCGGCTGTTGTACCAGTGGAAGTCCATGACGTGGAAGGGCGCGGCGAGGTGGGCCGCGCACCACGCCTTCATCGCCGCGACGTGGCCGCCCACCATGGCCGCGAAGTCCAGCGGGAACACGTCGGCCGGGCTGTGCGTCAGGACGGAATACCCGGGGGAAGGCTCGACGCCGTTCAGCGCGGAGAGGAGGGAGTCCGTGTCGTCGGTCCAGGCGAGGCCGATCCCGGGGAGCACGTCCTCGAACCGCGTCGGGTCCCCGGTCCCGACCCGGACCAGGGTGGCGGCACGCACCAAGTGGTAGAAGACCTCGTCCAAGGCCGCCGACGTCCCCGTAAGGTAGTGCTCCGGGTCGCCGGGCGCCGCCCGGTTGCTCGGGCTGGCGAGGCCCGGGAAGATCCGCACCAGGTCCGGGGCGCAGCGGTGCGCCAGCTCGCAGAGCCTCAGGATGAGCCACGCCAGCTCCGGCGCCCCCGTCGTCCCCACCAACTCGTTCCCGAGCTGGAGGTAGGGAAGAGAGCGGCCCGTGCCCCATCGGACCTGGCCGAGCACCGGATCCTCCAGCAGGAGCTGTCGCATGAACTCCTGGAGCAGGACGTCCTCGTTCGAGCCCACGTCGGCCACGCGATCATCGGCGGAGTGGAGGTTGAAGCGGGAGGCCAGCTCTCCCGACTGCATGGTTCCATCGCTATCCACGAACGGCCAGTCGAAGTACCGGGGAACGGCGGGATCGCACTCCTTCGTACCCTCGATCAGCTCGCACCGATCGGACCTCCCCAGCAACACTGGGAGGGGGACCTGCCCGCCCGGGGCCGCAGTGTCGGCGAGGTCGTGGAGAACGTCGGTCATCACCGCGGGAACGTGGGTCGGGACCTCGCACGGTGGACCGACGTATCCCGCGGCTGGACATGCCAGCGGCGAGTCGGAACAGCCCGGGGGGGCCGGATCCTCCCACGTCGACGCACCCCCCGGGTCCGCGCCGGGGACGCAGGGCCAGCCGAGAGCGTCACCCGCGACTCCGTCGCTCGCCAACTTCCAGTAGCTCGCCGGCTCCGCGTCGAGAGATCCGTAGTCCCAACACCCCTTCCACATTGTCTCCGGGTGCGCGTCCGCATCGCCGGGCTGCCGGAGCCACCCGATCTGGAGGCGTTGCGCGTCCCGCAGCAGCTCCGCCGCCGTGCCGTGGACGACGCGGCGGTCCGTCACGTCCGCGGAACGCGACGACCCTTCCGCCATCACCGAGAACTCCCAGTGGCAGACCCCCGTGCGGGCCTCGGTCCAGGGTTCGGGGAGGACCAGGCCGGCCTCGCCGCCCGCTCCCGCGGGAAGGGTCGGCTCCCCCTTCCCCTGGCCCCCCCCGTTGGAGCTGGCGTCCTCCTTCGACGGCGCATCCTCGCCTTGGGTCCAGGGCGGAGCCACCGCGACCGTGGGCGGCGCGATCCCCGCGGCGAGCGGTGTCCGCGCGAACTCGACGAAGGCGTCGGTCGTGAACTCCCGGCGGGCCCGGTCCTGTTCCGCCAGGAGACGGCCGAGGGCGGGGGTCAGGACCAGAGGCCTTCCCAGGATGCGGGACGGGGCCTCGGGCGTCTCCCCCGCTCCCTCGTCCGCCTCCGCCTCCTCGTCCCGGAGGGTCGCCTCCAACAGCATCGGGCGGAGCCAGGGCAGGAGCCGCGCCAGGCGTTCTCGGTCAGCGGGGAGGCGCTTCGGCCGAAGCGGGGGGAAGACTTCCCGGTCGGTCCCATCGGTCCGCGGATCGGGGGCCGTGCCGCCATCGCCATCCCCGTCCACGCCGACGAAGCGGGAGGCCAGCTCGCTACGGGCCTCGTCCGCCTCGTCGAACGCGCGGCGGAGCCACGGAAGCACGGACGCGAGGCGGGCCCTTGCCAGGTCGTGGGGGTCCGGTGCCCACCGGCGGGGACGACGCCGGCCCGGGCCCGCGCGGAACGGGACGGGACGCTCGGCATCGGAAGGGGCCGATGCCCCCGCCAGCCCGCACCCGCTCCCCGCCGCCGGCTTCCCGCAACTCCCCCCACAACCGCACGTCCTCGGTGGACCCCACTCGCTGCGGCAACCCCCACCGTTCGATGAGTCCCACCCTCCCGCGCACCCACAACCCATGGCGCCTCCCTCCCCGGAGTCCATCGTCAACGGGGACGGCCCGTCCCCGAGATCCTACACCCATTCGCCCAACCCCGGCACCGACCGTCGCGGCGACCCGGCACGTCGCGGCGGCCGGGCCAGGGCGGAGGCTAGAAGGGCTTCCCCGCGGCCGCGATCTCCGCCACGAGGGACTGGAGCCCCGAGGCGGCGGCGTCCTGGACGATGAGCACCAGGCGCACGAACGGTCCGAACTTCGCGGTGGTGATCGGTCCCCGCGAGCATCCTCCTCGCCCGGGGCGCTCTCGCTCCAGCCGCGCGGCCAACCGGATCAGGCCGGGTGGAGGGCCTCCGCCAGGCGGCAGCCGGCGCGGGCGGCGGCGTTGCGGAGGGGGCCGGCCTGGGGGGAGACCAGGCACAGGTTGCGGCAGTAGAAGTCGCCCCAGAAGCGCTCGTACTCCGCCACGGCCTCGGCCACCGGGTCCGCAGCGCCCCGGGCGACGGCCTCGTCGTACAGGCGCCTCGGCGCGTAGCCCAGGCGGTAGTTCACCGGCGGCTTGGAGGTCCCGGCGGCGCGGCGGTAGTCGGCCAAGCTGCGGCGGGCGGCGACGAAGCCGTGGCGCTCCGCCTCCTGCTGGTGGGAGGATCCGGGCTCGATCTCGATGAGGTTGGTGACCACCCGGGCGTGGGGGAACTCCCTCGGCAGCTCCCGGAGGAAGCGGCGGAGCGGCTCGCGGGGATCGCCGTCCCCCTCGAAGTAGCCCAGCCCCAGGAAGATCTCCACCGGGATCCCCGCGTCCCGGGTGGCGCGCAGGAAGGCGTGCAAGTCCGCGTCGCCGATACACTTCTTGCCCTGGAGCCGCCCGCGGACCACCTGCTCCACCGACTCGATGCTCACGATCACCGTGGCCCGGGGGAGGCTCCGGACCGCCTCCAGGACCTCCGGGCCGGGGAGGGTGCGGCAGTCGAGCTGGACGTGGGCGGGGGCGAGGTCCCGTAGGCCCCGGAGCAGCGCGACGTAGTGGTCGCGCCGGGTGGCACCCATGGGCTCCACGAAGTCCACGTAGAGCTGGTCGAAACCCGCCTCCCGGGCCGCCCGGGCGTTGGCCAGCACCTGCTCCAGGGGGAAGTGCAGGACGCCCCGGCGGGAGTAGACCCGGGCCAGGTGGGAGGCCCGCCCCCCGCAGAACAGGCAGGAGTGGACGCAGCCCCGGGCCACCGGGATGGGGAAGAAGCGCCGTCCCCCCACGAGCCGGTCCAGGGCGCGGCGGCCCAGGGGGCTCGCGGGCACCCACCAGGGGTTCGAGCAACGGTCCCGGTAGGCGGGGAAGTCGTCCAGGAGCCCGAAGTCGATGGTGTCCCGGACCGTGACGTCCCCGTCCCGGGCCACGTAGGTCCGGGGGGAGCGCACCACCTCCCCTCCCGGCCCCCGGCTGACGGCGTTGGCGGCGGAGCGGACGTCCCCCCGGCCCAGGGCGACGGCCTCCACGACCTCGACGATGGGCTCCTCGGCGTCCCCCTGGATCACCAGGTCCACCGAGGGGTGCTCCCGCACCAGGTCCTCGGCGAAGGTGCTGGCGGTGATCCCCCCCATCACCACGAAGATCCCCGGGTCCAGCCGCCGGACCTCCTCGGCGGCGAGGAGGGCGTCGTGGGTCTGGTGGTGCCAGTGCAGGGCGATGGCCACCACCCGGGGCCGGTAGCGCGCCAGGGCGCGCCGCACCGCCTCTTGGGTGGAGTCCCGGTGGCAGACCCCCAGGTGGACGATGCGGGCGGAGCGGCCCGCCCGGACCAGGCGCCCCGCCAGGGTCCACAGCCCCTGGGGGATGATCCAGATGAAGTTCAGCCGCCCGAAGACCGGGTAGTACCCCGCCCGCTGCACGGGGTGGAGGATCAGGCAGTCGATGTCGCGGCGCGGGTCCATGCTCCCACTCTCTCCAGGTGCTCTCGGAGGGGCGCGTTCAGGCCCGGAAGACGAAGTAGACCGCGCCGAGGATGCACAGGCCGGCCCACAGGTAGTCGAGCTTCAGGGGCTGGCCCATGTACAGCAGCACGAAGGGGACGAAGACCGTCAGGGTGATGGCCTCCTGGAGGATCTTGAGCTGCCCGAGGGAGAGCTCGGCGGCGCCGATGCGGTTGGCGGGCACCTGGAGCAGGTACTCGAACAGCGCGATCCCCCACGAGAACACTGCGGCGAACCACCAGGGGCGGTCGTTGAGGTTCTTCAGGTGGGCGTACCACGCGAAGGTCATGAACACGTTCGACGCCGCCAGCAGCAGGGTGGTCTGGAGGACGACGGGGATCTGGGGGAGCATGGGCGGCCTCGTTCGCAAGGAAGCCGGACGGGGGGCGCGGGGGGGCGCCGCCCCGCGCCGCGCGGAGCATGGCGGACCCGGGGGCAGGGTGGCAAGGGGACATGGCTTCCGGCCGGCGCGGCGGCCCGGGGTTGACCGGAGGGCGCGGGATGCTCTATCCCCCCGCCATGCGACACGCCGCCGCCGTCCTCCTCGCCCTCCTCGCCCTCCCCTCCGGCGCCTGCGGGCCCGGATCGCCCGGGGACGACGACTCCGCCGCCGACGACGACACCGCCGACGACGACACCGGGCCCCCTCCGGCGTGCTGGGACGACCTGGCCCCCGGCGCGGTGGAGACGGTGGTCTCGGGCCTCGATGGGGGCACCGAGGGGATCTCCTTCCACGAGGGGCGCCTGTGGGTGACCCGGCCCGACGCCCTCGTGGAGGTCCTGCCGAGCGGCGAGGTCGTCCCCCACGCCCCCTTCGAGGCCGCCCTGGGCCTGGCCCCCGCCCAGGGGGGGCTTCTGGTGGCGGATCCCGGGGAGTTCACCTTCGACGGCTCGGGGGACGACGGGCGGCTGTGGTACGCCTCCCTCGGAGGCACCTTCACCCGGGAGCTGGCGGCGGGGATGCCCAACCCCAACTTCGTCGCCGCCACCCCCTGGGGCGCGGTGCTGGTCAGCGACGACACCGGCGATCCCCTCTACCAGGTGGACTACCAGTCGTCGGATCCCGGCGAGGTGACGGTGTGGACCGACGCCGTCCCCAGCGCCAACGGGATGGCCTTCTCCGCCGACGCAGCGTCCCTGTACGCGGTCAGCACCTTCGCCCCGGACGCCCCGGTGTGGAGGGTGGCGGTGGAGGCCGACGGGACCGCGGGCGAGGCGGAGGTGCTGGCCCACCTGCCCGCCGGCTCCACCCCCGACGGCGTCGCCCTGGACGTGGAGGGCGGCCTGTGGGTCGCCGCGAACCTCGCCGGCCAGATCTGGCGCGTCGACACCGCCACCGGCGACGCGGCCCCCTTCGCGGACAGCCTCGACACCCCCGCCAGCCTCGCCTTCGGCGCCGGCGACGACTGGGATCCCTGCTCCATCTACTTCACGGAGCTTTACGGGGACGGGGTGGACCGCCTCGCCGTGGGGGTGGAGGGCCTGCCGGTGCCGGTGGCGGTGGCGCCTCCGGACTTCTGACCGCTACCGGCCCAGGGCCCCCGCCAGCGCCGACACCACCCGGTCCAGGTCGGCGTCCCCGAGGCCGGGGTGCAGGGGCAGGGCGAGCCCGCGGTCGCCCAGGGACGAGGCGCCGGGGAAGGGCGCGTCCCCCGGGTCCGGGCGGGAGTACGCGGGCTGGCGGTGCAGGCAGTGGGCGCCGACGGAGGACTCGACGCCCGCCTCCCGGAGGTCCGCCATCACCCCGGCCCGGTCCACCCCTGGGGGCAGGCGCACCAGGAAGGTCTGGTAGGTGTGGGGGGCGCCCTCAGGGTCCGCGGGGAGCCCCAGGTCGGGCAGCAGGGCCTCCAGGCGCTCGCGATAGCCCAGGGAGAGGCGGCGGCGGGCCGCCAGGATCCCACCCAGGCGGCCGAGCTGGACCAGGCCCATGGCGGCCTGGACCTCGGTGAGGCGGTAGTTCAGGCCCGCCTCGACGAAGACGAAGCCGGTGGGCCCGCCGGGGGTCATCCCGTGGTTGCGGAGCAGGCGGATCCGCGCGTCCAGGGCCGGGTCCGCGGTGGTGACCAGCCCCCCCTCGGCGGTGGTGATCGCCTTGCGGGGGTGGAACGAGAAGCAGGCCAGCCGACCGAAGGTGCCGCAGCGGCGCGGGCCTCCGGGGGCCGCCACCTCCGCCCCCAGGGCGCAGGCGGCGTCCTCCACGAAGGCGATCCCCCGGGCGTCGCAGAGGGCCCGCAGGGGCTCCACCGGCGCGGGGAGGCCGAACTGGTGCACCGCGACCAGGGCCCGGGTGCGGGGGCTGAGCACCGCCTCCACCGTCGCCGGGGTGACGTTGGCGGTGTCGGGGTCCACGTCGGCCAGGACCGGCGAGGCCCCCACCCGCGCGAAGGCGGCGGCGGTGGCGGGGAAGGTGTAGTCCGGCACCACCACCTCGTCGCCGGGCCCCAGGTCCAGGGCGAGGGCGGCGAGGTGCAGGGCCGCCGTCCCCGACGAGACCGCCGCCGCGTGGGGCACCCCCAGCAGCCCCTCCAGGGCGGCCTCGAACGCCCGCACCCGCGGCCCCTGGACGAGCTGCCCGGACTCCAGCGCCTCGGCGATGGCCCGCGCCTCCTCCTCCCCGAGGGTGGGGCGGTGCAGGTGGATCACGCCGCCCGGGGCGGGGTCCGGGCTCATGCCGGGACGGCGTCCGCCGCCGCGGGAACGGCCTCGGGGACCATGCGGGAGCGGTACCACTCGATGGTGCGGAGCACGCCGTCCTCCAGGTCCACCTGGGGCTCGAAGTCCAGGATCTCCCTCGCCTTCTGGACGTCGGGGATGCGAAGCTCGACGTCGGGGAAGTCCCATTTCACGTGGCGGATCGCGGACTTGGACCCGGCGAGGCGCACGACCTCCCGGGCGAGGTTGTAGATGGTGACGGTGGAGCGGGGGTTGCCGATGTTGAAGGAGTGGCCGACGGCGTCGTCCCGGACGAGGCAGCGGACCACCGCGTCGATGATGTCGTCCACGTAGCACCAGGCGCGGATCTGGGCGCCGTCGTTGTGGACCACCAGGTCCTCGCCCCGGATGGCCCGGAGGATGAAGTGGTGGATGGCGCCCTCCCCCACCTGGCGGGGGCCGTAGATGTTGAAGGGGCGCACCGCCACCGTCGGCAGGCCGAACTCCCGGTGGTAGGTGTGGGCCATGTGCTCGGTGGCGAGCTTGCTGACGGCGTAGGTCCAGCGGGCCTCGCCCACGGCGCCGAGGGTGGTGACGTCCCCCTCCCGCACTTTGTAGGCGTAGGCGCCGAAGACCTCGGAGGTCGAGAAGTCGACGAACCTCTTGATCCCCCCCGAGGCCACCGCCGCCTCCAGCAGGTTGTAGGTGCCGATGATGTTCACCCGCATCGTCTTCGTCGGCTCCCGCAGGACGGTGTCGACGCCGGCGATGGCCGCGCAGTGGACGACCACGGTGCAGCCCCGGATGGCCCGGTGGACCGAGTGGGGGTCCAGCACGTCCCCCTGCACCACCTTCAGGTTCGGGTGCCCCTCCAGCCCCGAGCCGGGGAGGGCGTTGCGGTGGAGGTTGTCGAGGATGACGACCCGGTTCCGCGGCACCAGCCACGAGGCCAGGGTCGAGCCGATGAAACCGGCGCCGCCGGTGACGAGGACGGCCTCGCCGGAGACTTCCGACGCGATGGGACGGGGCTCGCTCAAGGATCCCTCCGCGCCGGTCCCCCGACCGTTCCCCCCGGCGACGCTCCGGTATAGCGCCATCCCCGAGCGGGGGTCAAACGGCCCGCCCTCTGGCCCCGGGTGCCGGTGCCCGGGCTCAGGATCCGCCGCCGCGGTCCCCGCCACCCTGCCCCTCCGGGGGGTCCTCCTCCATGGGGCCCAGGGAGCCGGGATCGGGCCGCGCGGGGAACTCGGACGAGAACGCCGCGACGCCGTGCAGGTCGTCGGCGGCCTCCGCCGCGGAGTCGACGCCGGCGAAGAGGGCCCGGATCGCGTCCGCCCCGGGATCGTCCCGGGCGGCCACCGGTGCGGGAGCGTCCCGGGGTAGGGGAACGGTGGCCTCCGCCGCCCCCCCGTCGCCCTGGAGGGAGGCCCGGGGAGGCGGACGGCGGGCGGGGGAGCCCGGCGAGGTCACCAGGGAGGGGGCGGTGGACTCGAAGGGGATCGCGCCGTCGTCCCGGATGCCGGCCCCCCGGGGAGGTGGGGGGACCGCCGGGGACCGCGGGGAAGAGGGGCGCAGGGCCTCGGGGACGGGGGTGGGGACGACGCGGTGGGCGCGGCGGAGCGCCTCGGCCTGGGGGGCGGCTCCGGCGGTGTCGAAGGCCCGCGCCCACAGGGATCCGTCCCCGAAGCCGGCCGCGATCAGCCCCGGCACGGCGGCGAAGGCGCCCGGGGGGTCGTCGCGGATCCCCCGAGCCGCGTGGACCCACTGGCCGTGGGCGGCGCAGAGGCGGAGGGCCTCGGGGAGGCGCCCTCCGGCCCGGAGGACCTCCAGGGCGGCGGCGAAGCGCTCCGCGGCCAGCAGCTCCACCGCCCCCTCCTCGCCGGCCATCCACCGCTCCCCGGCGTCCCAGGCCAGGGCCGCCACCCGGGACGCCTGGGGCCCCCGCCCCGCCGCCCGCCAGGCCCGGAAGGCCGGGAGCCAGTCCCCGAGAGACTCGTGCAGGGCGGCGGCGTCGGCGGGGGAGCCCGCCCGCAGGGCCTCCGCGGCGGCGCGCCCGGCGTACCCCGCCATGCGGAAGGCGCGGCTCGCCTCGGCGTGCATCCCCGCCCCGGACCACAGCTCTCCGGCGTGGGCCCCGTAGCCCTCGGAGAGGAGCAACGCCGCGGCCCGCGCGGGCAGGCCCGCCCGGGCGAAGGTCACCGCGGCGAGGACCGGATCCCCGGCCCGCTGGTAGAGCTCGGCGGCGTCCCGGAGGCGCCCCGCCCTCTCGTGGACCCATCCCGCCCCGAGGAGATCCCCCCGGCGCTGGAGGCGCACCGCCCGCCGCGCCTGGGCGGCCACCGTCGCGGCCCCCCGCCGCCGCCTGCGGAGCGCGGCCCACATCAGCCCCGCGGCCAGGGCCGCGGCCACCGCCACGGCGGCGCGGGTGGCGGGATCGGAGAGGAGCCGGGCGACGTCCTCGACTGGCATCGCCGCTCCCCCCGGGGACCTCAGGTCCCCGTGTCGATCTCGCTCTTCACGGTGGAGACGTGGGAGCAGCCGTCGGGGAAGCGCGAGTCGGCGTCGGCGTAGACCGTGATGGTCTCGGTGCCGTCCCACAGCACGTTCTGGGCGTCCAGGGTCGCCTCGCCGGAGATGCTGTAGAGCACCGAGCCCTCCTCGGGATCCCGGTCCTCCAGGACGTCGGTCTCGTACACGAGGATGGCGCCGCTCTGGAGGGTGCCCTCGGCGAGGAAGTGCCAGTCCGCGGGCTCGGGCCTCTCGTCGCCGTCCCGGGCAGCGTAATGGAGAGCGACCTGGGAGCCGTCGGCCTCCATGCAGTACCAGTACGTCTCGTCGGGGACGCCCGCGGCGTCCGAGCAGGAGGACTGCTCCACCGAGATCACGACCTTGTACTCGGCGGAGCAGGCGGGCCCGGTCTCGTCGGAGGAGCACGCGGCGGCCAGGGAGGTCAGGGCGGCGAGGATCGGCAGGAAACGCATGTTCTCGACGGCTCCGCGGGGGCGGCGACCCTCGGGAGGGCCCCGGGGGAGGCCGGCGCGTCCATCGCCTCCGGCCCGCCCGAGGGATCCCACCCCAGGGGACCCCCGCTGTCAAGACCGGGCACGAACGGCGCGCGCCCCGCCCCCTCCCCCCCGGGAGAGAAGACCCCGCAGCAGGTCCCGGTCGGCGGCGGAGAGGCCGAGGGCGGCGAAGACCGCCGCGAACGAGGCGACGCAGGCCAGGAGGACGGCGCCGAGGCGGAGGGCCGGGGGCCACTCCCCGGCGAGGGCGTGGGTCGCCATCCCCGCGCCCAGGGCCCCCGCGCCCGCCAGCAGGGGCGACACGTACCCTCGTCCGAAGGCGTGGATCCCGAAGAAGGCCCGGACCTGGACCACCATCGCCCCCTGGAGGACGAGGGAGCCGGCGCACGCCGCCACCGCCGCCCCCATCAGGCCCATCCGCGGGATGAGCCACCAGGCCAGCGCGGCGGCGACCACCTGGGAGAGCAGGCCGTCCAGCAGCATCCACCCCTGCCGGCCCCCCATCTTCAGCAGCACCCCCACCGATCCCACGGCGCCGTTCACCAGGCCGGCGAAGGCCAGGACCATCAACGCCCCGGTGCCCCGGACGAAGCCGGGACCGAACAGCGAGAGCAGGTCCCGCCCCCCCAGGGCGAGGCAGATCGCCCCCAGCAGGGTCCCGGCGAACGTCCACCGGGCCACCGTGCGGAACGCGGGGGCCAGCGCGCCGGGGCCCTGGGTGGAGAGGCGGTGGGCGGCCACGGGGCTGAACAGGGCGTTGAACGCGAACAGGACGACGGGCAGCACGAGGGCGGTGCGGGACACCGGGCCGTACACCCCCAGCTCCTCGGCGGGCGCCAGGGCGCCCAGCATCAGGGAGTCGAGCCACATGCCCGCGGTGGAGAGGAACCCGGTCCCCACCAGGGGCGAGGCGAGGCGCAGGAAGCCGGGGAGGGCGGCGAGGGTCCCGGCGGGGCGGCGGGGCACCCCCCGGGCGGCGAGCTGGCGCAGGGACAGGGCTCCGGCGACGGCGGCGGCGAGGGGGGCAGCCACCAGCAGCGCCATCATCGCCCGCCCGGGGGTCGGGCCCAGGGCCACCAGGACCGCCGCGGCGGCGAGGGTCGCCCCGGGCCACACCAGGTCCTCCACCAGGACCTGGAGGTCCACCCTCCGGAGGGCCCGGAGCACGGCGAGCCCCCAGTGCATCGCCACCACCGGGGGGACGGCGGCGCCGGCCACGGCGACGACGACGGCGGCCTCGGGCTTGCCGAAGACCCCGGCGGCGATGGGGTCGCGGAAGGCAACGAGGACGGCGGCGGTGGGCAGGGAGATCGCCGCCCCGAGCAGGAGGCCGGCGCGGGCGGCGATCCCCGCCCGGGCGGGATCGCGGCCGGCAGACGCGGCGATCTCCCGGATCAGGGCGTCCCGGATCCCGGCCCCCGTGGACGCCCCCAGGAGCTGGACCAGGGTCGCCCCGAGGACGAAGAGGCCCAGGGGAGCCTCCCCCATCGCCCGCGCCAGGAGGAGGAGCAGCGCGTACTGGAGGACGCGGCGCCCCACCTGGCCCAGCAGGAAGGCCGAGGCGCCCCTCCCCACGTCCCGCAGGTCGCCGCTCCCGGGATCGGGAGGCGGGACGGTGGAGACCCCGGCGGCCCCGGGGGCCGGTGCCCCGGTCAACTGGCTCCCCGGGCGCTCAGCACCGCCGGGACCGTCAGGAGGAGGATCTTCACGTCGAGCCAGAGGGACCACTCGTCGATGTAGCGGAGGTCCATCTCCATCCACCGCTCGAAGGGGACCTCGTTGCGCCCGCTGACCTGCCAGATGCAGGTGAGCCCCGGGCGCATGGACAGCCGCCGGCGCTGCCACCGCTCGTACCGGTCCACCTCGTGGGGCAGGGGGGGCCGCGGTCCGACCAGGCTCATCTCGCCCCGCAGCACGTTCACGAGCTGGGGCAGCTCGTCCAGGGAGCGGCGGCGGATGAAGCGCCCGAAGGGGGTGATCCGGGGGTCGTCCCGGATCTTGAACACCGGGCCCCGCTGCTCGTTGCGGGGCTCCAGGGCGGACCGGCGGGCCTCGGCGTCCCGGTACATGGAGCGGAACTTCAGGAACTGGAAGGGGCGGCCCCGGAGCCCGCAGCGGGTCTGCCGGAACAGGACCGGCCCCGGCGAGGTGAGCTTGACCCCCGCGGCGACCGCCAGCATCACCGGGGACAGGGCGGCGAGCATCGTCGCCGCCAGCACCACGTCCAGTACCCGCTTCAGGAAGAACTGGAGGCGCCAGGAGGGCGTAGGGACGAAGGAGAGCATGGGCAGGCCGCCCACGGACTCGACGTGGACGGAGCTGAGGGAGAGGCCCAGGAAGTCGGCGACCACCCGGACCTCGGCGCCGACCTCCTCGCAGCGGGCGAGGTGCTCCTGGATCCCGTCGAGCTGCCGGAAGGGCACGGCGAAGGCGACCTCGTCCACGCCCTCCCGCTCCACGAGCCCGTCCAGGTCCTCGAGGGTGCCGAGGACCCGGCCCGCGGGGACGGCGGGGGGGACGTTCCCCGAGGGATCGAGGAACCCCACCACCCGGGCCCCCCTCTCGGGCGCGGCCAGGGCCAGGTCGTAGAGGCGGGCCTCCTCCCCGGTGCCCACCACCAGCACCCGGCGCTCCGCCACGTCCCCGGGCCCCAGGGCCAGGGGGAGGGAGGCGCGCCCCGCGGCGCGGACGAGGGAGAGGGAGGCCGCGGACAGGCCCACGAACGCCACGAAGAAGCCCCGGCTGAAGTCCTCCACCTTCCCCAGGAAGACCGCGGCCCCGAGGAGGAGCAGGACCATCGCCCCCGCCCGGAACACCCGCCCCGCCCACGTCCACGGCAGGGCGGAACGCAGGGGCGCGTAGCCCCCCTGGACGTAGAGCAGCAGCCACCACGCGGGGACCGCCAGCAGGGGCAGCCACCCGTTGGTCTCGAAGTGGGCGGCGAGGGACTCCGGGCGCGTGTAGGCCGGCAGCCACTCGAAGCGCACCACGTAGGCGGCGCAGAACGAGAGCAGGATCAAGGCGGCGTCGGCCCCTCCCCGGGCGACGCGGGCGGCGCTCCTCTGGGGGCGGCTCACGGGCGCGGGCCCCTCCGGGGGAGCAGGGCGGAGGCGAGGAGGAGCAGGTAGGTCCCCTGGTCGACGAAGGTGCGGCGCCCGAGGCGCACCGGCTCCTGGGCGAAGCGGTAGAACCACTCCAGCCCCGCCTCCTGGAGCCACGGGGGCGCCCGCCGCCTCACCCCGGCCACGACGTCGAAGGCGCCGCCCACCCCCATGGCGAAGCGGGCCCCGGTCTCGGCGAACCACCGGTCCAGGAAAACCTCCTTGCGCGGGGTGGGCAGGGCGCAGAAGAGGAGGTCGGCGCCGGCGTCCCGCACGGTCCGGGCGACCGAGGCCTCCTCGCCCTCCCCGAAGTAGCCGTCCCGGGCCCCGGCGACGGCGAGGTCCGGGTGGGCGCGGCGGTAGTGGGCGACGGTGGCCTCCACCACCTCGGGACGCGCCCCCAGGAAGTAGGTCCGGAAGCCCCGCTCCGCCGCCAGGGCCACCAGCCGGTCCATCAGGTCGATCCCCGTCACCCGCTCGGGCACCCCCAGGCCCAGGAGGCGGGCCCCCCAGACCACCCCCTGGCCGTCCGCCGTCACCAGGCCCGCGGCGCGGATCGCCCGGGCGAGGGCGGGCACCCGCCGCGCCGTGGCCACCTTCGCGGCGTTCAGGGCGACGTGGTTGAGCCGGCCGCCCCGGGACACGGCGCCCTCGACGAGGGACACCGCCTGCTCCACCGTCACCGGGTGGAGGGGCAGGCCGAGGAAGGAGACGGGATCGGGCATCCTGCGCCGGGCCGGGAGTGGGACGAGGACCGCGCCCCCACCGCGGGACCGGTCCCTCCGGGAGCGCCCCCGGAGGGGGGCATTGTAGAGCAGGCCCGAAGCCAGGGGGGAGGAGGGCCGGAGGGCGGTCACGCCCCCCCCTCACCCCTTCCGCTGTCCGGCGAAGCGGTCCAGGAACACGCGCTCGGCGAGGAGGCGGGCGTGGAGCATGCCGGGAAGGGCGGGGCTGTCCCGGACGATCCGCCGGATCCGATCGGGGTCGAAGTAGAAGCGCCGCCACCCCTCCTGCTGGAGGGCGGCCAGGCGCTCGGGAGCCACGGCGCTGAGGGTGTTCACGCCGGTCTGGAAGTCCATCGCGTCCAGGGGGGCGGTGTGCTCGTCCAGGCCCAGGCCGTCGGCCATCTCCGTGGCCCCGTACGGAGTCACCGTGAAGAACGAGGCGAGGTGCAGCCGGCTCCGCACCGCCCAGTCGAGGGTGGCGCGGGCCTCCTCCTCGGTCTCGGTGGGGAAGCCGAGCATGAAGAAGCCCCGCACGAACAGGCGCTCCCGGGCGGCGAGGTCGACGACGTCGAAGACCCGGTCCACGTCGAGGTTCTTGCGGATCCGCTTCTGGATCCGGGGCGAGGCGCTCTCGACGGCCACCGATACCAGCTTCGTCCCCGCCGCCTTGAGCAGCCGCACCTCGTCGTCCCGCAGGAGGTCCGCCCGGAGGCCGTTGGGGAAGTAGAGGTTGAATCGCAGGCCGGCGTCCATCATGCCCGTGAGCATCGCCCCCATGCGGCGGCGGTCCAGGTTGAACACGTCGTCGTAGAACTCGATGGTCCGCACCCGGTGACGACCCCGCAGGAGCTCCAGCTCCTCCAGCACCCGGTCGACGCTCCGGGTGCGGAAGTCCTTGCCGAAGATGTTGTGGCAGTAGGTGCAGCGGTAGGGGCAGGCCCGGGTGGTGGACATGGCGGCGTGGCGCAGGCCGTCGGACACCTGCCCCATGCGGACGGGGTGGCGGGCGTAGCGGTCGAAGTCGAAGAGGTCCCAGGCGGGGATGGGCCACTCGTCCAGGGGGGCGACACCCACGTGGCTGTCCGGGACCACCGGGTCCTCCCCCGGGACGCGGTGGCAGATCCCCAGCCCCTCGGGAGGCGCGCCGCGCCCGCCGTTCTCCACGAGGTGGTCCCGCAGGGCCAGCAGGGGTTCCTCCCCCTCGCCCCGCACCACGAAGTCCACCGCCGGATCCTGGAGGACGCGGCGGGGGTAGGCGGTGCCGTGGGGCCCCCCGACGACGACCTTCGCGCCGGGCAGCTCCCGCCGGACGAGGGCCGCCGCGGCGTGGGTGCACTCGTGCTCGACGGAGAGGGCGGACAGCCCCACGATCTCCGGCCGCCCTGCCCGAAGCGCCCCCGCCAGGTCGTCGAGGGCGCGCCGGAGGTCCCCCGAGAGCCTCATGTCCAGCACGGCGGGCCGGTCGCCCCGGCGCTCCCGCAGCAGCGAGGCCAGGGAGAGGATCCCGAGGGGGGGCGAGACGGTGATGGGCGGGGCGCCGGGCAGCGGTCGGCCGAACCGGGCCACCTTCACCAACAGGATCCGCGCCATCTCCCTCCCTCCCGTCGTCCCAGCGGCGCACCCGCGCCCCGCCGCCCCACTCGGGGAGGACCGGCGGCCTCGTGGACCGCTCGGAGGGGTGACGCCCACGCTCCTGCTAGCACCGCCCTCCCGGGCGTGTCAAGGACGAGGGAGGACCGGAGGACCGGCCGGGTGGCTTGAAGGACCGGGGGACCGCGGGTAGCCTGCCGGCCACGGGAGCCCTCGGAGAGGATGGCGGACACCGCGCGGCGCACGGGGCCGGGGCGACGGCCCGGGGCGAGGACGCTGGCGCTGGCCGCGTTGTTGGGGCTGCTCCTGTTCGAGGCCCTCCACTCGGCGGTCCGCTACGCCGCCCGGGCGCCGGTGCGGGGAGAGGTCGCCCGGGCCGCGGCGGCGGGGACCGTCGCGGTGCTGGCCATCGGCGACAGCTTCACCTACGGGATCGGCGCGCCGCCCGGCCTCTCGTGGCCCCAGCAGCTCGCGGGGATCCGGAGGGCCCGGGGCGAGGTGGAGCCGGTGATCGACCTCGCCGTGCCCGGGGCCAACTCCTCGGAGGCGGTCGAGGTGCTGGAGGGGGCGCTCCAGGCGGGGGCCCGGCCCCGCTGGGTGGTGGCGGCCATCGGCAACAACAACTCGTGGAACCTGCGGCGAGCCTCGTTCTGGACCGACTTCCCCGCGGAGGCGGTGCCCGCGGGCGTGGTGGAGCGGGTGGCCGCCTCCACCGGGCTCGGGCGGGCCTGGGCGGCCTTCGGCACCCGGGGCACCGCCTGGCCGGTGGAGGTGATCGACCCCGACGCCCCCGACGCCTACAGCTCCGCCCGGCCGGTGGTGGAGGAGTCGGGGATCCGCCGGGACCAGCCCTTCCTGAAGGAGTGGCTCGCCCACGACTACCGCCGCCTGTGCACCCTGGCGGCCGAGGCCGGGGCGAGGGTGGCGGTGATGACCTACCACTGGGGCTGGCGCTACGTCCGGGAGGCCCAGGTGGAGGCTTCGCGGGAGTGCCCCGGCGCGGTGCTGGTGGACAACCGCAACTTCGGCGTCCTGAGCCACCCCGCCGCCGAGTTCGTGTCCGACGACGGCTGGCACCCCAACGAGAGGGGCTACGCCGACGTCGCCCGGAGGCTCGACCGGGCCATGGCGGGGCGGTGACGGGACCGGCGGGGGGGGCGAGGCGGCGGCGATACTTATAGTCTCTGTGCCTTGGGCGCTTGCTCCAATAGGGTTCGCTTCCAGTGCCGACCATTCAGCATCGGTTCGGAAGGCGGGTGCGGGAGCTTCGCCTGGCGCGAGGCTGGACTCAGGAGGGTCTGGCTCACCGCGCAGGAAAGCACTGGACCTACATCGGCGGGATTGAGCGCGGAACGCGGAACCCGACCATCTCGGTGGTCGAGGACATCGCTCGGGCGCTCGATGTCCCTGTGTGTGAAGCCGGTTTCGGTTCGAGAGCGGAGTCGAAGGGGAGACGAACGGGAACGGCAAGGCGCCTGACTCGAACCAACTGCGGCTCGCCCTCTCCTGACAGCCCCGTCACGCTGGGTGATCAGGGCGCAGCGGCGGGCGGCCTGGACGGCGGTGAGGAAGGGACCGGGACGCGGCGCCGGACCTCGTAGGGCCCCACGAGGGTGACCCTCTCGAAGTGGCGGCGCAGGTAGGCGACGAGCTCCGGCGCTCTGGCCTCGAAGTGGGCCAGCTCGCCGTGGGGGGGAGGCCCGATGTTCCACACGACCCAGTCGGGACGGACCCGGTCCAGCTCCACGAGGGCGGCGGAGGTGCCCTTCTCCGATCCCCCCTTGGGCGGCGTGTACCAGATCAGGCGGGTCGCGTTGGGCCGCTCCGACATGAAGTGGACCAGGGGGCAGGTGGGCCCGGCGAAGACCGGCGCTCCGGGGGGCACGTTCATCCGCAGGAAGGCGTCCAAGCGCTCCAGGTCCCGGGCCACCCGGGCCCGGTCCCGGAGCGGCACCCGCCGGAGGCCCACCCGCGACTCGGCCTGGGCGAGCACCGTCACCGAGCCGGCGTAGTAGGGATCGGGGTAGGTGGCGGTGAACGCCAGCAACCCCGCGGCGGCCGCGGCCAGGGCCCCCGCCGCCAGCGCGGCGGCGCGGCGGGGGCGGTGGGCGCCGGCCAGGGCCCGGGCACCGTCGGCGCAGAGGGCGCACAGGAGGAGCGAGAAGGGGATCGCGTTCTGGAACATGTGGGGGGCGTCGGCCCGCACCGCGACCTTCACCACCAGGCCCGCCGCCACCGCGGCCAGGGCCAGCCTCGCCCGCGCCTCTCCGAGGTACGCCTCCCGGGCCTCCCCCCGGCCCGCCGCCGCCTTGAGCCCCCGCGCCCCCACGGCGGCCGCGGCGAAGGGGAGCAGCGCCATGCCGTCCAGGTACATCGCCCCCACCAGGCGGGAGGGATCGGGCCCCGAGGCCAGGGTCGCCGCCACCCCCGGCCAGCCGATCCAGGACGCCCGGGCGATCTCGAAGGGATCGATGGGCACGGGATCGCCGGAGCCGGTGGCCAGGACGAAGGCGCCGAGGCGGGGGGCCATCGCCGCCGCCAGGGGAGCGAGGCCGAGGGCCAGGCCGGCGATCCAGGCCCCGAGCCCGAGCCCCGCCGCGGTCCGGTCCCCCCTCGGGCGGGAGGCGACCGCCAGGAAGAGGGCGGCGGCGGTGCCCGGGAGCCCGAAGACGTTGTTGGGGAGGTCCAGGCAGGCCACGAGCCCCTGGGAGGCGCCCAGGGCGAGGCCCCGGCCCGGGGAGGGCCGCGCGAGGAAGCGCAGCAGCAGCCAGCAGCCCACCGCGAGCCCCAGCCCGACGTGGGTCTTGTGCCAGGGCCCCCCGGCCAGGGCGAGGGCCACCGCCGGGAAGGCGGCCAGGAGGGGACGGCCCGGCAGGAGGGCCCGGGCGGCCAGGGTGGCGAACCCGGCGGCGCAGGCCCGCACCACCGCCCAGAAGACCCGGACCACCAGCACGCTCTCGCCGAACAGGTCGAAGAGGGCGGCGTACACCCAGGGCATCACCGACGGGTGGGGGAAGAGGTAGTCCAGGAAGGGGTCCCTCCCCTGCCGGAGCACCCACGCAGCCGAGATCCACGCCCCCTCGTCGGAGGCGTTCACCGTCACGTCGCAGTAGGTCAGGAACAGGAGCAGGGACGGGATCGCCGCCAGCAGGAAGGCGCGAAGCTCCGGTGAGACGGCGTGGGGCGGTCGACCCGACATGCGCCGGGAGCATACACTCCCCGCGTGTCCAGGCCGCCCCCGACGACGCAGGGACCGCATCCGCCGGCGCGCCTGGAGAGGCGGGGAGCGAAGCGCCTCCGGCACCTCCGGGGCGCCGTGTTCGCCGTGGCGTTCGCGGGCTGCGGAGGCGGTGCGGCGGACGCTCCATGGGCCGCCTGGACCGAGGCGGACGGCCCCCTGGTGGCGGGGGGCGAGGCGGACCTCGTCGTTGGGATCCGGGTCGGCGCCGGGGGGCTGGCACCGGGGGGCGAAGTGGTGGTGGCGCTGCCCCACCCCTGGTTCGGCGCGGCGGGGGGGACGCCCCAGGTGGACGAACCCGGGGAGCCCGGCCACGCCCGCGCCGATGCCCCCCGGCCCGTGACCCTGGGAACGGCGCCGCCGGGGATCGATCCCGGCGCCCTGAGCCTGCGGGCGCCCCGGGGCCTCTCCACCGGCGACGTGGCGACGGTGACGGTGCGCCGGCTGCGCCTCCCCCGCTCCCGCCTGTCGGGGGGGATCACCCCCGAGGTCATCGTCCGGCCCGCGGGGTCCGAACCGCCGTTCGCCGTCGCCCCCGACGCGCCCCTGCCGATGGTGTCGGCGGCGCCGGAGCGGCTGCGGGTGATCGCCCCCACGACGGTCCGCCCCGGCGAGCCCTTCGCGGCGTCGGTGCGGTTCGAGGACGCCTTCCGGAACGACGCCGGGCCCGCCCCCGCCGCGGGGATCCGGGTGGAGGCGCGGGACGAGGGGGGCGGGTCGGTCCCGGTGGAGGGGGGCACGGCGGTGGACGGAGAGGCGAGGGGGCTGGTGCTCCGCGGGGAGGGGTGGGCCTGGCTCCGGGTCCGCGCCCGGGACGGGGAGGGCCGGGAGCGGGTGGGCACCAGCAACCCCGTGCGGGTCGGCGCCGCCGCGGCCCCGGTCCTGTTCGGCGACCTCCACGGCCACACCGCCCTCTCCGACGGGGCGGGCACCCCCGAGGACGCCTACGCCCACGCCCGGGACGTGGCCCGGGTGGACTTCGCGGCCCTGACCGAGCACGACTGGCAGCTCGACCCCGAGGCGTGGGCCCGGGTCCGCCGCGCCGCCGACGACGCCCAGCGCCCCGGGCGCTTCGCCACCCTCCACGCCTTCGAGTACGACCTGGGCCCCCACGCCTGCGTGTACTTCCCCGGCGAGGCGGGGGAGCTGCCCATGGCGCCCGGGGCGCGGAGGCTGTGGGAGATGGCCCTGGGCCGCCGGATGCCCGCGGTGCCGCCGGTGGAGGCCGGCGCCAGGGCCCTCGATCCCTCGTCCCTGTTCCGGTGGCTCGGGGGGCGCGAGGCCCTGGTGGTGCCCCACACCTCCGCCTCCCCCTGGATGGGGGTGGGCCTGGAGAGGCTCCACGCCGGCCTGACCTCCGCCATCGAGGTCTACTCCGCCCACGGCCAGTCCGAGGACGCCCGCGCCCCGGGGGCGGTGCCGGGGGCGGACCCCGACGGAGCGGTCACCCTGGCCCTGGGCCGGGGGATCCCCCTGCGCCTCCTCGCCGCCGGGGACGGCCACGACGGCAGGCTGGGGAGGACCGCCTGGGGCGGCTACCCCGGAGGCCTGACGGCGGTGGTGGGGGCAGGGCCGGAGCGGGGGGCGGTGTTCCAGGCGCTGCGCCGGGGCGCCACCTACGCCACCGACGGCGGGCGCCCGCTCCTGGACCTCCGGGCCGGCGGCGTCCCCATGGGGGGGGTCGGGGCCCGGGGGAGGGCGGTGGAGGTCCGGGTGGCCTACGCCGGGGAGGGGCCGGTGGACCGCGTGGAGGTGCTCCGGGACGAGGTCGTGGTCCACGAGGCGAGGGCGCCCGCGGGGGGCGACGGGCCGGCCTGGGCCGTCTCCTTCGCCTGGACCGATCCCGCCCCTCCCCCGGGGCGGGCCGTCTACCGGGTCCGCGCCTTCGACGCCGGGGGAGGGCGCGCGTGGTCGAGCCCGGTGTGGCTGTACCCCGAGGGGGCGGCCCGGGTGAGCGCCGCGGGCGGGGCCCCGGGCGAGGGGAGCGCCGGGGTGGACCTCCGGGTGCTGGGCCCGGTGGATCCCTCTCGGCTGCGCCTGCTCCGGCGGGTGGGGGACGACGGCGGCGGGGATCCCTCCCGGTACTCGCCCGTGCCCCCGGCGTGGCGGGCCGCCGGCCTCCCGGACGGTCTCACGGCGCTGTCCCACCGCCAGCCCTTCGCCTCGCCGGGGCAGGCGGAGGCGTGGATGGTGCTGGACGTGGCGGCGGACGGGACCGTCGCCTCCCGGACCGGCCCGCTGTGGTCGATCCCCCGGGAGGAGCCCCTGCCGGCGGCGGCGCCGGGGATCCCCATGCCCCTCCCGCTGTGGGCCCGGCCCGGGGACACCCTGGTGGCGACGCCCGTGGGGGATCGGCGGCGGGTCCTGGCGCGGGTGCCGATCCTGGGGGCTCCGGCCCAGGGGGGCGCGGTCCTGGTGCCCTTCGCGCTCCCCCCGGGCGCCCCCATCGAGTTCACCGCCGACGACGGGTCCCGGGTGCAGGCGCTGGCGGCGCGCCGGGAGTCCCGGGACGGCTGGTCCCCCTGGCGCTACGTGCTCCGGCCGGTCCTCGGCCCCTGACCGCGGGGGAGCGGGGGCATTCGGCTATACTCGCTGCCGCCCTCACCGCGGGAGCCCGCGCGGAGCCTCATGCGCGTCCTGCTCGTCAACCCCAACTCCCTCGCCCAGCGCCGGATCGGCACGGTCTGGAAGTACGCCGTGGCGGTCCCGCCCACCGGGCTCGCCTACATCGCCAGCGTGCTCCGGCAGGACGGGTTCGAGGTGGGGATCGTCGACCAGTACGCCCGCCGCTGGGACAACGAGCGGCTCCTCGCGGAGGTGGAGGCGTGGAGGCCCGACGTGGTCGGGTTCTCGTGCCTGACCTTCGCCATGGAGAGCGTCGAGGACGCGGTGGGGATGCTCCGGGCCCGGCTCCCCGGAGCCCACGTGGTCCTGGGAAACGCCCACGCCACCTACTTCGCCCGGGAGCTGGTCGCCGCGGGGGTGGCGGACACGGTGGTGCGGGGAGAAGGCGAGCTGGCGACGCTCGACCTGTGCCGGGCCCTACGGGAGGGCCGCGATCTGCACGGGATCCCCGGCCTGACGTTCCGGGACGGGGACCGGATCGCCCACGCCCCCGACCGCCCCGTCCTGGAGGACCTGGACCAGCTCCCCTTCCCGGCCTGGGACCTGCTGGTGGACGAGAGCTACCAGGCGGAGCCCCTGGGCTTCCGGGTGCTGGAGGGCAAGGCGTTCACCATCCAGGCCTCCCGCGGGTGCCCATACGCCTGCTCGTTCTGCTCCCAGGACATCATCTACCCGAAGCTCCGCAAGCGGGACATGCGCCGGGTGGTGGAGGAGATGGACTGGGCGCACCGAACCTGGGGGGTCCGGGTCTTCGGCTTCATCGACGCGATCTTCCCGTTCGGTCGCAAGCAGCTCGACGCCCTGGCGACGGAGATGCGCGCCCGCGGCCTGCACGAGAAGGTCACCTGGTTCACCGAGACCCGGGTGGACCTGGTGGACCCGGAGCTGCTGAAGGAGGCGTACTCGGTGGGGCTCCGCTTCGTGCAGCTCGGCATCGAGTCCGGGGACGACGAGGTGCTGGGCCTGATGCAGAAGAAGGCGGCGGCGCGGCAGGCCCTGGACGCCGTGCGCTGGTGCCGCGAGGCGGGGATCCTCACCTTCGGGCTGTTCGTGATCGGCATGCCCGGCGAGACCCGCGAGCAGGTGGAGCGCACCATCCGCTTCGCCCGCGCCGTGGACTGCGACATGGCCAAGTTCAACATCTGCGTCCCCTACCCCGGCACGGCGCTGTGGGAGGAGCACCGCGATCGCCTGGCCGGCCAGCCCACCTGGAAGTACTCGGGCTGGTTCGATCCCACCCTCAACGACACCGAGCACCTGCTGTCGGGGGCGAGCCTCCCCGCCTCGGAGCTGGTGCGCCTCCAGCGCCGGGGCATGATGGAGTTCTACCTGCGCCCCCGCACCATCGCCCGCTACCTGGGGGGGGACCTGATCCCGAGGCGCCGGCTGCTCAAGGGGGGCGCGGCGCTGCTGGACGGCTACCGCAGCGCGATCTGGAACGGCCACCTCCGGCCCCGGATCCGCCGCTCCCTCGGCCGCGACCCGGCCCCGGCGTGAGGGGGGATCGGCGCCCCGGGCCGCGGGGGATCCGGTGACGGGGGCGAGGAGGGGGAGCGCGGCCCTCGGTTCCCTCGTGGCGGCCCTGGCCCTGGCGGCGGCCCACCTGCCCGCCCTGCCCCACGGCGGGGTGAGCGAGTACCACGGCGAGGTCGTCTGGAACGCCCTGGCCCCCGGCCGCGACGTCCTGGAGCACCTCCACCCGGGCGAGGAGGGGGTCCCGGTCCTGGACCTCCCCGGCGGGCACGTCCTGGAGCGGGTCGGCCCCGACCGGATCCTGGTGCTCCGTTCCGGCGACCGCGTCCGGGTCCTCACCTACCACCCCTTCATGGTCTTCCTGCGGGAGTACGCGGTGGACGTGATGGTCCTGGGGGCGGCGGTGGGGGCCCTGCCGGCCTCCCCCCTCGCCCTCAAGGTCTTCTCGCTGCTGAACCTCTGCGTGTACGCCGCCGCGGCCTACGCCTTCGCCCGGTCCTGGCTGGGCCCCCGCACCGCCGCCCTGGCCGCGCTCCTGCTGGCGGTGGACCCCATGACCCAGGTGCTGACCCGGGCCCTCCCCATCCCCTTCCGCCTCCAGACCATGGCCCTCCTGGCCCTGGTGGCCTTCGAGCGGGAGCGCGCGTCGGGCTCCCGGGCGGCGCTGCTGGCCGCGGGATCCCTGCTGGGGCTGGGCCTGACCAACTCCCTGATCTTCGCCTGGGCGCTGCTGGGGGTGGGCGCCTGCCTGGCGGCGACGGGGCGATGGCGGCGTTGGGGGCGGCGGGGGTGGAGCGCCCTGGGGGCGGGCCTGGCCCTCGGGGGATGGCCGATCCTGGCCTACAACCTGCTCACTGCGGGTACTTTCGAGTTCGTCCGACGGAACCTGGGCCGCACCGATGTCGGCGTGGACACCCTCTCCTTGGCCGAGAACCTGGGGACGCGGACCGCCCAGGCCGTCTCGCTGTTCGACTTCGCCCCGTTCCTGCGGATCTTCACGGGGCTGGAGCTGCCGGGGAACCCCCTGGGGCTTCCCCTGTTCGTCGCGGCGTGCGTGGTGCTGGGGGCGGTGGCCCTGGGGCCGCGCCCCACCCCGGGGCAGGCCGGCGAGGGGGAGCCCCGGCCGGATCGCCTGGACCGGCGGCGGGCGGCGGCGGTCCTGGGGGCGATGGCGGCGATCTGGGCCTGCACCCCCTTCACCCTCTCCTCCCTGGGCCCCCATCACATGGCGATGGTCTACCCCTTCCCACACCTGGCCATCGCCGCGGCGGCCCTGCATGTGGGCCGTCGGAGCACCGGCCGGGCCCTGGCGGTGGCGTCCATCGGTCTCTGGCTGGCGCTGGCGGCCCGCTTCGACCTGGCGTGGGCGGCGGCCCTTGCCCGGACGGGGGGCCCGCGGCTGATGAGCGACACGTCGTACGCGCTGGCCCACTGGCTGGACGCCGGGGGCCACCACCGCCCCCACGCCCTCCAGCCCCAGCCCTACTTCAACGCCCTGTACTACACCGAGGGCCGGGTCCGGGTCCGCAACCCCTACGGCGCCGACTTCTCGGTGCGGGAGCTGGACCGGGACGCTTACTTCCGCCCCACCTTCGCCGATCCCGAGGCCCTGTACGTCCGCAAGGTCCAGACCGACCTGCTGGCCCCCGTCGCGGACGGCCCGGACCCGTGGTTCACCCGCTTCACCGACCTGGTCGACGGAGAGGGACTCTCGCTGGTCCTGGAGCGCCGCTTCCCCGAGCCCGGCGGCCGCGGCGGTTACGAAGTCTACCGGGTGGAGGGGGGCGTGCCGATCCCGCCTCACCCCCCCGGTGACGCGGGCGACGGTGCCGCGGGAGGCACGGCCACGGACGCGACCTCCACCTCCGCGGGGGCCCCCTCCCCCACCACCGCCGTCCAGAGGGCCGCGGGGCGAGCGGAGTAGAGGAGGGTCGCCGTCTGGGGCGAGGACGAGGCGGGCACGGCCACGCGCACCCGCACCGGGCGGGCGGGGAGGAGGGGGCCTTCCGGGGCGGCGCCGGTGGGGATCGCCCGGGCGGCGCGCCAGGTCTGGTGACGGAGGAGGGGGGCGCCCGAGGCGTCCACGAGGCGGACCCCGGCGACCCGGGACCGGCCCACCTCGGCGCCCCGGGCGTCCCGGACCACCAGGTCCAGCCGGGCCTGGTCCAGGGTCCCGCCGGGGAAGGCGTGCCCCGTGCCCGTCGCCTCCACCTCGAAGTGCAGCTCCCGGGACCCGGCGGCCCCGGGGCCCTCCCCCGCCCAGCTCAGCCGGGCGCGCCCGGGCAGCATCCCCGGCTCCGCATCCTGCCCCCCCTGGAGCAAGGCACCCAGGTCCGGCTCCGCCGCCACCAGCCCGTGGTGGTGCATCCTGCCGTCCACCGCCAGCAGGTCCCGGGTCTCCACGACGGGCATGTGGCAACCGACACAGCCGGCCCCCGCCCCGGGGCCCGCCGCCAGGGAGGCGGGCGCGTCCTGGCCCCGCACCGCGCCGTCGATCCCGGTGTGCTGCTGGTGGCACGAGGCGCACAGGGCCGCCTCCCGGAGCCTCGGCCCCCCGAGGTCCGCGGCGTGGCGCTCCGGGGCCACCGCCACGGCCAGGTACCGCAGGGTCGCCCGGAGCCCCTCCTCCGGGGAGCCCTCGAAGGGGTAGGGCCGCGGAGGCGCCAGGGCGTAGTCGCCGTCGGCGGCCTCCGGGCCGGGGTGCAGGGAGTGGCAGCCGAGGCAGTCCACGCCCCGGGCCACCCGGGGATCGGCGACCCCCTCCGGGGCCGGCCCCAGGCGCGCCAGGGGGGCGTGGCAGGTGTGGCAGGTGCGTCCGCCCTCGGTCCCCGCCTCGGCCACCCGCAGGGAGCGGGCGTCCTCCAGGAAGGGGGAGACGCCAGAGCGGGCGTGGGGGGAGGTCCTCCACTGCTCCACCGCCACGGCGTGGCACCCCCCAGCGAAGGCGCAGCCCTCGGCGGGGCGGGCGAGGGCGGCCGGGAGCGGGCCGCCGGAGCGGGGGGTGGCGGGGGGTGGCGGGGCGGCGTCCAGGGAGGCACCCCAGGCCACCGCCGCGAGGGCCAGGGCGATCCCCGCGGCGGCCCCGGCGCGGGGCCCCGATCCGAAGAGGCGGAGGGGGGCGGCGGCGAGGGCGGGGAAGCGGCGACCCGTGCGGACCGCCCGGACGACGTGGGCGGCGGCCACGGAGACGGCCGCCGCCGACGCGGCGACGTGGACCACGAGGAGGGGCGCCCGGGGGAAGCGCCAGAGGGATCGCGCCAGGGCGGCGTGCTCCGGCGAGGGGGCGACCCGGGCGGGCAGCGCGTCCACCAGGAGCATGCCCGTGGCGACGCACAGCAGCGCCGCGACGGCCGCCGTCCCCCCGGCCACGACGTGGAGGAGGCGGCCCGGGGTCCACGTCGCCCGTACGTGGGGGCCCAGGTACAGGGCCAGGGGCAGCGCGAGGGTGAGCCCGGCCAGCAGGTGCAGCAGGGCCAGGGTCGCCCGCGCCCCCGACTCCGGGGCGGGCCAGCGCAGCAGGCAGGCAAGGACGCCGCTGACCAGGAGCGCCGCGGCCACTGCCGCCAGTCCTTGGAGGAGCACCGCCGCGCCCGTGGCCCTCGCCGACAGCCCCACCCTCCGCGCCGCCGCCACCCAGATCGGCCAGCCGAGCCAGGGAGCGTGGAAGAGGACCAGCATCAGCAGCTTGCCCACGGGACTGGTGCGGCTCGACAGCACGGCGCCCACCACCACCGCCTCCACCACGAGCACCCAGGGCCACGGGGCAGGCCCGTCGGGCGCGGAACGCGGTGGGGCGGCCTTGGACGGGCGGGCGGAGGGGGTCACGTCCGAGCGCCTCCGCCCCGGTCGCCATGGCTCTCGCCGGGGACCTGGGCTATCCTGCCCGCCCGGCGCGCGGCCGGCGGCACAGGAGGCCCCTTCGAATCGTGGGAAGCCCCGGATCCCCACGGACCGCGGTGATCGCCGCAGCGGGACACGGCACGCGGCTCCTCCCGCTCACCGCCACCACTCCGAAGTGCCTCCTTCCCATCGCGGGCGAGCCCATCCTCGGGCGCCTGGTCCGCATGGCGAGGGAAGACCTCGGGATCGAGGAGGTGGTGGTGCTCGTCGGCCGCCTCGGCGAGGCGGTGCGACGCTGGCTCGGGGACGGGGAGCGCTTCGGGGTCCGGGTCCGATACCTTCACAACCCCTCGCCCGAGAAGGGCCTGGGCGACGGCATCGCCCGGGTGGAGGGGGAGGTGCCCACGCCCTTCGTGCTCCTCCTGGGCGACGAAGTCTACCACGGGTCCAACCACGCCGAGCTGCCGGCCCTGGCCGCCTCCCGGCGCGCCGACGCCGTGGTGGGGGTGCGGCGCGAGCCCGATCCGCGGGTGATCGCCCGCACCTGCTCCGTCACCCCGCGGGACGGAGCCCTGGTGGGGCTGGAGGAGCGCCCCGAGCGGGTGGACGGCCCGTGGATGGGCACCGGAACCTACCTGATCGGCCCCGCCGTCTTCGACGCCCTCCGCCGGACGCCGCCGTCCCGGCGGACGGGCAGGCGGGAGCTCACCGACGCCCTGGACCGCCTGGCAAGGGACGGCGGGACGGTCCTGCCCTTCGAGCTGCGGGGGGAGTACGTCAACGTGAACCGGATCGAGGACCTGCGCGCCGCGAGGTCGGTGGTGAGGACCGCCTCCTTCCCGACCTGCCGGCGCTCGCTGGTCATTCCTGCCTACGAGGAGGCGGACAGCGTCGCCTTCGTGGTGCGGGAGTTCCGCCCGTGGGTGGACGAGGTGCTGGTGGTGGACGGCGGGAGCCGCGACGCGACGGCGCGGGAGGCCGAGGCGGCAGGGGCCCGGGTCCTCACCCGGAGTCCGGGCGGCTACGGCGCGGCCATCGCCCACGGCCTCGATCACGCCGGCGGGGAGGTCTTGATCGTCACCGAGGCGGACGGGACCTTCCGGGCCCGTGACCTCGGACGCCTCCTCGAGGCCCTCAAGGACGCCGACATGGTGGTGGGCACCAGGACCGCGCCCCCGATGATCGAGGAAGGCGCCCGCATGGACCCGCCCCAACGGTGGGCGAACGTGGCCGTCGCCGGGCTCCTGGGGGCGCTGTGGCGGCGCGAGGGGAGCGGGACGCGCCTGACGGACGTGGGCTGCACGTACCGGGCCCTCTGGCGGGACGTCTGGCTGGAGGTCCGGGGCCGCGTCCGGGGCGTGGGCCCGGAGTTCTCGCCCGAGATGATGATCGAGGTCCTGAGGGCGCGGCACCGCCTGGCGGAGGTGCCGGTCCACTACGCTCCGCGGATCGGGGGGCGCTCCAAGCACTCGGCGGGCTACGGCCACCTCGCCCGCACCGCCCTACGGATGCTGCGGACCATCGGGGAGCGACGCTTCCTCGGGTGAGGGCGCGTGCCCCCGGCCACCGGGGCCGGCGGTGGCCGGCGGGTGGATCGCGTAGACGCCACACGACGACACCCCCACGATCCGGCTCCCGTCCCCCGCCCACGCGAGGTTCCGCGCCCGGGGGCCGACGTCGGCGCGGGCATACACTCCGCGCTCCGGGTCCACCAGCGCCATCGCGCCGCTCATGTGGTCCACGGCGGCGGCGCGGCCGGCGTCGTCGGACACGACGTGGCGGGGCGGGAAGCCCAGGGGGACGAAGCCCTCCACGCGCCACGCCTCCGTCGAGAACCGGTGGAGTCCCTGGCGCGCCGCGTCCCCGATCCAGAGCCCCGCCGCGCCGCCGGCGGGGGCGGCGTTGGTGAACATCGCGGTCGGGACCGTGGCGTTCCTCCGGGCCCCCAGGGAGGCGTCCAGCTCGATGACGTTGCGGAAGGTGAGCAGGGCCAGGCGCTCGCCGAGGTCCACGGGGATGTTGGCGACCCCCTGCCTCCAGGGCCAGGTGTGGGCACGGTCGCGGGCGAGCAGGGCGGACACCCCGGTGGTCGACACCAGCAACCCGTGCCGTCCCCAATCCACCACCCCCCGCGTCTCGGCGACGGGGCCAGGGAGCTCCAGGTCCTCGACGACCCGAAGCGGGGAGGACTCGAGGCGGACGGCGCGGCGCATCGCGCACACCGTCCAGAAGCCCGAGGGGCGGGCCGGGGCGAGGTACTCCGGATGGGTGCAGCCCGGGATCTCGACCCTCTCCGGCGGACCGCCGGCGTCCTGAGCGAGGACGGCGAACCCGTCCCCCACGGCCAGCGCTCCGCCCGGGACCGGGACCGCCGACCACAGCGGGGGGCCGGGGGGCGTGTCGTACCATCTCAGCCCGGGTTGCCCCCGTCTCACCTCCTGGCAGCGCGGGCCGGCCTCCGTCGCCTCGTGCCAGGCGCCCAGGCGCGAGCCGCCCACGTAGGCCCACGCGAACCCGCTGACGAGGACCGACACGGCGGGGCGGAGGCTGGGCCATGGCCGGCGGATCCCCAACCAGCGGGGGGTGCCCCACGCCACGGCCGCGGCGAGGGCCATGCACCCCGGCAGGCCCACCAGCACCACCCGCGGCGCGACGTGGAGGATGACTCCGGTGAAGAGCGCCAAGGGGAAGAACGCGGGAACCCAGCCGAGTTCCACCAGGACCATCGCCGCCGGCCCGAGGGGGCGCCGTCCCTTCGCCGCCACCAGCATGGGAATGGCCCCGGCCGCGGGCAGGGCGAGCCAGAGGCCCGACAGCTCGAGGATCGCGGGGAGATACGGGAAGATCTGCGCCCAGGTGACCAGGCACGCGAGTCGCCACGCGGGGGACGCCTCCCGCGCCACGGCGGCCGCGAAGAGGATCGCGGCGATCACCGCGGCCTCCGCGGCGGCGAGCACTCCGAGGGGGAGATCGGAATGGACGACCACCGGCTCGCCCGTGGCGGTGCGCCAGAGGAGGCCCAAGGCCGTCCACCCCCAGGACCGGGTGCTCTCCCAGGCCCGCAGGGCGGGCACCTGGGTCATCGAGAGCCAGATCCAGGCCGCCACGACGAGGATGGCGAGTCCGCGGCCCAGCAGGGTCCCCGAGGGTGCGTTCCCCGGGGCGGGCCCCGCGGGGGGCGGCCGCGCCGCGCCACCCGGATCGGTCCGCGTCCCCGGGGCTCCCGGGGCGGCCGCGCGATGCGCCCCCCTGCGGATCCGGGCGGTCACCCGCCGCCCCCTCCCGGAGGTCCCCCGCCAGCGCCCACCGCCGGCCCCGCACACCGGAACCCCGTCAGGTACATGCCGAAGTCCCGGGACAGGGAGGCCCGGGAGCCGATCCGCAGCGCGGCGGGGTCGGCGTCCATCCAGCTCCCCCCCTTCAGCCAACCCGGCCCGGGGGAGGGGGCTCCGTCGACCCACTCCGCCAGGTTCCCCACCAGGTCGCAGGCGCCGAAGGGGCTCTCGCCGGCGGGGAAGGCGCAGGGGGGCGCGAGTCCGGGGAAGCCGTCGTCGGGCCAGGGGAGCTCGTCGGGCACCAGGGAGTAGTGGGGCAGGGTGGTCCCCGCCTTCCCGCCCAGGTTGGCGCGGAGCGGCGTCGAGGGATCGCCCAGGTCCTCCCCCCACGGCCGCGGGGTGGCGGACTCGCCCCGGGCGGCCCGGATCCACTCCGCCTCGGTGGGCAGCCGCAGGCCCGCCCAGCCGCAATAGGCCCGGGCGTCCCGCTCCGACGCGCAGGGCAGGGGCAGCTCCGGCTCCAGGGCCCCGAGGGGGCGGCACGCCATGGAGTCCAGGGCGACGGGGGGGCAACCCCCGGCGTCCACGCACCGCGCGTACTGGGCGATGGTCACCTCGTGGCGGTCGACGCGAAAGGCGGGCACCCGCACCCGCCGGGGCGGCGGGTAGCCCCTCGGGCTGCCCGGCGAGCCATCGTCGCCGAGCCAGGCGTCCCCCTCGGGGACCGCGCACAGGGGCGCGCCGTGGGCCTCCGGTCCCGGGGCGCAACCCGGGGACGGCGCCGGCCCGCGGGCGGTACGCCCCCTGCTCCACAGGTCGGGGCGCCCCAGGATGGCCCGGTGGGCGGCGGCGGCGACATCGTCGTCGGTGGCGGCCAGGGGGAACAGGAACCCCTGCGGCGGGGCGGTCGAGCCCCCCCTTCGGCGCACCGCGTCCGCCAGGGCCGCCAGCGCGCCGGGCGCCGCGTAGTGGGTGAACGTGTAGAAGGGCACGACCCGGATCCCGGCCAGGTCCAGGCGCTCCAGGAAGGCGAGGGCGGGGGGAGCCGGCCCCTCCGCCCAGATGGGGAACCCCACGTAGAGTTCCCTCACCCCATCCAGGCGGAGGGTCGGGAGGACCTCGGCGAGGGCTCCCCCCGACCCGGGGGCGTAGCCCGGGAGGGGGGGCGCGTCGCGGTAGCGGACGCACGGCGCCCCCAGCATCGCCGCGATCTCCGCTCCCACCCGCGCCGTCCGGCCCGTGACGCTGTGGACCACCACCAGGGTCGTCGGATCGGGGCTCGCCTCGCCCCCTTCCGACGGCGGGCCGCAACCCGTCGTCTCACCCCCGCTCTCCGCGGCCCCCCCGAGTCCGGCGGGTCGCCCCCCCACGGCCGCCAGCCCCCGGGCGCGGAGCTCCGCCGCGTCCACCCTCCGGGCGAAGAGGTGTTCCGCCGGCATCCTCCGCCACGCCTCCCGGAGCGCGTCGCCCATCGGGCCCAATGCCTCGGCGGCGGCGGCGGCGGCCTCGTCCTGGTCCCCGGCGGGGACGGCGTAGCGCACGTACTCGGCGATGCCCGCGGCGCAGGCGGCCGGGAACCGCCCGGCGTCAGCGTGGGAGGGGGGCTCGGGGGAGGGCACCGCCACCGCGTGGGCCACCCCGACCCCCACCACGCCGTTCCGGAAGAGGGTCCACCCGAAGCAGATCCCCGCGACGTAGGCGTCCGCGAGGCCCGGATCCTCGGCGATGACGGCGGTGGGAGGCGGCGGCTCCCCGGGGCTCGAGCTCGCCTCGATCCCCGCGCCGAAGGCGTAGCCCCAGCGGTCCCCGGGCCCGCGCGCGAGCAGGCGCCCCGCGACCTCCTCCCCGCTCGCTCCCACGCGCCGGTCGTGGCGGGCCAGCCAGATCGCCGAGCCGTCGGGGCGCTCCAGGACCCCCGGGGTCGGCCCCCGCGCGGCGTCGATGCCCAGCACCGCCAGCCCCGAGACCAGCCCCAGCGGCAGCGCCGCCCGCATCCAGCGGGCCGCGGAGGCGTCGAGCGCCACCCGGGCCGCCAGCAGCGCCGCCCCGGGGAAGAGCACCACGGCGTACCGGCCCGTGGTGCCCGGCAGGGTCGTGAACGGGGGCGTCGCCGGGCCGAGGCCGAAGAGGGCGACGACGGCGATGAGGACCACCGCCGCCCCCTCGGCGAGGGGCAGGGAGGCGCGATCGGGGCGCGGCGCCCGGGCGAGGGACCTCCCCACCCGGACGGCGCAGGCGAGGGTGGGGACGGAGACCACCAGGGCCAGGGCGGCCCGGAGGGCGGTGGACCCCGCGCCCACGTCCCAGGGGAGGGGGAAGGTGATGGCGGGGAAGCCGATGGGCAGGAGCAGCCGCTGGGGCGAGAGCAGGTGGAACCGGACCAGCTCCGCGAAGCGGCCCGGGTCCGCGCCCGCCCCCTGGACCGCCGAGACCTCGAGGGCCAGGCCGAGGGGGGAGAGCCCCAGGGCGAAGCCCGCGGCGGCGGCGGCGATCTCCCGCGGCCGGAGCGGCCCCAGCCACCCCGAGGCGGCCAGGACTCCGAAGGCCAGGGCCACCAGGCCGAACAGGAGGTACGCGGCGCACCCGAGCCCCAGGAGCAGCCCCGCGACGGCGGCGAGGGCCGACCGGCGGATCGCCCTCGGGGCGGGGGTGTCCCGCAGGGTGGCCAGGGCCAGCAGCGCGGGGGCCGCGTAGAGCCACTGCCGGGCGTGGGGCACTCCCCAGTAGTAGCGATGGTCCGCGACGGCGCCGGGGGCGAGGACCAGCGCGAGGCCCACCAGGAGGGCCGTCGGCCCCCCGGAGAGGCGGGAGAAGACGCCCACCACGACCCCGGTGGTGACCAGGTCCGCCAGGGCCCCCAGCACCCGCACCGCCAGCAGCCTCTCCCCCAGGAGGGGGTGCGCCAGGGCGAGGCCCATCGCCTCCAGCCCGGGCCCGAGGGCGTAGGGCTCCTGGGTGAGCTCCCAAGGCCACCTCGCCTCCCCCCGGGTGAACATGTCGGCGGCGGAGCCGACGAAGAGGGTCTCCGCGACGGCGGGGTGCTCGGTCCAGCAGGCGATCCTCAGGATCGCGGCCGTGCCGTATAGCAAGAACAGGAACGCCCACCCGGCGGGCCGGACGCGGCGGGCGTCGCAGAACGGAAGGAGCCAGGGGGGCGAGGGCGGAGCCGTCACGGATCCGTGTTCGGCCGCATGGGAAGACCCCATGCGGGTTCAGGGGGGCCGGGGGAACATCGAGGTCGGCGCCGGTGGCGCCCGCCCGGCGGCGGGCCCGCGCGGTGCGGAGTCACACACGACCACCATACCCGAGCCCACGGGGTACCTCCACGGTCGCTCTCGCGTGCGGTAGACTCTGCTCGCTGAAGGGAGGTGCCCCCACGCACCACGAATTGGAGGATCCCCATGAGCTCCACGTCCTCGCCTACCCCCGCCCTCCTCCTCCTCGCCGCCCTCGTCTCCTCCCCCCTGGGCCCGGCCGGCTGCGGCCCGACCGGCGACGACGACGACGCCGGGGGCGACGACGACACCGGCGGCGACGACGACACCGGCGGCGACGACGACACCGGCGGCGACGACGACACCGGCGGCGACGACGACACCGGCGGCGACGACGACACCACCGAGCCCCCGTCCACCTGCGACGGTACCGGCCACGGAGGCGACGCCGGCGCGGCGTGCTCCGGCTCGCCGTCCGCGCTTTGGGCGACCTCGTGGGAGGGCGAGGAGCCCCTCGCTCTGCTCGTGGACGGGGGGACCGCCTACGTGGGGGCCGAGTCGCTCATCGCCGTCGACGTGGCGACGGGGAACGAGCGGTGGCGGCGCGACGACATCTGGCGGATCGAGGCCCTCGACTTCGATGATACGGGGAGCCTGATCGCGGTGAAGCACGAGGTCTGGCGCCTGTCCGCCGCCGACGGCACGGGGGCGAGCACCGGCGTCCTCGTGGACGACGACGACCTCACCAAGCTGGGCATGGTCGTGCAGCGGGACGGCGGCGTGGTGCTCGCCGGCTACGTCGAGGCGGCGGTGGACCTGGGCGGCGGGACCCTCCCCCACGGCGGCGGCAAGGACCTCGCCGCGTTTCGCCTCGACTCCGCGGGCGACCACGTCTGGAGCGGGGCGTGGGGTGACGAGGCCACGCAGGAGATCGACGACGTCGCCGGGGACGCCTGCGGCACCTACGTGATCACCGAGGGCGAGTCCGGCGTCGACCTGGGTATCGGCACGCCGAG
This sequence comes from Myxococcota bacterium, assembly GCA_023150875.1. Taxonomy (GTDB): domain Bacteria; phylum Myxococcota_A; class UBA796; order UBA9615; family JAKLKC01; genus JAKLKC01. The sequence continues at coordinate 29,899 of JAKLKC010000024.1, read as the reverse complement.
CGGCCGCTTCGTCGTCCGCCTGGATCCCGACGGCGTCCCGGACATGTTCGCCCCCTTCGAGGGTCCCGCCGCCGACCGGGTCGCGAGCCACGGCTCGGGGTACTGGGCCATGGCGGGCACCGGCTACATGGCCAGCGACTTCGGCGGCGACACCGGGCAGGTCGACGGCTGGTACGTCGTGCTCTACGACAACGAAGGCGGCCTCGCCTGGGTCCACCGGTTCGGAGGCTACGTGAACTCCGAGGTCCAGGCCGTCGCCTTCGACGCCCTGGGCAACGTCTACGTCGCCGGCAACACCACGACGGCCGACGAGGACTTCGACGCCGGCTGCGGCGCCGCCGGCGCCGGGGGCGACGCCCTCTTCCTCGCGTCCTTCGACGGGGCCACCGGCGCCCCCCGTTGGAGCGCGCTGTACCCGATGGACGCCGACAACCTCAACACGATGATGGCCGTGGCGGACGACGGCACCGTCGTCCTGGCCGGCTTCATGGAGCACGACCTCGACCTCGGCGGAAGCGTGGGCACCCTCACCGGCGCCAACCCGACGGGGCGCGCGCCCTTCATGGCGGCCTTCGCGCAGCCCTGACAGGGTGTTCCACCGGGCAAGGGTCCGGAGGGCACCCCTCGGACGCACACCGCCCTCGGCGATGTCCAAGGCGACCACTCCCTTCCCTTCGCGGTCGGTGGGGGCCGTCGGCTCAGCCTCTCCCCCACAGCACCTCCTCCACCGCTGCCAGGGCCTCCACCGGCCGCCACAGCACCCGGGTCTCCCCGATCCGCTCCTCCGCCTCCAACTCCAGGTTGACCACCGAGAAGGTCCGCGGGCGATGGGCGTCGCTTGCAGCCAACCCCGCTGGATGCAAGCGCCTGCGGCGGATACCGGGGTTGTTCTCGCGCGAACACACCACACGGGCTCCCGCCGTCCTCGGACCCCGCGGGAGAGGTCGGGCGGTCTCCGCCCCTCGGTCCACCCCAGCGGGCGCTCCGTCCCCCTTGCCCCTTGGCGCGGCGGACTCGCGGCGATCAGGGGGACTGGCCCGCGTCCGCCAGCTTCCGGGTGCGGCTGGCCGCCTCGCGGAAGGCGTCCAGGAGCAGGACCTCCACCGCCGCGGGCATATCGTCGTCGGCGAGACCCACGGCGACCACCCCCTTCTTCTCGCGGGCGGAGAGGGTCCGCTCCAGGTAGTAGTTCGTGTAGCGGGTCATGGTCTCGCCGTTGGGACGCTTCAGGGTCACCGGCTGGCCGCTCTCGGCGTCCACCAGGCTGACGGCGACGTCCGCCCGCAGGGTGCGCGCCAGCTTGCCCCCTTTCTTCTCCAGGGCCCCCACCGTCACCGTCGCCTCGACGTCCCAGCGATGGGTGGGGGAGGCCGCCTTCACCTCCGCCACGGCGTCTCCCCCCGCGGCGAAGGCCCCGGAGTTGAGGAAGGACGAGGCGGTGTCCAGGCGCCGGGCCAGGTCGCCGTCCACCACCGCCTGGAACGCGCCGCTGCCGTAGAGGGCGGTGCGGGCGTGGTCGCGCTCCCGGTCCCCGACCCGCACCCGGACCGCCGAGCCCGGGGACGACTGGAGGCGGACCTCCCCCAGGGCCACCAGGCGGGCGTCGCTGGTCGCCGTCCCCGCCACCGCCTTCAGCCGGAGGCCGGGGACGGCGGCGGTGGCCAGCACCATCGGCTGCGCCTTCTCCTTCTTGCCGTCCGACTCCACCACCCGGGCCGTGCCCACCAGCTCCTCCACGAAGCCGAGGGAGCCCCCCTTGCCGTCCTTGACCTCCTTGGCCCCCCGGTAGACCTCGGCGACGGTCCCCACCCCGAAGGGGATGTCCTGCACCGACCACGACAGGCGGCTCGGCGTCGCCGCCGTCGCCTTGGCCGAGGCGCGCCGGGGCTTGAAGCCCGCCGCCGCCTTCTTGGCCGCCGCCAGCACCGCGTCCTTGGCCAGGCCGGGGAAGAGGTCGTCGGCGTCGAACTGCTTGCCGCCCTCCTGCACGTAGTCCTGCCGCTTCTCCGTCGCGTCGGTGCCGTACAGCACGGCGCCGCTGCGGACGTCCACGAAGGAGAGGGACGCCGTCACCTCGGCGATCATAAGGTCCGACGAGGTCTTCTCGTCGAAGGACGAGGTCAGCGTCGCCCTCTCCATGCGCGCCACCACCAGCAGGTCCGGCTGCACCTGCGCCCCCACCAGCGCCTTCTCGGCCACGTCCACCCGGGCCGCCTCGGCGAGCTGCGCCCGCACGAGGTCCCCCGCCGACGGCAGCACCACGAAGCCGGAGTCGGCCAGCAGGTCCTCGGCCCACTGGTCGATGTCCTCGGGGGCCACGCCCCGCACCGCCTCCCCTTCCCCCTCGGCCCGGGCCACCATCAGCCGGGGCGTGTTGCCGGCGCTGGCCGTCATGCCGATCCGCGCCAGGACCGTCCCCGCCTTGGGCAGCCCCCCCGCCGACGTGGGCCGTGCGAGGCTGAGCTTCTCCTGGGTCTGGAAGACCTGGAAGGTGCGGGGCGGCTTGCCGTCGTCCGAGGGGAGCTGGAAGACCTCGCCGTTGTAGGCGCCGTCCATGTAGCCCCGGGCCAGGACCAGCGCCCCCCGGTGGGTGTCGGCGACCCGGGCCTCGATGCGGCCGGGCCGGAAGTCTTTGGCGAGCCGCCCCGCCAGCTCCCCCACGAGCTGCTTCGCCCCCGCCTCCGCCAGGGCCTCCACCACGTCCCGGGGCGGAGCCGCCACACGCCCCGACTTCTTGGAGGTCGTCTTCGAGGTGACGGAGCGGGCGTCCAGGACCTCGCCGGTGCCCAGGTTCACGATGAACAGGGTGCCGGTCACCGAGAGCTGGAAGTCGGTGCGGTCCTCGCCGAAGTGGATGGTGCGGAGCTGGGCCCGGGACAGCCTCAGGCCCAGGTGGAGCAGGTCCTGGAGCTCGAGCTGGATCCGCGACGACTCCTCCCGGGTGCGGCCGGCGGCGGCGGCCTCGGGGAACCGGGCGTCCAGGGCACCGGCGAGGGCACCGCCCGCGACCTCCTCCAGGGCGGCCCGCAGAGCGGGGTCCGCGGCCTTCCGCATTCCCTCCGAGACCATCACCGGGCTCAGGGCGCGCAGGGCGACCTCGGCCCGGGCGGGCGCGGCGGCGAGCACGAGCCCCAGCAGCGCCAGGAGCAGGGACGGGCGGCGGAGCGGGCGGAGGAGGGCCGGCGGGAAGGGCATGGGGACCTCGGAAGGGGGACGAAGGGCGGTGGGGAGGGGAGGCCGGCGCCCGGCCGGAGGCGGAGCGCCGACCTCCCCGGCGCGGGTCAGTGGCGGACGAGGCTGATGTTGGCGCCCAGGGACATCTCCTCCTCCAGGCCCTCCAACCCCTCGACCTTGTAGAGGGACCTCAGCACGCCGTTCTTGACCTTGGCCACGTTCAGCTTCGTGGTCAGGACGAACTCCACCAGGCCGTTCTGGTTGTCGTAGGACCTCTCCTCGACCTCCACGACCCCCTCGGTGGCGGTGATGGCGTCCAGGGCGGCGAGCTTCTGGCGGGTGTTGGCGAGGCCGGCGATCCGGACCGTGACCTCGATGCCCTTCTCGTCGCGGTTCTTCCAGTACTGGAAGAGCTGCTCGGAGATCTCCTGGCCCAGCACGTCGCCGACCCGGGTGGCGGAGCTCTGGCCCGAGGCGGTGGCGCTGGAGGAGACGCCCCCCTGCACCGCGATCTGGCTGGCGAGCACGTCGCCGGTGGCGGTGTCGATCACCCGGATGGCGAGGCCCGTCTTGGAGCTGTGGACGCCGCCCTTCTCGCCCTCGTACACCACCGTCGCCACGCCCACGGCGATGGCGTCGGCGCCGTACTTCTCGCCGAGGCTCATCGCCTTCTTGGCGAGCATCTGCTCGTCCTTGAGCACGTCGGTGACGACCCCCTTGGGGCCGATCAGCTCCGAGCGCACGGCGTCCACGGTCTTCTGGTCCACGATCCGCACGTCCCGCTCCAGCATGCGCTTCTCGAAGGCGGCGCGGCTGGCGGGATCGGGGCTCTTGATCTGGAGCAGCGTCGGGGGGAAGTACTCCTCGACGTGCATCTTGAACGCGCTGGCGCGGGCGCTCTCCCTCTCCTTGTAGCGGTCCTTCTCCTTCTCGGAGTAGGAGGCGCTGCGGCTGGCGGCGTAGCGGTCGGACTCCGCGGCGCTCACGCTGCCCGACGCCGAGCCGTAGGCCGCCCCCCGCCCGGTGACCACCGCCCCCGAGGTGCGGGCCGAGGCGTTCACCGAGGCGTCGTGGGACGCCGCCACCGACGAGCGCGCCCGGGCGTCGACGGAGCGGTCGTGGCTGGCGTCCACCGAGCGGTCGTACGACTCGTCGTACTTCTCGATGTCCACCTTCTTCTTGAGGATGGGCGTGTTGGGGTCCTGGGGCTTCTGGTCCCCCTGGAAGAACTCGTCGACGATCACCGCGATGGAACGCCGCGACGAGACGTCCTGGCTGAAGCCGAGGCCGTCCAGGCTCTGCCTCAGGGTGGCCTCGTCGATCCAGGCCTTCACCGTGATGGTGTAGCACTTGTCGACGTCCTCCTCCTTCACTATCTCGGTGCGCTTGACGAAACCCACCGAGAGGGGGAGCACCTGGGACTCGATCTCCTCCTGGCGCTCCGCCAGCATGTCCTTGGGGACGTAGCGGGGCAGCGCCTTCTTGACGGCGTCGGCGGTGGCGGAGTCCAGGGCCTCGGAGCGGGCGCGCATCGCCTCCTTCTTCTTGAGGTAGTTCGCCTTGCCCTGCCCGACGAAGGGGACCTCGGCGGCGAGGGCCGCGGGGGCGCCGATCCACAGCGCGGCCAGGACCAGGGCGAGGAACGACGCCAGCCGGCGGGTCGCGGAGGCGGGCCTCACAGCTCGGGCTCCTTGTCCTCGGCCTTCACGGAGGCCATGTCGGGCTTCTCGATCTGGTGGGCCTTGTAGATCTGGTCCATCAGCTCGTCGTTGCGCTTCTTGGAGGACTCGAACGCCTTGCGGTTCGACTCGGCGGTCTTGAACGCCTTGTCGATCCGCTTGAGCTTGCCGAGCTGGGTGGCCTCGGCGATGGGGTTGGCGTGGAGCATGGCGTTGGTCACCTTCACCGACGCCGCGGCGATGTCGAGCCCGATGGCGGCGAGGTTGAGCCCCGCCCAGAAGTGGAGCTGGTCGGCCCTGCGGATCTGCTCCTTCTCGTCGTCGGAGAGGCTCTCCTTCTTGGCGAGGGCCTGGCGGGACTCCTCGGCGAGCTTGTCGGTCTCGCTCATCACCTCGCCGGCGACCGCGGCCTTCTCGACGTCGTCGGAGGAGTTCTCGATGTTCGAGAGCTTCTTCTCGAGGACCGCCACCTTCTCGGCGAGGCCGGCGGCCTCCATCAGCACGAACTCGGCGCGGATGGCGGCGCGGGCGGCCACGTAGAACCGGAACGAGATCCCCTCGCCCAGGTCCAGGACCGCCTGGATCCCCGTGCCCCCACCGGACCCGCCGGGCACCGGCGGGCGGGGGAAGCCGGCCATGACGACCGCGGGGACCGCGACCAGGCACGCGGCGAACGACAGTGACGCGAAGAGCTTGCGGCGCATGAGCGGCCTCCCTTGGGGTCCGGACGGCCGCGGGCCCGCCGCGCGCGCCATCGCGCCGGTGGGCTCGGGTGCCGGACTCGGATGAACGGACGGATGCCCCCCCTCGGGGCGGATCGCGGCGGCCGTCGCGACCGCGCGCGGCGCGATGATCGCGCCCGGGGCGAGGGGTGTCAACGCCGAAGACGGGGTCCCCTCCGCGCTCCCCCCGGGAACGGAGCCGGCCCCGCGGGGGGGCGCTCCGGGAACGGGCGGGGCCCTTCCACTCCCCCGGGGGTGGACGGGGGGCGCCGGAGTCTTTAAAACGCCCCCGAATTGTCATAGAACCCGCCTGTGCCCGCCGGCCACCGCCGGCCCGGCCCGCCGGCCCCCTGGCCCGATGATTGCTGGGCTACGGCCGGACCTGACGGGGGAATCCCGATGGGACCGATTGACCTCCTCATCGTCGGCTGGTGCGTGTTCCTCGCCGGCGTGCACTCCTTCGTGGTCCCGCCGACCGCGGTGGTGGGGAGCTCGGTGGTGGGCTACCTGCTGGTGGCGGGGGGGATCGTGCTGCTGGCGGCCACCTACGACCGGCTCCCGGGCCCCCTCCGCCTGCTCCGCCGGAACTACGGCTTCTTCCTGATGCCCCAGGCGTTCCTGGACATCTGCCGCCTGAGCGGGCTGCTGCACCCCGTGTTCCTGGACCCGGAGTTCCGGGAGTTCGAGAGGCGGCTGTTCCTCGGCGTCGAGCCGGCGTGGTGGATGCGGGAGGCGCTCCCGTGGCCCTGGTTCAACGAGGCCATGCACCTCTTCTACTTCAGCTACTTCCCCATCATCGCGGGCTCGGCCCTCGCCTTGGAGCTGCGGAGCCACCCCGCCCTCTACCGCCTGCAGATCCGCCTCGCGGTGGTGTGGATCATGGCCTCCCTGGTCTACATCGCGCTCCCGGTGGCGGGTCCCCACGCCCTGCGGGGCGACGACTACCTACAGGCCACGCCCTTCGTCGCGGTCATGGACTACATCTACGCGAAGACCCACCACTTCGGCGGCGCCTTCCCCAGCTCCCACGTCGCCGTGGCGTGGACCTGCTGGGCCTCGCTGCGGGCCTACGACCGGCGCTACGCCTGGGTCTGCCTGCCGTTCACGCTGGGGGTGACGGTCTCGACCGTGTACTGCCGCTACCACTACGCCATCGACATCTTCGCCGGGATGGCGTTCTCCGCGGTGGGGATCCGCCTGGCGGACCGCCTCTACCCCCTCCTCGATCCCGCCGCCCTTCTCGCCCCCCGGGACGCGACCGCCGGGAGCCGCCTGCGGTCCGGGTGGGCGTCCATCCGGCGCCGCCTCGGGGAGGGACGGATCAACGGGGAGTAGTGGGTCCGCCGTCAGCCGCCCCCGTCGTCCCCGGCGTGGGCAGTCGGCGCGGGCTCGGGCGGCGGGGCGGAGGCGAAGAACTCCACGCGCCGGTTGACCGCCCTCCCCTCCTCGGTGCCGTTGGACGCCGCGGGGCGTCCCTCGCCGAACGCCCGGGCCTCCAGGCGGAGGGGGTCCACGCGGCCCTCCCGCACCAGGAACTCCCGCACCGCCGAGGCCCGCCTCCGGGAGAGGTCCAGGTTGTAGGCGTCGGTCCCCACGTGGTCGGCGTGTCCCTCGATCCTCAGGCGGGCCACCTCGGGGTGGGCGCCCAGCCACCGGGCCACCGCCAGCAGCGCCGGACGGAACGACGCCTCGATGGCGGAGCGCCCCACGTCGAACCGCACGGCGTCGGCGAGGAGCAGCCGCCTCTCCTTCACCAGCGCCACCGCCGTCGCCGCGACCTCCGCGCCCTCCGCCCCCTCCTCCAGGACCACGGGGGCGCGGGGGCTCGCGGGCCGCCGTCCCACCGGCACGTTCCACGCGACCCGGGCGTAGATCCGGACGTCGGGGGTGCCGAACCCGGGCAGTACGCCGAAGCCCGCCCCCGCCGCCGCCTCCACGCCCCGGGGGTGCGTCCAGGCGAGGGTCGTCAGCCACTCCAGGGGGCTGTTGTCGGCGGCGCCCCCCACCGCCCCGGCGACCTCGGTGGCCACCGTCAGCCCCCGCGCCAGGTCCACCGCCAGCCCCGCCCGGTAGAGCAGCTCGGGGCCCAGGGTCACCGTGCCCACCTGTTCCGGCGCCCGGAGCCTCGCCCCCAGGGTGCCCGCCACCCGCAGCCTCCCCGCCCGCCGGTCCACCGTCACCTGGGGCGAGAAGCTTGGACCCGCCTCCCCCAGCCACCCCCCCTCGTTGCCGGTGGGGACCGTCAGGGGCACCCCCACCGCCAGGCCGATGGGCGCGCGCCCCTGCTCCAGCAGCCGGAAGCGCCCCGCGATGCAGAGGTCCCCGATCCCCGCCCCCGACAGGGACTCCAGGGAGTCGGGATCGGTCCCCGCCTGCCACAGGGTCACCGGCAGCCGCATCCCCAGGGAGGCGAAGGGGGCCAGGCCGATCCCCGCCGCCAGGTCGGCCCCGACCCGGTGGGCCACGACCTCCCGCTCCTCCTCCGCCACGGCGTCCCAGGAGACCAGGGGCGCGTGGCTGTAGTGGACCAGCAGCGCCGCCCGGACCTCCAGGGGCTCCAGGATCTCCGCCGCCTCCCCCACCGCGAAGGGGCCCCCGTCGATGGGGAGCTCCATGCGCTCCGAGGGGAGGCCCCGGTCGGGTCCCTCGTCCTCCCCGGCGGCCGCCGCCGAGGGCGCCAGGGCCAGGGCCGCGGCCCCCCACACGCCCGCGGCGCGGGTCCCGGCCCTCCCCCGCCGCCGCCTCGCCCCCGCCAGCCCCAGCAGGGCCGCCGCCAGCGCCGCCGCCGGAGGGGGCGTCGCGCCCGCCCCGGCCCCCGCGCACAGGCAGCCGCCCCCCCGGAGCTCGTAGGTGGCGGTCAGCTCGCCGGTGTCGACACAGCCCTCGTCCACCCGGCCGTCGCAGTCCTGGTCCTCCCCGTCGCAGATCTCCAACCGTCCCGGGCCGATCCCGGCGGTGGCGTCGTCGCAGTCCCCCCCGCAGGGGGCCTGGCCGTCCTGGTCCCCGTCGACCTCCTCCGACACGTCGCCGTCGCAGTCCTGGTCCACCCCGTCGCACAGCTCCTCCGCGCCGGGCCAGGTGGTGGGGGAGGCGTCGTCGCAGTCCCCCTCGCAGGTGGTGAAGCCGTCCCCGTCGGCGTCGAAGTCCTCGTCGGCGAGGCCGTCGCAGTCGTCGTCCAGGCCATTGCACTCCTCGGCCCGGCCGTCGTCCACGGTCCCGTCGCAGTCCCCGTCGACCCCGTCGCCGCACGCGTCGTAGGCGCCGGGGGCGATCCACGGGTCCGTGTCGTCGCAGTCCCCGTCGCAGGAGGTCGCGCCGTCGCCGTCCTGGTCGAAGTCCTCGTCCACCAGGCCGTCGCAGTCCTGGTCCAGCCCGTCGCACGCCTCGGCCGCGCCGGGGTGCGCCGCGGGATCGGCGTCGTCGCAGTCGTCGCAGGCGGCGAAGCCGTCTCCGTCGCCGTCGAAGCCCTCGTCCACCTCTCCGTCGCAGTCCTGGTCGGCGCCGTCGCAGGTCTCGGCGGCGCCGGGGTTCACGTCCGCCCGGCCGTCGTCGCAGTCCCCGTCGCAGGTCCGGTGGCCGTCGCCATCGGCGTCGAAGTCCTCGTCCACCTGCCCATCGCAGTCCTGGTCCACCCCGTCGCACGCCTCGGGGGCGCCGGGGTGGCGGGACGCCTGGCCGTCGTCGCAGTCGCCGCCGCAGGTGGTGGACCCGTCGCCGTCGGCGTCGAACCCCTCGTCCACCGCGCCGTCGCAGTCGTCGTCCCGGTCGTTGCACGTCTCCACCGCCCCGGGGCGAACGGTGGCCCGGGTGTCGTCGCAGTCGCCCGCGCAGGTGGTGTACCCGTCCAGGTCGGCGTCGAACCCCTCGTCCACCTGGCCGTCGCAGTCGTCGTCCCGGCCGTCACAGGCCTCCACCGCGCCGGAATGGACCGAGGGATCGGCGTCGTCGCAGTCCCCGTCGCAGGAGGTGACGCCGTCCCCGTCCCCGTCGACCCCGTCCACCGCGGCGTCCAGGTCGTCGCAGTCGCCCTCGGCGTCGGTCTGGCCGTCCCCGTCGTTGTCGATGGTCCCGGGCTCGGCGAAGGCGAGGTCGTCGATGCCGAAGCCGTCGGAGACGGTGGCGGAGCGGAGGACCACCTCCTCGACGGGGCCGTCGAACACCAGCCCCAGGAAGCGTCCCGAGGGCAGGTCCTCGGCGCCGGGGGAGACCGTGGCGCTCTCCACCACCACGCCGCCCGCCCACCCCTCGACGACGAGCTGGTTCACGTCCAGCACGTACAGCGAGACCGCGTGCTGGGGATCGACGAGGAAGGCGATGCGGATCTCGCTGGTCCCCGCGCCGAAGTCGATGCCGGCGGCCAGGAGCCCCCGGGGCCAGCTCTCCTCGACGTTGTCGACGATCCGCAACGACCGGCTGCCCGCGAACGTCACGCCCCGGGCGGTGTACTGGGTGGTGAGGACCTGGCCGAGGGAGACGTCGGGCTCCTCGAAGCCCACCGCCTGCTCGATCCCCCGGGGCACCGCCGCCGCGGCGTCCCCGTAGGCCGTGGGGTCCTCCAGGTACGCCTGGACCGCGACCGCTTCACCGCCCCGGAACGCGAGGAGCGCGGACGCGGCGGCGACCGCGATGCGGAATGCGGAGCGACGCCCCGGCACCGCCGGGGACACGGGGTGGACGCGCATCGGAAGGCCCTCGTCGGCCCCTCATCGGCGCGGGCGGGCCTGGCTTGAGCGGGGGACCGACGAGGCGTGGTTCGGTCAGGCGTGTGCACGACGAGGACGTCGATGGCCGAGGACCGGTCGCCGCCGCCCGCGCGCCTCGATTACCGCGCTGGCAACACCTGTGCACACGGATCCCGGACCGCCAGCGACTCGCCTCGTGCCGCTGCAAGCAAGCGCGCGTCGGCGCTCGCGAACGTCACCGGGAGCCCGCGCGCGGAGAGCACCAGCGCACTGGCAAGCTGGACCGCGTCCCCCGCGCGAAGGGGGTGCCTCGCACACAGCGCGGGGATGGTGGAAAGGGTGGCATCCGCGAGGGGCACCCGGACGAGCCCGGACCACTCTGCGTCGAACTGGCCGGCAAGCTGCTGGTGAGCCTGATCGTCCCACCGCCCCTCGCGCCGGTGGCGCGCGAACGCCGCGTGCGCCTCGGCGTACGCGAGTACGCTGACCGCTACGGACTGGCCATCCGTCCACGCACGCATCTGCTCGGACCCCGCCTCGGCAACGTACAGCTTCACCAGGGCGCTCGTGTCCGCGAACAACATCAGGTCCGGTCCTCGATCACGGTCATGGACAGGGGCCGGAGTCCGTCATCCGGCAGCACCGGTCCGGCGAAACCCCTGGCGCTCCCCGCCACCGGCAGCTCCACCAGGCCCTCGGCCGCAAGGTCGGCAAGGATGGCGTCGTCGTCCGGCTCCGGGAGCCGGTCCGCGGCAACGAGCGCCACCACCGGGCGACCATCGCGCAGGACGACGATGCGCTCCCCGGCTTCGGCCCGATGCAGGTAGTGCGACAGACGATCCTTCAGGACACGGGTGCTGACGACGGACACGATGCACCTCCTGCGGCCATTGTAGCCACAGGCGACGGGCCGGGCAACGACACCGGCCCCCCCCGCCTCGCCTCGGGCGGGCCCCGACTCCGACGTGAAGAGCACGGTCGCCCAGGCGCTCGCCGGGGCGCTGGGCTACATCTACCTGGAGCCGCTGGCGGAGGAGCGGGGGCGGCGCCGGCTGCGCGACCTCCAGGCCCGGGGCGAGCGGCGCTCCCTGGCCGCGGTCACCGCGGACATCCGCCAGCGGGACCTCCAGGACTCGACGCGGGACGTCGCCCCCCTCCGCCCCGCGCATGACGCGGTGCGCATCGACTCGACGGCGCTCGACGTCGGCGAGGTGGTGGGGGCGATGCTCGATGTGGTGCGGGCGGGCCCGGCTTGAGCGGGGACGCCCGGCCCCTCGCGGCCCCGGGCCGGACCGACTATCCTGGCCCGGCCATGGACGCCCGAGACAACCTCTACGCCCTCCTCGCCGACCGCCTGGCCACCGTCCCGGACGCCCCCGTCCTGGTGCTCCCCGGGGGCGGGACCGTGGCGGGGGGCGAGCTGCTGGCCGAGTCGGCGCGGATCGCCCGGCTGCTGCTGGACGCCGGCCTGGAGCCCGGCGATCGGGTCGCCGCCCAGGTGGACAAGAGCCCGGAGGCCGTTGCGCTGTACCTGGGGGCGATCCGCGCCGGCCTGGTGTGGATGCCCCTGAACCCCGCCTACACCCGGGACGAGCTGGCCTTCTTCCTGGGGGACGCCGAGCCCCGGGCGTGGGTATGCGCCCCCGAGCGGGAGGGGGAGCTGGCGGGGATCGCCCCGGGGGCGAGGCGGTTCACCCTCGGCCGGGACGGCGCCGGCTCCCTGGTCACCGAGGCCCGGGCCCGCCCCGCCCGCGCCCCCGTCGTCCCCCGGGAGGGGAGCGACCTCGCGGCCCTGCTGTACACCTCGGGCACCACCGGGCGGCCCAAGGGGGCGATGCTCACCCACCGGAACCTCGCCTCCAACGCCACGGTCCTGGTGGGGGCCTGGGAGTTCGGGGAGGGGGACGTCCTCCTCCACGCCCTGCCGATCTTCCACGTCCACGGGCTCTTCGTCGCCACCCACTGCGCCCTGCTCTCGGGGGCGCCGATCCTCTTCGAGCCCCGCTTCGAGCCCCCCCGGGTCCTGGCCCTGCTCCCCCGGGCGACGGTGTTCATGGGGGTCCCCACCTACTACACGCGCCTGCTGGCGGAACCCGGGCTGGGGCGGGAGGCGTGCGCCGGCATGCGCCTCTTCTTCGCCGGCTCGGCGCCCCTCCTGCCGGACACCTTCCGCGCGTTCCGCGAGCGCACCGGCCACGCCGTGCTGGAGCGCTACGGCATGACCGAGACGGGGATGCTCTGCTCCAACCCGGTCCGGGGCGAGCGCCGCCCCGGGAGCGTCGGCCGCCCCCTGCCCGGGGTCGGGCTGCGGATCGTGGACGGCGAGGACCTCCCCCTGCCGGCGGGGCAGGTCGGGCACGTCCAGGTGCGGGGAGACGGCGTCTTCCCCGGCTACTGGCGCCTCCCGGAGCGCACCCGGGCGGAGTTCGCCGGGGACGGGTGGTTCCGCACCGGCGACACCGGCACGGCGGGAGAGGACGGGTACGTCACCCTCTCGGGGCGGGCCAAGGACCTGGTCATCACCGGCGGCCTCAACGTCTACCCCAAGGAGGTCGAGGACGCCCTGGACGCCCTGCCCGGGGTGGCGGAGTCAGCGGTCTTTGGCGTCCCCCACCCCGACTTCGGCGAGGCCGTCGCGGCCGCCGTGGTGCTCCAACCCGGGTGGTCCCCCTCCGGGGAGGAGCTGATCTCCCACCTCAGGACCCGCCTGGCAGGCTTCAAGGTCCCGAAAACACTGCACTTCCTGTCGGACCTCCCCCGGAACGCCATGGGGAAGGTGACCAAGGCGACGCTCCGGGAGCGGTTCGGGGGTGGCGGGGGCTGACCGTCCGGCCGTCCCACGCCGACATGGCGCGGCCACTAGGCCCGGAAGCCTCCGCACTCTCTCTGGCGCGCCCGTTCGCGGAGCCGCGGAAATGGCGGTCCCGGCCCGGATCGAGGTGGTATCCCAGCCGGCCGCGGAAGTCCTCGCCGCCATCAGGTGCCGGTAGTATGATTACCGTCGTAGTCGCTCCCCTGGTCCTCGGCTGGGTCCCCTTCGCCAGGACTTCTCCCCGTGGACTGCGTGTCAGACCATGCCGGACGCGTTCGACATCGCTGCTATGCTCAGCGCCCATCGGACATCCATCCGGGCGCCGGATGGGGGCTGGGCGGATAGCGACTTCGAGTGTCTTCCTGCGCTGCCGCTGGTCCATCGCATGGGCGAGTCCCCGCGGATCGAGGGTGCCCCTCCGAGACTGGTGCTCGCACCTCCGGGCTCCAAGGAGAGGAGGAAGGAGATCGGGACTGATCGGTCGGTGTTCGCTTCGTTCGCGCGATCACCGAACTTCGATCCACCCGTCGTCCTGCTGTTCGGTCCCATCCATCGGGCGCGAGCATCTCGAACGTCGTCTCCGTGGGACTCCCGGGAAGCGGCCAAGCGCGTAGGTCCGGCCGTCGTGGGCACCTGGTCCCTGCCATCACCCGGCGACGAGTCCTACATGGGCAAGCACCTGGCGACGGTCTTTCGGGACCTGGACTCTTACTTGGGATTCGAGCCGACCTCTGCGTCCGATGCGGCCGGCGTGTTCCAGGCGGGCTGCACGCTCGACTGGCTTACCACGCCCGAGGCACGCTTCGACGGTGCCTTGGTCCTGGACGACATGCTCCTCGCCGTGTTCATCGATCCCGAGGATGACCGGCTCGCCCGCTCGGACTGGTTGAGGGGTCTGGCTGCCCTCCAAGCGACGGCGTGGAGGGTGGGGGCGCATTTCTCCCAGGTCCGACGGAAGGCAGGAGTCCCACCGATCCGGGAGGAGGTCTCACGCTTCGTCCGGACCCTCGCGGAGGGAGCATGAGGGGGCGCCCAGCCCAGGGATGGGTGGTCACGCACGTCCACGCATGCGACAGTGTAGGGCGGCCCGCTCGGGTCCTGCTGTTCCGGCAAGCAACGGGCGACTGGTTCATTCCCGTCGCAGAGACCAGCACGGGTACCCTCCTCGGATACGATTCGGAGGGTCCGCGGGACCCGAGGAGTGGCCCGTGGACCGACCTGCCGAGCCCAGCGCCTTGGCAGCGGCGCCGCGTGCCCCTGCTGGACGCAAGGGAGCCCCCGGCCATCCGGTTCGTGGACCACGGCGCGGTCGAGAGGATTCGCCGCCGCGAGGCGGCCAACGAGATCCTGACCGCCCTCCGGCCTGGAGATCCGCTGGAGCGACTGGGACGTCTGGTCCGCGCGGACGGCCTGCTCGAAGGGAGTCCGCTGGTCAGCGCTGCCCGGCTCGCGCTGGCCGAAGATCTCGGCGAGCGGTACGTGCCGCGGGCGGCGGTCGTCGCCGAGCTCCGCTCCCGTCTCCGGTCTGGCGCGGGCGAACTCCTTTCGGAATTCAACCGGAGCGGCCTCGAAGCGATGTCGGAGGACCCGACCATCGGCCGACGACTCCTCGCCGCCGCCGATCTCGCGACCTCGCACGAGCCCGATCTCGACACGCCCTGGGCGGTCACGGCGAGCGCCGGGTTCGAGGCACTGCGGAAGGCGATGCAGGTTGCCGGGGAGCCCTTGAACGACGCCCGGAAGAACTGGTTGACGCCGCAGGTCATCCGGCGGTCCTCCATCGCGTTCAACCGTGTCGCGATGAGGTTCGCCGACGAACTCGGGGCACTCTCCCGCCGGGTGGCGAGCACGGATCCCCTCCGGCGCTGGTGGGAAGCGGCAAGGCAGATCTCCGAAATCCGGCGCGACGGATCGAACAGCAACTACGCGCAGGTCTGGAAGCGCGCGGAGCTCGCGGCGAACGAGCTTCGAAGAAGGGTGTTCCACAGGGAACGGCCGGACATCGACGACCTCATGGAATTCGTTCGCGGGATCGGCTTCGACGTCGCCGCCGGCGAGCTCCCAAGCCCCAAGGCCCTCGGGACGTGGTCATCCGGCGTGGCTGGGCAACCAACCCTGGTGATCGGGTCGGACTGGGCGTTCCATGGGCCAGGTCGCCTCCGGTTCGCGATCGGGCACCTCCTCGGGCACGTCGTCGCGGGGGATCCGGAGGGCGCCTGCGGCTATTCAGAGGACCCGCGCAGCCGTAGCGAGGCGTTCGCGAATGCGTTCTCGGTGTACTTCCTGGCACCTCGGGACAGGATGAACCAGATCCTGGAGATCCCCCGTGCGGGCATCGACGATGACAGCCTCCGCGCAGCAGCGCGGGACGTCGCCCTCGCGTTCGGCGTCACACCCCGCACCGCTTGCGCGCACCTGCTCAATCACCTGCACTTGGACGACGTCCGGGGCAGGCTGGCCGCCCTCGTTGCCTCCGGCAAGCATCGGGATTGGGAGGAGGCTTCCTCCCAGGCAGTCGAGCTTGCGTGGTCCGGGACCTTCCGGCTTCCGTTCCCCGAGCCGAACGGACTCGGGGGACCCCGGTTGGGTGATCGGCCGTGGAGCCACCGCTGGCTGGAGCTGGTCGAGGAGGCAGCCGCGCGCGATCTCCTCTCGGCCGAGCAGCTCTCGAACCTGGTGGAAGGCGCCGGACAGCCCTGACGACCCCACGCCCGCCGCGCGTTGCAACCTCCCCGCACCCCGACGGGTGATCCCGGGCCGCCTCCGCGCCCGGAAGGACGCGCGCCCCCTACGCTTCGGCCGAGTGCCGGCGCCTGACAGCTCAGCTCAAGGGCACCACCACCTCGCCCCCGACGGCGTCCTCCCGGTCCTCCTTCGGCTTCTTCCTGGGCCCCTTCCGGGCGGGCCGCCGGTCGGGCTCGGGCACGGGGACGCCCTCGGTGCCGGACCAGGTCACCCCTTCGGCCCGCACCACCACCTCGCCCCCCGGCAGGCCCCCGGGATCGGGGGGCTCCACCATGGCGACCACGCGCTCCGCCGGGATGCCCAGGGTGCCGGCCAGCGCCGCCGCGAGGCTCCGGGCCCCCTCCAGGGCGACGGTGGCGGCGTCCCTCTTCCTCTCGATCCCCACCAGCCGCACTCCCTCTCCCCCCTCGGCACCCTCCCCGTCCACCCGGGTGAGGTCGGTGGGAGCGGCCATCGCCTCCCCCATGCCCGGCGCGGCGGGCAGGCGCACCGACACCGTGACGAGCCCCTCCACCCGCGCCATCCGCCCGGCCCACGCCGACAGGGCGAGGCCGCTGGCTCCGGGCTCACCGCCCCCCGCCAGCACCTCGTCCGCCGCCACCCGGATCTCCGCCGTCGCCGGGCGCGAGCCCAGGGCGCCGCTCCCCAGCAGGCGGTCCCCGATCCTCGGCTTCTGGCCGGGCTCCAAGGCCCGGAGGCGGGCCAGGGCCGTCCCCGGGCCCACCGACTCCACTTCCATCCAACCCACCGGATGCATGAGGGGGGGCGCCGGCCTGCCGTCGGCGGTGGGCACCTCCACCGCCCGGAAGATTCTGAGCAGCGCCCCCGGCACCACCCCCCACTCCCCTCCCACGTCGAGCTGGTAGCGGGGCTCTCCCCCCTCCGCCAGGATCCCCGTCACCTGGGGAGGCGAGGGGGGACGCGGCGGCGGCGCCTCGGGGGGAGGCGGCGCCCGGATCGCCAGCCTCCCGGGATCCCCGCCCTCCGAGAAGGCCACCGTCAGCCCCGCCATGACCCGCAGGGACGACAGGTCCATGCCGTCCCCGAAGGAGTCGGCCCGGGCGGCGACGGCCTCCACGTTCAGGAGCACGTCCGCCAACGACCGGCCCCGCACCGGCCTCCCCCGCCACGCCCCCTCCCGCCCCACCAGCCGGATCCCCACCCCCACCACCGCGTAGGGCCCCCAGTCCGCCCCGGTCCGGGCGGGCCCGCCGTCGACGGCCTCGTGCCACAGCACCGACGTCAGCCCCGCGCCGGCGTAGGGGACCACCGGCTGGCGGGGGGAGCGGTCCAGCCGCAGGTCCACCCCCAGCAGCAGGGGCACCTGGTACAGGTGAGAGGCGGCCCCGTCCACGGCGAGCCCGCTCTCGACGTCGTGGGCCAGGCCCTTCCGGACCTGGAAGCCCACCCGCAGGGACGCCTCGGCGAACGGGGCGAAGACCCAGCCCACGCGGGCCATGCCCTCGACCGTCCCCGGCTCCGGGTAGGCGGTCGCGGTGGCGCCGCTCCCCTGGAGGGCCCAGGCGACCCCGCCCCCGGCGCGGATCGGAGGCGCGTCCCCCGCCGCCGCCGTCGCCGCCGTCGCCCCCATCGCCAGGGCCGCCAGGGCCGCCGCGCCGGCCCGGCCCCGCCGGATGTCAGCAGGATCTCTCACCTTTCCGCCCTCCGTTGCCGCCTCTGGACCTCGAAGAGCAACGCCACCAGCCTCTCCCGCGACTCCTCGTCCAGGTCCACGAACTCCAGCCCCAGGCGGTACCCGGGGGGCGCATCCACCCGGCGGCAGGAGGCCACCCGGGCGGCGGCGCGGAAGGTCAGGGGCGCTGCGGTCTCCTCCAGCCGGAACGCCACCCGGACCCGGTCGTCCACGGCGTGGGCGCGGGGGCAGGCGACCCCGAGGCCCCCGCCGGAGACGTCCCCGGGGGAGGGAGGGGGCAAGCCCTCGCCGTCGGCCCGGGCCTCCAGGTCCTCGATGGCCGAGGCCACCGCGGCGCAGAACCGCTGGATCCGCTCGGCGACCACCCGGTCGGCGGAGTCGAGCTCCAGCCGCAGGTGGCGCAGGGAGTCCAGCACGCCGTAGCAGGTCCGGGCGACCTCGGTCAGGGCCTCCCGGGGCGCGTCGCCCTCCCCCTGGGGCGGCGCGGGGTCGACGCGGACGCGGAGCCACGTCTCCACCCGGTGCCAGGTGCGATCGGGGGCGGTGGCCGGCGCTGGGCCGATGGAGTGCATTCTTGGCGCCTCCGGTGGCCGTCCTCGGCCGCTCCCCACCCGAGCAGGATGCGTGCCACCGGGGGAGGGAGGGGCCATTCGGGGCGCGGAGGACCGGATCCCCGCGACGGGGCTCGCCCTCCGGCCCGGTGGCGGCCTCACCGAAGGTCGGGATCCCGGCCCACCCATCCCCGGCCGGGTCCCAGGAGCGACGCGGGATTGACGGTAGCGCGACGGCGATCCGACGCTGGCCCCCCGGTCGCAGGGGAGCCGGGCGGCTCACTTCCGGTCGCGGATCCGCCTCCGGGGGGCGCGGGCCGTCGCCTCGCGGTAGCCCTTCAGGGCGGTCCGGCCCCGGCGCAGCCGGGCCATCTCGTCCCCCGCCGCCGCGCGGTCCCGCTCCAGGGCCTCCACCTCGCGCCGGAGGCTCCCGATCAGCGACCCCACGGCGTCGGCGTCGGCGCTGGCGAAGTCCGCGGGATCGGTCCGCCGCAGGCGCGCGCCCAGGCGGCGGCACTTCCCCGCGGCGGCGACCCAGTCGTAGGCGAGGCCGTCGTCCCCCGCGGCGCGCATCTCCTGGGACAGGGCCACCATGCCGGCGAGGAGGGACACGGCGTCGGCCGCCATCTCAGTCCTCCTCCTCTCGGGCCTTGCGGACCGTGGCGTGCCACAGGTCGTGCATCGTTCGGACCCTCCTCGCCACCTCCCCCAGCGCGGCCGGGTCGTCGGTGGCGTGGGCCCGGGCGACGAGACGGAGCAGGGCGGCGTAGGAGCGCATCAGCCCGACCGCCACCTCGCCCCCCACGTCGACGTTCAGGGAGTCCACCAGCTCGGCGACGATGCGGCGCAGCTTGTCCAGGGCGGTACGGCGGACCTCGGCCGTCTCGCCGGCCTCCGCCTGCTCGGCCCGGAGCAGGGCACCGTCCACGAGCATCAGCAGGAGCTGGTCCGGGGTCAGCGTCGCCACCTGGGCCTGCTGGTACCGCTTCACGTAGGGATTGAGGCTCATCTTCCCTGCACCTCGCCGCTCCGCTTCGGGTGGGCCTCCGGCCCCCCCATCAGTCACTGCCACTGGACATGCTCTCGAAGAGCTGAGTCAGGTAATCGCCCGTCGCCTGGTACTCGGCGATGATCAGCTCGAGCTGGACGAACTGGTTGGTGAGGCGGGCCTCGTAGTCGGCGATCCGCCGGTCCCAGTCGTCCACCTGCTCGCCCAGGTCCTCGATCTGGTCGTTCAGGCTGTCGATCCGCACCGCGATGGCTCCGCTGTCGCCGTCGAGGGCCTGGACGATCTCCTCGTTCAGGCGCGAGAACACGTTCCCGCCGCCGGTGAAGAGGTCCACCACCGCCTCCCGATCGGCCTGGAGCGCCTCCTTCAGCTCTTCCGCGTCCAACGCAAGGGATCCGTCGTCCTCCGTCGAGAAGCCGATGAACGACAGGACCTCGTAGGCCCCACCCGGGTACGACGACGCGATGACCGACGCGAGGTCGCTCTGGAGGTTCCGGATCAGGGAGTCGCCGGTCAGGGCCGTGCCCTCACCGGTCTCGGCGTCGAACGCCTGGTCGTTGAAGAAGTCGATGACCGCGTTGTAGGCGTCGACGAAGCCCTGGATGTTGGACACCATCCCGTCGACGTCCTCCTCGACGCGGATCTCGATGGGTCCGCCGCCGCCCTGGGACAGGTCGAAGGTCAGGCCCGGCACCAGCCCCTCCACGGAGTTGGAAGCCGATTGGATATCGATCCCGTTGAGGCTGAAGTGGGCGTCGCTGGCGGCCACGGTCTCGGTGAAGGTCAGCGAGGTACCGAGGGTGGCGCTGACGGAGATGTCGTTGGCCTCCCCCGTCTCGGTCCCCTGGAGCACCAGGTGGTAGGCGTCCGTGCCGCTGCCGTCGTTCATGACGTAGGCGCTGACGCCTTCCACGTTCTCGGAGATCCAGGCCGCGAGGTCCTCCAGGGTGTCGTTGCCGGAGGCGGCGTCCACCACGATCTCCGTCACCACCCCGCCGACGGTCAGCGTCACCGTGCCGCTCCCGAGGGAGGCGTCCGCCGTGGCGAAGCCCTCCACCGAGTACTCGGTCTCGGCGGTGGCGAGGTCGGCGATGTCGAGGGTGTAGGAGCCGGCGATGGCGGTCTCGGGGTCGGCGGTGACCGACACGGCGTTCGTGCCGGGGTTGGCGACGGTGACCGAGCGTAGCTCCTCGGCGGTGTCGATCCCCTGGATGGTCTCCTGGAGGGCCTCCATCAAGGACTGGAGCTCCTCCACGAGGTCCAGCTCCGTCTCGGCGTCCCTCTTCTGGCTCTCCAGGGTGCTCTGGGGCGTGGAGTAGACCTCGACGAGCTGGCTGACGATGCCGGTGGTGTCGAGTCCGGACGCCAGGCCACTGATGAATACGCTTCCCACCGTTCCGCTCCGGATCGGACCGCGCGCCGCCCTCGGTCCCTTCCCTGCCTTTCGGATCCCGCCGCCGCGCCATGAGGCGGCGCGGCGGCGGGAGGGTGAACGGACAAGGCTCTGGTCGGTCTCCGGGGGCCCGCCGGGGCGTCCCGAGGCCGCGCCTTCCCCTGACGCGGCGTCGGGCCGCCCCGCTCACCGCGCGCCGGCGACGATGGGGATCGCCGGCGCGCGGTCGCGGGCTAGCCCTGGAGGAGCTGGAGCACCTGCTGGGACGCCGAGTTCGCCTGGGCGAGCACCGAGATCCCGGCCTGCTGGAACGTCGTGTTGCGGTTGAAGTCCGCCGTCTCCTCGGCGAAGTCCACGTCGCGGATCTGGGACTCGGCGGAGGTCAGGTTCTCCACGAGGGTCGCCAGGTTGTCCAGGGCGCTGCTGAGCCGGTTCTGGGCGGCGCCGAGGTCGGCGCGCTGGCTGGAGATGCTGTCGATGGCGGTGTCGATGGCCGTCAGGGCGCTCTGGGCGTCGGTGGCGGTGGCGATGGTCACCGTGGCGGTGTCCACCCCGAGGTCCACCGAGGTGGCCGCGCTGAAGGTGATGCTGATGCGGTCGTTGGCGGTGTTGCCGACACCCACCTGCACGTCCATGCCGCTGGCCGAGAACGTGCCGTCGATCAGCGCCAGGCCGTTGAAGTCCGTGACGTTCGCCAGCCGGTCGATCTCGTCGATGAGGGTGTCGAACTCGGTCTCCAGGTAGGCACGCTCGGTGTCCGCCAGGGTCTCCGAGGCGGCCTCCACCGCCAGCTCGCGCATCCGGCTCAGGACGGAGCCGATCTGCCCCAGCGCGCCTTCACCGGTCTGCACGACGCTGATCCCGTCGTTGGCGTTCCGCACCGCCACCTTCGCGCTGGCGATGGTCGCGCGGAGGCTCTCGGACACCCCGAGGCCCGCCGCGTCGTCCGCGGCCTTGTTGATCCGCAGCCCCGACGACAGGCGCTGGTAGTTCTCCTGGAGCCTGAGCTGCGTCCGCGTCACGTTCTTGAGCGTGAACGTCGACGCGATGTTGTGGTTGATCCGGAGCGACATGGGGTCTGCCCTTCCTCTTTGGGCCCCCTTCGTGGGGGCGACTTCCCGACGGCCCTCCGCTCGTCGCCGGACGGACGCGCCGTGAAGCCTGGCACGCTCATTTCGGCGGGTGGGACGGCGGCGGCCCGCCCTGGCACGAGGGTTGCGCCGCAGTCCCCGGAGGCGACGTGCCCCATGAAGCAGAAAACCCCCGCCACCGCGTACTGGACACGATGGCGGGGGTGATCCGCGGCCGGTGGGCCGACGACGCTACTGGAGGAGCTGGAGCGCGGTCTGGGTCGACGAGTTCGCCTGGGCCAGCACTGAGATCCCCGCCTGGGAGAAGACCTGGTTGCGGTTGAAGTCCGCGGTCTCCTCGGCGAAGTCCACGTCCCGGATCTGGGACTCGGCGGAGGTCAGGTTCTCGATCTGGGTCGCCAGGCTGTCCAAGGCGCTGCTCAGCCGGTTCTGGCTCGCGCCGAGGCCCGCGCGGGCGGTGGCGACGCTGTCGAGGGCGGTGTCGATGGCGTCGATGGCGGACTGGGCATCGGTGGCGGTGGCGATGGTCGCCGAGGCCGTGTCGACGCCCAGGGTGGCGCTGGTCATGTCTCCGATGGTGACGGAGATCCGGTCGTTGGCGCTGTTGTTGGCGCCCACCTGGACGTCCATCGCCGAGGCCGAGAAGGTGCCGTCGATGAGGGTGGTGCCGTTGAAGTCGGTGACGCTGGCGAGCCGGTCGATCTCGTCGATGAGGGCGTCGAACTCGGTCTCGAGGTAGGCGCGCTCGGTGTCGGCGAGGGTCTCGGAGGAGCTCTCCACCGCCAGCTCGCGCATCCGGCTGAGGATCGACCCGATCTGCCCCATGGCGCCTTCGGCGGTCTGCACGACGCTGATGGCGTCGTTGGCGTTCCGCACCGCCACCTTCGCGCTGGCGATGGTGGACCTGAGGCCCTCGGAGACCGCGAGCCCCGCTGCGTCGTCGGCGGCGCGATTGATCCGCAGACCCGACGAGAGGCGCTGGTAGTTCTCCGCGAGGCGCTTCTGGGTCCGGTGGACGTTCTTGAGCGTGAACGTCGACGCCGAGTTGGTGTTGATGCGAAGCGACATGCCGGCCCTTCTTCAAGGGCCCCTGCTTCCCTTTCCTACCCGTGTTCCGCATCGGCGGATCCGAGAGGCGCGAGGAGGGCTGGCACGCTTCTTTCGCCGCGGGGGGTGGCTCGGGGGGGAGCTGGCACGCCGATTGCGCCGCCCCCGGGAGTGGCGAGGATCAGCGGAGGAAGTCGAAGACGCTCACCGAGAGGGCCTGGGAGGAGATCTGGAGGACCGCCTCGTAGGCCGCCTGGGCGTCGGCGAGCTCGGTGTAGGCGGCGGTGAGGTCGGCCTCGGAGAGGGCGCGGACGTCGGCGTCCAGCAGGTCCGCCTGGTCCTGGGAGCGGGCGGCCTGGGACTGGACGAAGTCCTGCCGGGTGCCGAGGGACACCCGGGCGGCGATCACCTGGTCCAGTCCCTCCTGCACCGCGTCCAGAGTCGCCTGGACCCCGTCGGAGTCGCCGGCCTGGAGGGCGGCGATCAGGTCCTGGGCGGTGGCGAAGAGGTCGGTGCCGCCGCCGGCCCCCCGGAAGATCCCGTCCCCGGGGGTGCCCACCTCTACCACTCCGCCGTCCCCGAGGTGGAGGTCCACACCCGAGGTCGAGCCCACGTAGGTCCCCTCCGCCTGGAAGGCGGGCTGGTCGTAGGTCTGGCCGGCGAAGAGGTAGCGGCCCCCGTACTCGGTGTTGCCGATCCGCACCAGCTCGTCGTGGAGGGCCTGGACCTCCTCCGCCGCGGCCTGGAGGTCCTCGGGGGGCAGGGTCTCGGTGGCCATCTGCACCGCGATCTCCTGGATCCGGGTGAGGACCTGGGTGGCGGCGTCCAGGGCCGCGTCGGTGGCGGACATCTGGAGGTCCGCCAGGGTCAGCCGCTCCACCTCGGCGTTCCGGGACGACATCTCGGCGCGCAGGCGCACCAAGAGGCCGGCGGCGGAGGGGTCGTCCGAGGGCCGGCCCACCTGCTGGCCCGAGGCGGCCAGGACCTGGGCGTCGAAGAGTCGCCCGCTCGCCCCCCGCAGGTGGGCGAGGAGGGCGTGCTGGCGCGAGAGCTGGGTGACGCGGGTCACGGTATGCCTCCGCTAGATCTGGAGCAGCGTGTCCAACATCTCCTGGACGGTGGAGAGCACCCGGGCCGACGCCTCGTAGGCGTCCTGGAACCGGATGAGGTTCACCGCCTCCTCCTCCATGGACACCCCCGAGGTGGCGTCGCGCTGGGCCTGGAGGCCGTCCACCACGAGCTGCCTCTGCTCGGCCTCGGCGTAGGCGCTGGACGCCTCGGAGCCGATCCGGGCGACGAGGCCGGCCAGGGCGTCCACGGGGGTCTCCCCACCACCGACGAGGGCGGCGCTGGCGAGGTCGGCGATGGCCGCGGCGACGGACCCGTCCCCGGGCAGGCCCGCGGGATCCGCCGCGGCGGCGAGGGCGTCGGGATCCCCCTCCACGTCCGCGGAGAGGCGCATGCCCAGCGCCGCTCCGTCCACCGCGGTGGGGGTCTCGAAGAGGTCCCTTCCGGTGGCGCCGTCGAGGCCGTACCCCGCCGAGTGGACGGCATTGGCGGCAATGACGAGGTCGTAGGCGAGCTGGTCCAGCTCGGCCAGAAGCTCCGGCACCCTCTCGTCCCGCAGCTCGATGGCGGCCCCGATGGAGCCCGAGCGCAGGCGGTCGGTGAGGTCGGTGCGGGAGCCGTCGTCCCCCTGGAGGTAGATCCGCTGGAGGCCGGTGGCGGGATCGGTGGAGGTGACCAGGGACCGGGCGTTGGCGCCCTGCACCAGGGCTTCCCCCTCGACCAGCAGGGTGACCGATCCGTCACCCTCCTCGACCACCGAGACCTCCACGTACTCCGAGAGCTCGCCGATGAGGCGGCCCCGCTCGTCCCGGAGGTCGTTGGCGTCCCCGCCGCCCGCCTCGGCCGAGGCGATCTGCCGGTTCAGGTCGGCGATGCGGACGGCCAGGTCGGTCGCCAGGGCCGCCTCGGTGGCGATGGAGGCGTCCGCCAGCTCGGCCTGCTCCCCCAGGTGGGCGGCGGTGGACGAGAACGAGGCGGCCAGCTCGCCGGCGGCGGCCAGGGCCTCCTCGCGCCACGCGGCGTCGTCGGGGGCGGAGGAGAGGGAGGCGAAGGCGTCGAAGAAGCCCGAGAGGAGGGCCGGAAGCCCCGTCTCGGAGCCGTCCTCGAAGAGGGCCTCCAGGGACGCGTAGGCGGTGGAGAGGGTGGCGGCGTAGGACAGGCCCGCCCTCTCGCCGGCCAGGCGGGACTCGGTGAAGGCGTCGAAGGCCCGGGTCACCTGCCCCGCCGTCACCCCCTGGCCCAGGAGCAGCCCCCGGGTGGACAGGGTCCCCGCCGAGGCCAGGTCCACCACCTGCCGGGAGTAGCCCTCGGTGTTGGCGTTGGCGGTGTTGTTGGCGGTGACGGAGATCCCGACCTGGGCGGCCTGCATCCCGGAGCGGGCGGTGTAGAGGGTGTCGAAGAGGGACACGGGCGGGCTCCCCTGGTCACAGCGCCGAGCGGTAGAGGCGCCCGGACTCGCCGCCCCCGGCGTCGCGCCCGCCCGGGGAATAGCCCGGCAGGGTGGCGCGGCGGCGCAGCTCCTCGGTCATGGTGCGGGCGAAGGCGGCGAGGTGGCTGGCGGCTCGGCCGTGGCGCGCGACGGCTTCCCGGAGGGCCTGGCGTTGGCGCATCAGGTCCTCCCGGGCCCTCCTGAGGGGATCGGCGAGGGAGGGGGGGCTGCCGTGGACGACGTCGGCGAAGGAAGCCGCCCCGGCGCCCGTGAGGGCGATCCGCTCCTCCTCCAGCCGGACGAGGTCCGCGAGGTCCCCGGCGAGGGACGAGGCGGCGTCGCGGCAGGCGCCGGAGTCCAGGCCGGCGATCCCGGCCTCGACCCCGGCGAGGCGCAGGAGCATGCCGTCCAGGATCCGGGCCTCCCGGGCCAGCAGGCCCAGGAGGCGCCGGGCGGTCTCGTCGCGGTCGGGCGCGGCGGACACGACGGCCTCTCTCAGAGGCCGAGGTCGGCGGCGACCCGTCCGGCGAGGGTGGCGGAGTCGACGGAGGGGGCGCTCCCGGCGGCCAGGGCGTCCCGGGCCGCCGCGACGACCTCGGGACGCACCTCGGGGGCTGCGAGCGCCATGCGTCGGATCTCCTCCACCTCGGCGATCCGGGTGGACAGGCTCACCCGGGTCGACGCGCCGGTGGCCCCGGCGGCGCCGGCCCCCCGCGCGGTGGGATCGGTCGCTTCGGCCTTCCGCCCCAGGCGGACGGCGGCGAAGGTCCCGGTGTCATGCACCTTCATCTTCTGGCCCTTTCGAATCGACTCCGGGGGCGCGCGCTCCTGACGCGAGCGGCGACTCTTCCTGCCCCGGATTCCCAATCGGGCCGACCCCGAGCCGTGTTGCGGTGCTCGCGGACGGCCCCTCCCTGGCTCCGGAGGACTCATCGGCGGGCCTCGCGGCGACTTGAGCCGTTTTTTTGACGGTCGGTGTCGGGATCCGGACGGGGGGGCCGGAGGGGGTGGCGCTACGGGGCGCCGACGCGGCGGAGGTAGGCGGGGAAGAGGTCCTCGCGGCCTACGGAACGCAGGAATTCCAGGACCTCGTCGTGGGTGAGGTCGTAGAAGCCGATCCCCCCGCAGGAGTGGCACTTGGGCATCTTCTCGAACTCGCCGGCGACGTGCCACAGGCGGTAGCGGGTCATCCGGGGGCCGAACCAGAGGTCGGCGAAGTCGGCGTCCGCGAGGTTCCCCACCTCGATCTCGCCGTCCACGTCGGCGCAGCAGGTCATGAGCTGGCCGTCCCAGCGGATCACCGGCGTCTTCCACAGGCCCGGGCACGGGGGCCGGGAGCTTCGGGGCTCGGGGCGCGGGCGGTCCTCGTCGCCCAGGACCCGGAGGAGCTTCGCCCTGGCGTTCACGAGGCGCGCCCCCCGGCGGCGTCACCGGCGTCCTTGCGCCAGAACGACTGCTCCCACAGCTTCACGTGGACGTGGGGCTTGTCGTAGGGGCGGAGGTCGAGGCGGCGCACGGTCTCCTCGTAGAGGCGGTCGGCGGCGTCCTGGGCGGGCCCGCCGGTGCCCACCGAGAGCCTCTTGATCATCACCTCGTTCCATCCGATCCCGTTGCGGCCCCGGGCGCAGGTCTCGTCCCAGAACTCCACGAAGCGCCGGGCCTCGTGGTGGTTGCCCTCCTGCAGGACGAACTGGAACTCGCAGTTGAGGCTGACGTGGGGGAGGTCCAGGCGGCCACGGCGCTCCAGGAAGTAGCGGACGTGGTCCAGAACGGCGTGGAAGGCGTCCTTGCCCTTGACCCGGACGTAGGTCTCGGGGGACGCGGCGTCGATGCTGAACACCAGGAGCACCGGGGTCCCGGGGCGGCGGGCGTAGGCCTCGACGATGCGGTCGACGCGGCCCGGGGTGAGGATCACGGCGTTGGTGTCGATGCGGAAGTAACCGAAGCGGTCGGCGGCCCGGTCGATGGCGTAGGCCAGCATCTCCTCCAGGCCCGGGTGGAGGGACGGATCGCCGAGCCACTGGAAGATCAGGTGGTCGAAGCGCACGTCGGAGCGGGCGATGCCGTCGACGATGCGACGGAACAGGCCGACGTCCATGAAGCCCTTGCGGAGCCCGCCGTGCAGGGTGGTGCGGAAGCCCTGCTGCGGGTGGCACATCGGGCACGTCAGGTTGCAGAAGTCGGTCGGTTCGACCTGGAGCACGCCGCAGTCGCGCATGGCGGCACTCTAGCACGGGCCCCCCCGGGGGGCGCGCCGACGCGCCGTGCCCCCTTCAGCTCCGGCGGAGCTTCCCGGCTCCCGCCGCTCCTGCTATGTTGCGCGCCCGCGAGCGTCCGGGGCCGGCCCCCGGGGGCTCGCCCGCGACGGAGCCGTGTCCCTGGCCACCTGTCCCCTCTGCCAGCGCCCCGCGGACGCCGCCGGGAGCGGCGGGTTCGTACCCTGCGAGAGGTGCCGCGTGCGCTTCTCCCCCTCCGGTCGGACCCCGGACGCCCCCGCCCGGGGGTGCCGCTCGGTGCCCCCCCTGGCCGACCTGCTCGCCGCGGGCGGGTGGCGCTCCGGGGGCGACCTCCTCTCGGTGGGCGCCGGGCCGGATCCCCTCGGACGGAAGGGGGGGAGCTGGCGCGTCGAGGTCGCCGAGCGCCCCGTCGCCGAGTCGTCCGGGGAGGGGCGCTTCGACGTCGTCGTCTTCGACAACCACCTGTCCCGCTCGGCGGATCCCCGGGCGGAGCTGCGGGCCGCCGGTCGTCTCCTGCGGCCCCGGGGCGGGCTCGTGACCATCGAGCCCGACTACAACGCCGCCAGCGCCCGGGTCCTGGGGCCCCTGTGGGGTCCCGTCCACCAGAAGAGGCCGCTGGTCTTCTCGCGCAACGGCCTGGAGGACCTGCTCCGCCAGGAGGGCTTCGTCGTGCTGGACGTGGCCCTCGGGATCGGCTCGCCCCTCGCCCGGGTCGTCCCCGGCCCGCTGCTGCGCCTGCCCCTGCCCGCCCTGGACGGGGAGATGGCCTTCGTCACCCGCTTCGCCCGCTGAGCGCGGCGCCCTCCCCTCCCGCTCCGCCCCTCCCTACCTCGCCCCCCGTCCCGGGTTCCCGAGGGAACGGTGGATCTGGTGGGCGGCCTGGTGCCCCCCCAGCACCGAGAAGGGCACCCCACCGGGCCAGCAGAACCACTGCCCCGCCGTGAAGAGGCCGGGGACCTCGCTGCGGGTCCTCACCCCCGGCATCTTCAGGGGGGTGGTACGGGGATCGAACTCCCATCCCACTGTGGATCCGTCGGTGTTCTGGGTGAAGCGGACGGTGGTCTGGGGGGTGCCGATGTCCTTGAAGACGATCTTGTCCCGCAGCTCCGGCACCACCGTCACGGTGCGGTCCAGGATCTCCTGCTGGACCTTGCGCTTGAGCTCCTTGTAGGCCGGGTCCCGGGCCAGATCCCCCCGGCCGGCCAAGGTCCAGCGGTTGAGCCAGGCGGCGTCGGTGAAGGCCTGGATCACCAGGCTGCTCTGCCCCGCGGGGGCGGCCCCGGGGTTGTGCAGGATCGGCGCGTTGATCAGGGTCCAGGAGCGGGCGTGGGCGTCGGGGTCGTCCGCCCGGTCCTCGACCCGGTGGACCGTCTTCTCGGGGAAGTAGAAGATGTGGGTGCCCCCGTTGAGCCGCTCCCGGAGCGCCTCCACGGGAAGGTTGAGGCCGACGTAGACGCTGAGGATGGCGTCGCCCGGGGGGGCCGCGTCCATCTTCCTGCGCTGGGGCGAGTCGATGGCCAGGTCGCCGAGCAGGTCGTTGTAGAGGCGGCGGGCGTCGCCGCAGTAGAGCACCCTGCGGGCCCGGATGGTCTCCCCCTTGGCGGTGACCACGCCCTGGGCTCGGCCCCCCTCGACCAGGATCTTCACCACCGGGCTCTTGAACCGGACCTGGCCCCCCTGGGCCTCCACTCGATTCACCAGCCCCTCGAAGAAGCGACCCAGGCCCCCCTTGGGGTAGGCGTAGTCGTTGAACCACGCCCACCAGATCCCCGCGTTGGCGAAGACCGCCTGCCGGCGGTATCCCGCCGTGAGGCTATCGGAGATCTCCCGGGGCAGGCCCCACTTGAGGGCGAGGTCGTCCATGCGGGTGGTCGCGTCCCGGACGAGTCCGAGGCCGTGGCGCAGCATGAGGGCGGTGAAGCGGGCCACCGCCGTGAACTTGCCCCAAGCGGTGTGCTCCAGCATGGGGTTGAGACGGTGGGTGTAAAGGGGAGCGGACCTCTCGATGGATCGCCGGAAGTCCTCGAGGAAGCCCGCGGTTCGCTCCCGGTGCTCCGCGACGGTGGCCGCGAGGACCTCGCGGCTCACCACCTCCCACGACTCGCAGGGGATGTCGAAGTCGGGGCTGCGGATCCGGTGGACCACCCGCTCCAGCCCCGCCTCTTCGAGGTAGCCGATCTCGTCCAGGACCCGGTGGACGATCCCCAGGCTCTCGAAGGACTGGTCGCCGACGTCGAAGTAGAAGCCCTTGCGCCAGATCCCCGCCATCAGCCCGCCGGCCTGGTGGTTGGCCTCGCAGACCACCACCTTCCGGCCCTTCTGGGCCAGGACGTTGGCCCCGATCATGCCGGCGATCCCGGCGCCGACCACCACCACATCGCAATCGTAGGGAATGCTCACGTCTGGCCGCCTTCGCGCGTGCCCCGGGGGAGGCGGACCGCCTCCCCCCCGAGGGCCGGCCATGATACCCGCCCGGCGCGGCCTCCGACAGGGGGCCAGCGACGGAAGGCCGGATCCGCGGGGCACCGGGAGCCCGGGGCGGTGGGGCGAGGTGGGGGTAGGAAAAGTGAGAGTGTGGGTACGCGCCCCCCCGTCGTGACCCCCCC
>JAKLKC010000023.1 GCA_023150875.1 Myxococcota bacterium | reverse complement strand
GAATAACCCGGGCTGAGGGTGGGGAGGGGCCCGGACCCGCGGGGGACGTTTCCCGCCCTGGCGCCGCCGGCGGATCGGGCGCAATTTCAGTCCGGGACCGGCGGGAGTCGCCGGCGTCGCGGGTACAATGGGTCCCATGCTGGACGGTCTCCCCACCCAACGACAGGACCTCGAAGCGCGGATCGGCTGGCGGTTCCGCGAGCCCGCCCTGCTGCGCCGCGCCCTCGTCCACAGCTCCTTCGCCCACGAGCACCCGGGCTCGGTGCCCGACGGCGACAACGAGCAGCTCGAGTTCCTGGGGGACGCGGTGCTGGCCCTGGTCATCGCCGAGGGACTGATCGCCCGCTACCCCACGCGGACCGAGGGGGAGCTCAGCAAGGCCCGCTCGGCGCTCTGCAGCGGGCCCAGCCTGGCGGCCAAGGCCCGGGACCTGGCCCTCGGCGACGCGCTGCTCCTCGGCCGGGGCGAGCTCAAGACCGGCGGTCGGGCCAAGGAGAACCTGCTGGCCGACGCCTACGAGGCGGTGGTGGGGGCGGTCTTCCGGGACGGGGGCCTGGAGGCCGCCCGGGCGCTGGTGCTCCGGCACTTCGCCCGGGACATCGAGGGGATCGGCCACGACGGGGCGCCTCCGGGGATGCGGGACCACAAGTCGCGCCTCCAGGAGAGGCTCCAGCGGGAGGGAGGGGAGGGGCCGCGGTACGAGATCCTCTCGGAGGAGGGCCCCCCCCACGAGCGCCGGTTCCGGGTCGCCGTCCTCCACGGCGGTACGCTCCTCGCCGAGGGGGAGGGCTCGTCCAAGAAGGCCGCCGCCCAGTCCGCGGCCCGGACGGCCCTGGCGAACCTGGAGGCCGCCGACTTCCACCCGGATCCGGCCGCCGGAGAGGCGGTCCGTGCCCACGGCGCCCGCCCCGTGGCGGAGGCGGGGCCGTGAGCGTCCCCCAGGGCGCGGCGGCCTGGGCGGTGGGGGGCTCCCCGGGGAGCCCTTGGGCGAAGCCCCGGATCGCGCCGGTCCCCCTGCCCCACGTCGCGTGCGGGCCCTGGTGCCCGTTCTGCCCCGAGGGGGGCGGAGGCGAACCCGGGCGCTGGACGCCGGGGCCCGAGGACGTGGCGAGGGCGGTCGCCACCCACATCCCTCCCGCCGGCGACGGGGACGGACTGAGGGAGATCGCCTTCTACGGCGGGGACTTCGCGGTGCTGCCCCGGGGATCGCGGGACTCGCTCCTGGACGCCGCCGAGGGGTACTTCCGCCGGGGGCGGGCCACGGGGATCCGGGCGGTGATGGGGCCGGCGAGCCTGGCGGTCGCCCCCCTGGCGGACTTCCGGGCCCGGGGCCTGCGGACGGTGGAGATCCCCGCCCTGGCCCTGGACGACAGGGTGCTGGCGGAGGCCCGGGCGCCGTGGAGGGCGGCGCAGGTGCGGAACCTCGTCGCCCGCCTGCGCCTCCAGGGGTTCCGGGTGGGGCTCGCCCTGGTCCCGGGACTTCCCGCCGACAGCCACGAGAGGGCCCTGGGCTCGGCCCACCGGGTGGTGGCCGCGAGGCCGGACTTCGTGCGGGTCCTGCCGGCCCTGGCCCTGAGGGGGACGCGCCTCGGGCGCCTGGCCGCCGACGGCCGGTGGCTCCCCATGACGCTGGCCCAGGCGGTGGAGACGTGCAAGGAGGTCGTGCGGGTGCTCCGGCGGGGAGGGGTAGAGGTGGTCCGGGTGGGCCTCCAGCCCGAGACCGACATCCGGCCCGAGCCCGAGGTGGTGGCCGGGCCCGCCCACCGCTGCCTGCGGACCCTGGTGGAGGCGGCCCTCTACCGCCAGCTCGCCGTGGACCTCCTGGCGGAGCGATGCCGCTTCGGCAAGTCCTTCGTGCTCCGGGTGTCGCCGGGGGACGAGTCCTACCTGCGGGGCCCCGAGAACGCCAACATCCGCGAGCTCCGGCGGCGGTTCCGCCTGGACCGCCTGCTGGTGGTGCTGGACCCGGCGGTGCCCCGGTACGAGCTGCGGGGGGAGCCCGGAGGCCGGGGCGACGAGGGGCTGCCCCGGCGCGAGGCCTCCTAGCGGCCCGCCGGGGCCAACCGATCCAAGCGGAGTGCGCGTTTCCATGACAGAGGAAGGACCCCCGCCCGGGGGGCGTTCGGGCTTCGTGGCCCTGGTGGGGCGGCCCAACGTGGGCAAGTCGACGCTGCTGAACCGGGTGCTGAAGTACCCCCTGGCGGCGATCTCCCCCCGTCCGCAGACCACCCGCAACCGGATCGCGGGGATCTGGAGCGCGCCGGGGGTGCAGGCGATCCTCCTGGACACCCCCGGCCTCCACGCCCCGGCCAAGGAGCTCAACCGGGCCATGGTGGACGCCGCGTCGGCGGCCCTGCACGACGCCGACCTGGTGGTGTGGATCATCGACCCCGCCCGGGAGGCCGATCCCGAGTCGGACCGCGGGATCCGCGAGCGGGTGGAGCGGGCCGCGCGCCCGACGATCCTGGCGATCAACAAGGTCGACGCCGTCCCCAAGGCCGCGCTCCTCCCCCTGATGTCGGCCTGGGAGGAGGCGGTCCACCCCGTCGCCCAGGTGCCCCTCTCCGCCCGCACCGGCGAGAACGTGGACCGGCTGCTGGACGAGATCGCCTCCCGCCTCCCGGAGGGCCCCCCCTTGTACCCGGAGGACCAGATCGCCCTGGTCACCGAGCGCTTCATCGCCGCCGAGGCGGTGCGGGAGCAGGTCTTCCTGCGGACCAGCCAGGAGGTCCCCTACTCCACGGCGGTGGTGATCGAGCGCTTCGAGGAGCAGCCCTCCCGGGAGGACCCCGAGCGCCGCTTCATCCGGGTGATCGCCCGGATCGTGTGCGAGAGGGCGAGCCAGAAGGGGATCCTCATCGGGGCGGGCGGCGCCATGCTCAAGGCCATCGGCACCCGGGCCCGGCAGGACCTGGAGAGGGCCTTCGACGCCCGGATCCACCTGGAGCTCCACGTCTCGGTGGACGAGGACTGGACCAAGGACCGAAGGAAAGTCAAGACTTACGGGCACTTCGGCGTCTGAAGCCCGGAGCGCCCGCGTTCAAGCCGCTGCCGCCGCCCCCCCTGGGGGCAGGCCCCGGACCGTCGCATCCATGAAGCCCGTCGTCGCCATCGTCGGACGCCCCAACGTGGGGAAGTCCTCCCTCTTCAACCGGATCCTGGGCCGCCGCAAGGCGGTGGTGGAGGGGGTGCCCGGGGTGACCCGGGACCGGAACTACGCCGTCGCCACCCATGGGGACCGGAGCTTCATCGTGGTGGACACGGGGGGCTTCGACGAGCCGGGCTCGCGGGAGCTGGCCAGGGAGGTGCGGGACCAGGCGGTGCTGGCGATGGAGGAGGCCGACGTCATCGTCGTGGTCTTCGACGCCCGGGCCGGCCTGACCGCCCTGGACCAGGACCTGGTGGAGATGCTGCGGCGCGTGGACCGGCCGGTGCTGTACGCCGCCAACAAGGTGGACCACCCCAGCGTGCTGCCCGAGGTCTACGACTTCCTGCGGACCGGGATCGAGGACGTGATCCCGGTCTCGGCGGCCCACAACTACGGCGTGGAGGACCTCCTGGACCGGGTGGTGGAGCGGATGCCGGAGGAGGCCGGGAGCGAGGCCGTGCCCGAGCCCTGGGAGGAGGAGGGGACCCGCCGCCGGCCCAGCCGCAAGGAGGCCCGGGAGAGGTCCCGGGCGGAGCGGGCCCTGGAGCACGCGGCGCTCCGGGAGTGGGGGGGCGACGGCGAGGAGGACCTGCGGGAGGCGGAGATGGACGCCGGGGAGGCGGAGGCGCTGCTGGACGCCTACGAGTCGGCGGGGGGTGGGCTCGCGGCGGAGGACGTGTGGGAGGGGGAGGAGCCCGGGGGCGAGGGCCCGACCCTGCCCGAGGAGGACGCCGACTTCGAGGTGCGCCTCTCGGTGCTGGGGCGGCCCAACGTGGGCAAGTCCACGCTGGTCAACCGGCTGCTGGGCTTCGAGCGCACCATCACCAGCGAGGTCCCCGGCACCACCCGGGACTCGGTGGACACCCGCTTCGAGCGCGACGGGCGGCGATACGTGCTCATCGACACCGCGGGGATCCGAAGGAAGGCGCGGATCTCCGACACGGTGGAGCGCTACAGCGTCGCCCGGGCCCTCCACAGTCTGGAGGCGTGCCACCTGGCGGTGCTGCTGGTGGACGCCCTGGAGGGGGTGACGGAGCAGGAGGCCCGCCTGGCGGCGCTGGCGGACGACCGGGGCCGGGGCCTGCTCATCGCGGTGAACAAGTGGGACGCGGTGGAGGACGCCGCCGACACCCGGAAGCGCCTGGACGACCAGCTCGATCGCCGGCTGCCCCACGTCCGCTACGCGCCGGTGGTGACGATCTCGGCCCGCACCGGCCTGGGGATCGGCAAGCTGTGGAAGGCGGTGGCCGCCGTGGACGCCTCCCACCGCCTGCGGATCCCGACGGGGCAGCTCAACCGCTGGCTGGAGGAGTCCATCGCCGCCCAGCCGCCCCCCCTGTGGCGCCGCTACCCCATCAAGTTCTACTTCGCCACCCAGATCGGCGTCCGGCCGCCGGTGGTGGTGGTCTTCGCCAATCGCCCCGAGGGCCTGGACGAGAACTACCGCCGCTTCCTGATGAACCGCTTCCGGGCCGCCTTCGACGTCACCGGCACCCCCGTCAAGCTGCTGATCCGCAAGAGGTAGAGGGCGGTTGGCGGCGGGGCCGGCGGGGCGTATAACCGCGCCCGCGACGCGCGCCGGGGGCGGAGGCCGGTCCCGGCCTCATCCCGTCCTCCGTGTCGCCTCGTCGGGAGCGCCTTGACCCCCGCCCCACTCGAAGTCGACGTCCTGGTGATCGGCGCTGGACCCGCGGGGAGCTGCGCCGCGGCGCTCCTGGTGCAGCGGGGCTGGTCCGTGCTCTGCCTGGAGCGGGAAGTCTTTCCCCGCTTCGTCATCGGCGAGTCCCTGCTGACCCGCTGCAACGACCTCCTCGCCGGAGCCGGGCTGCTGGAGGCCGTCCGCGCCCGGGGGTACATGGTCAAGGGAGGCGCCACCTTCGTCCAGGGGGGCTCGCGGGAGCGGGTCCGCTTCGCCGACGGCCTGGCCGGGGACCAGCCCGCCACGTGGCAGGTGCCCCGGGACGACTTCGACCAGGCCCTGGCCACCCGCGCCCGCGCCCTGGGCGCCGACGTCCGCTTCGCCCACCGGGTGGACGCCGTCGAGCCTGGCCCCGACCGCCAGGCGGTGGAGGCGACGGACCTGGAGACCGGCCGGGGCCTGTCGGTCAGGGCCCGCTTCGTGCTGGACTGCAGCGGCTACGGCCGGGTGCTGCCCCGCCTCTGGGGCCTGGAGGCCCCGCCCCGCCAGGCACCCCGGACGGCGATCTTCAGCCACTTCGAGGGGGACGAGCGGGAGGCGGGGCCGGCGGAGGGGGACATCTGGGTGGTCACCCATCCCCGGGGGATCTGGATGTGGGTGATCCCATTCAGCAACGGCCGCACGTCCATCGGGGCGGTGGGGGATCCCGCCCTGTTCGAGGCGATGCCGGGCACGGATCGGGATCGCCTGGCCGCCCTGATGGCGTCGGAGGCCGACGTCGCCCGGCGCACCGCCCGTGCCGTCCCGGTCCTCCCCACCCGGCGGCTGTCCGCCTGGTCCAAGGCGGTCACCCGCTGGTGGGGGCCGGGATGGGCCGTCGCCGGGAACGCCGGGGACTTCCTGGACCCCGTGTTCTCCTCGGGGGTGATGCTGGCCCTCGAGACCGCGACCCTCGCCGCGGGGGGCGTCCATCTCACCCTCCGGGGCGAGGCGTTCGACTGGGAGCGGGAATACGAGGCCCGGGTCCACAAGGGGATCGGGGTGTTCCGGGCCTTCGTGGACTCCTGGTACCGGGGTGACCTGGGCCGGATCGTCGCCGCCCCCGCCAAGGGCGAGTCCTTCCAGCGGATGGTGACGTCGATCCTGGCGGGGTACTGCTTCAACGAGGACAACCCCCTGGTGCGGGACCCCGAAGGGGGGCTCCGCCGCCTCGCCGAGTTCGTGGACCGCGCCGCCGCCCGCACCACCGGGCCGGCCCCCGCGGAGGGGCGGACGGGAACGGGAGGGGCCGGTCCGCGTTGACGCGGGGCCTGCGTCCGGTCAGAATCCTGGCGCCCCGCGGGGGTGGAGGAGCGATGAGTCCCGAGGAATGCACCCTGTTCAGCGGCGCCGCGTCCGGGGCCGAGGCGGAGTTCGGAGCCGCCGCCGAGCGCCACGGGCTGGCCGAGGTCCACTTCACCTTCGAGGGCCACCCCGACGCCCGAAAGCGGGGCCTCCGGGTCCTGACGCCGGAGGAGCTGCGGCACGGCGACGTCAGCCTGGCCTACGTCAGCCGGCTGATGCACCGCGACTACCACGACACCACGGCGTTCAAGAGGGTGCTCCAGTGCATCTGGCACCAGGTGAACTCCGGCCAGGAGGTCTACGTGGTGGGGCGGATCCTGGAGGACGGCACGGTGAAGGGGGGCACGGGCTGGGGCGCCGAGTTCGCCAAGCTGTGCAACAAGCCGCTGTGGGTCTTCGATCAGGAGCAGGACGGCTGGTTCCGCTGGACCGGGGAGGGTTGGAAGGTGGCGGAGGCGCCGGCGATCCGCCACCCCCACGTCACGGGCACCGGCACCCGCTTCCTCCAGCCCAACGGGCGGGCGGCGATCCACTCCCTCTTCGACCGGAGCTTCGGGGAACCCGCCGCTCCGTGATCCCGCAGGGGCGCGGGGCAGGGCGGGGGAGGCGAGGCGGGGGCCGGGCCGCGGCCGGCGTCCTGGCGGCCCTCGTCCTGGCCCCCGGCTGCGCCGCGTCCCCCCCGGGGGCGATCCCTCCCCGGGACGGGGGCGTGCGGGCCCTCACCGTGCTGGCCACCAACGACTTCCACGGGGCCTTCGACGAGGCCCCCCTGGGGGGCGGACTGGCCTCGGGGGGAGCCCCGGCCCTGGCCGAGGCGGTGGAGGCGGTCCGGGCCGAAGTGGGCCGCGAGCGGGTGCTCCTCCTGGACGGGGGGGATCTCTTCCAGGGATCGGCCCTCGTCAACCAGACCCGGGGCCTGGCCATGGTGGAGCTCTACGGGCGCCTGGGCTACGACGCCGTGGCCGTCGGCAACCACGAGTTCGACTACGGGGGCGCCGGTCCCGCCGGGGACGCCCTTCTGGGGGTCGCCGCCCTCTCTCCGTTCCCCTTCCTGACGGCCAACGTGCTCCGGGACGGGGCCCCCCTCGTCGGCCCGGGCCTCGGCCCGTCGGTCCTGGTGGAGCGGGGCGGGATCCGGATCGGGATCCTGGGGCTCACCACCGCCGAGACCCCGAGCGCCACCCACCCCCGGAACGTCCGGGGGCTGACCTTCCGGCCCGTGGAGGAGGCGGCGGGGGAGGAGGCGGCCCGGCTCCGGGCCCGGGGGGCCGAGGTGGTGGTCGCCCTCGCCCACGTCTCGGGGACCTGCCGGGAGATCGCCCCCGTCGCCGAGGGACCCCCGGAGACCTGCACCCTGGACCCGTCGTCGGAGCTGGCCCGGGTGCTGGCGTCGCCCCGGGGTCCCGACGTGGTGGTGGCTGGCCACGACCACACCTGGATCGCCCACCGCATGGGCGGTGCCGCGGTGCTGGAGCAGGGGGCGATGGGGGCGGCGCTGGGGCGGATCGACCTGGCGGTGGGGGAGGAGGGCGTGGACTGGGGGCGCACCCGGATCCGCGCCCCGGCGCGGCTGCGGCACCCCGCCCGGCAGGCTCCCTGCGAAGAGCGGGAGGGCGCGCCGGAGGGCGAGACGGTGGCGGCGGCGGCGTGGGAGGGCGGCGGAGTCGGGGCTTGGCTGGCGGCACGCCAGCGGGAGCTGTCCATCGCCCCCTGCCATCGGGAGGGCTGCCTCGCCTCTTCCGCCGGGGCCTCCCGGGAAGGGCAGGGGGCGGCGGGGGCCCTGGTGGCCCGGGCGATGCTCCGGGCCCTGCCCGGGGACGTGGCCCTCCAGAACGGGGGAGGAGTGCGGGCCCCCCTCCCGGCGGGGACGGTCTTCTTCCGCGACCTCTACCGGACCCTCCCCTTCGACAACCGGGTGGTGCGCCTGGAGCTGGACGGCGCGCGCCTCCGGGAGGTGCTCCGGATCGGCACCTCCGGGGGGATCGGGATGTTCCAGGTGGCGGGTGCGTCCCTGACGGTGGACCCCCGGCGGGAGGGGGGCCGGGACGTGGACGGCGACGGAGCGATCTCCGCCTGGGAGCGGGACCGCCTGTGCGACGTCCGGATCGGCGGCGAGCCCCTGGACCCTGGGCGCACCTACCGGGTGGTGGTCAACGACTTCATGGCGGACGGCGGGGACCACCTGTCCCCCCTGGAGGGCCTGCCCCGGGAGGAGGGCCCCGACCTGCGGGAGGCCGTGCGGGGGCTGCTGCGGGAGGCGGGGGAGTCGTGCGTCGACCCGGCCGAGGCGTGGCCCCACACGGGGATCCGGCTGGGGGCCTGTCCCTGAGCCCACCCTTCCCGGGCCCAGAAGAAAGGGGGAGTCGAGAGGGCCGGCAGGCGGGCGCGTGTTCGTGCTAACGCGCGGCCGCGCTGGTGTCTCTGGAGGACGGGCCGACCGCGTCTAGGACCGCCTCGGGATGCTTGGCGGCGACACGGAGGAGGACCCGTGCCGGTCCCTCGGGACGCCGCTGTTTCTGCTCCCACCCCCGCAGGGTCCCCACGCTGATCCCGAGGAGGGCGGCGAACTTCGGCTGCGAGAGGTCGAACCGCTC
The DNA here is from genome assembly GCA_023150875.1 of Myxococcota bacterium. Classification (GTDB taxonomy): domain Bacteria; phylum Myxococcota_A; class UBA796; order UBA9615; family JAKLKC01; genus JAKLKC01. The sequence continues at coordinate 84,513 of JAKLKC010000023.1, read as the reverse complement.
GCGGAGCTCCTTCACGTCCACGTCGTTGCACTCGAACTGCCGCGAGGGTTTCGCCTGTCCCCGACGGGCCCCTCCCGCCTCACGGATGCTCTCCACCAGCTCCTGGAACAGTTCGTCCTTCACTTGAACTCCTCGCGGACGAGGTCGCGCAGCAACGCGATCTGGTCCTTCCTGAGGTTGACCCGCTCGCTCTTCGGATACAGAGCCAACAGGTAGACCACCCCTTCGGCCTTGGCCCAGTAGTAGATGACCCGAGCACCGTCGCTCCTGCCGCGGTCGTCCACCGACCAGCGCAGCTTGCTCCATCGGGGGGATCGGGCACGGGCCTTCGGCCCTGGCCCCGTGGCACGTGTACGGGGGCGCCCAAGGGACCGTAGTGGCCGAAACGGATAGGCATGCAACGAACAATCAGAGCCGACGATCAGCGCCGCAACCACGCCAGGGCCTCGACGTGGTGGGTGTGGGGGAACATGTCGAATCCCCGCACCTCATCCAGCGTGTACCCGCCTCCGGCGAGGTGTCTCAGGTCCCGGGCCAGGGTGACCGGGTCGCATGAGACATAGGCGACGTGGCGGGGGGCGAGGGCCAGGAGGAGGGGGAGGGCGTCCCGGGCGCCGGTCCGCGGGGGGTCCAGGACCGCCAGTTCGAAGGAGCGGCCGGCGCGGTGCAGGTCGCGGGTGCGGCGGGGGACGTCGCCGGTGAGGAAGACGTCTGCGCGGAGGCCGGCCTCGTGGGCGGCGGCGCGGGCGGCTCGGGTGGCGTCGGTGGATGCCTCGATGCCCACGCCCCGGAGGCCGGCGGCCAGGAGGGGGAGGGTGAAGTTCCCCGCTCCGCAGTAGAGGTCGCAGAAGTCGGAGGCGTCCCGGGCCAGGGCGCCATCCACCACCGCGCGGACCAGGAGGTCGTTCACCGCCGGGTTCACCTGGGTGAACGCCAGGGGCGGGGCGCGGAGCTCGACGCCACCGGGGAGGGGCCAGCGCTGGTCCGCCGGGGCGCCGACGGCGCGGCCCGAGACGGCGACGGCCATGTCCCGGGCGAGGGCCTCCAGGAAGGCCCGGGCCCTGGGGGAGAGGCGGCCCCCCGGCTGGCGGGGGAAGAGGTGGGCCAGCAGGGGGGCCCCGCGGGGGGCGGCGCGGAGTTCCAGTCCGGAGAACTCCCCCAGGGCGCCCGGATGCGCGGCGCCGTGGCGCCGCAGGGTGCCCAGGCCCGCTTCGACCTCCGGGGCGCTGACGGGACAGGTGGCGATCTCCACGATCTCGTGGGTGCCCCGGGCGAAGAGGCCCACCCGGCCCTCGGGATCGACGTGGAGGCGCAGGCGCCCGCGGTATCCCAGGTCCGGACCCGCCTCCGCCACGGGGAGGGGATCGGGCAGGTCCCGGAACCCCCCGGTGCGGACCAGGGCCTCCCGGAGCAGCCCCGCCTTGGACCGGACCTGCGCCGGGCGTGACAGGCGCATCCAGTCGCAGCCTCCGCACCGATCCGCTTCGCCGCACGGGGGCGCCACCCGCTCGGGGCCCGGCGCCACCAGGTCCCAGGACTCCGCCCGCAGGTAGCCCCCCCGGTCCCGGACCGAGGTGGCGCGGATCCGGTCCCCCGGGAGGCCCCCCGGCACGAAGACGGGCCTCCCGTCGCCGCCCCGACCGAATCCCTCGCCGCCGGGTACCAGGCGATCGACCCGCACCTCCCCAGCGGCGGAGTCCGCCGTGGTGCCGGCATCCGCCACGGATCCGTGTGTCACAACCCGTGTCACGTCCGGTGTCACGTCCGGTGTCGCATCCGGTGTCGCATCCGGTGTCGGGGCTGGCGGTCGGCCGGAGTTCAACGTGCCCGTCCGGATGCCGCCCAGGGCGGTTCGTGGCGACTGCCGACGGTTGTGAATGGCTCGCCGTCCTTGGCTCGCCCGCAGAGGCGCAGAGTGGCCCGTCCGGGGCCCGCAGAGAACGCAGAGGGAAGGGCGGGTAGGTCCGGCGCGTTGGGCGGCGAACGAAGAGGCATTGATGTCACATCTTGAAGAGCTTCCCCAGCTCCGCCTTGGCCTCGCTGGCCTTGTGGGTCCGCATCTTGTACTCGACGGCGCGGTGGAGCTGATACAGCTCGCCGTCCAGGCTCTTGATGAGGTCGAAGTCCCGGACGTCGTCCAGGTCCTGGAGCACGTCGCGGATCCGCGCCAGCTCGGCCTGGAGCTCCTCGGCGGACCTCTTCTCGGGGGCCTGAGCCGGGGCCGCTGGGACGGGGTTCTTGCCCATCCTCCGGGCCACGTCCGCCTCCAGGGACTCGCGGTCCAGGGCAGCCCCGCCCGGGGTCGGGGGACGGTCGGCGCCCTCGTCGGGGGTGGCGAAGAGCGTGGCCCGGCGGTCCGCCTCCCCGGGAGGTCGGGCGGCCTTCTTGCGGGCCGGGCGTCCCGGGGGCTTCGCGGGGGGCTTCGCGGGGGACGGCCCCGGGGACTGCGCGGGGGAGGCCCCCGACCCCACCGGGGCCTCCGCGCCTGGGGAGCCGCTGTCGGTGGCCCCACCCTGCGGCAGCTCGGACGCGGCGCGGCGGGCATCGCGGTCGTCCACCCGGTCCACGTAATTGTGGCGCGGGTTGTCGCCCCACCCCTCCCCCTGGCGGGGCGCGGCGCGCACGCCGTCCCGGTGGACCTCGAACTCCAGGCCCCCCCACGCCACCCGGATCCGGGGCTGCATCCCGTCGATCCAGTGGGCCAGGGCGGGGCTCAGGCGGCGGGTGAGACCCAGGCCGGCACCCGCGGCGCGGGCCACCAGGCCCAGGCCGGGGACCGAGGACCCGGGCGGGTTCCATTTCGGGGTCAGGCGCTCGCGCAGGCTCATGGGAGTCTCCGGAGCCGCTCCCATCGGAGGGCGAGACCTCCGCGGGAGGGGAAGGGGGGCAGGGCTGGAGGGGAGGGGGATCGGCAGGAGGGCCGTGGACCTCTTCGGTGGCGGGCGCCCGGGGGATGAGGAGGGGCGTGCAAGGATCCGGCCGGGGGGATCAGAGGAGGCGGACCAGCACCGCCCGGTGGGTCCGGCCCTCGGGGAAGGCGGCGGGCCAGGGAAAGTCGATGCCGGTGCGCCCCTCGGCGAGCACCTGGACGTCGCGGCCGTGGTGACGGGCGGCGTCCTGTAGGGCTTCCAGCAGCTCGCCGTGGCTGGCGCGGCGGTCGTTGATGCACGCGAAGAGCTCGCCCCCCTCCACCAGCCGCGAGAAGCAGGCCCCCGCCAGGGCCGAGTAGCTGGAACGGGCCGCCCAGTGGCCCCGGTCCCGCCCCGTCGAGAAGGTCGGGGGGTCCAGGATCGCCAGGTCGAAGCGCTCCCGGGTGCCCTCCAGGAAGCGGCGGACGTCCTGCTCCAGGATGGTGTGGGCCCGGGGGTCGATGCCGTTCCGCTCCAGGTTCCGCCGCAGCGTCTCCAGGGCCGGGCGGCTCTGGTCGACGCTGGTGACGACGGCCCCCCCCCGCGCCAGGGCCACCGAGAAGGCCCCCGTGAAGCAGAACGTGTTGAGGACCCTCTTCTTGCCCCGGGAGACCAGCAGGTCGCGGTTCTCCCGCTGGTCCGCGTAGAGGCCCGTCGCCAGGCCCGCGAACGGGCGGACCCCGAAGCGAAGGCCCCTCTCGGTGGCCGTCCGCTCCGCCGGCTCCTCGTCCCCCTGGATCAGCCGGCCCAGCAGGCTCTCCGCCAGGCGGAGGTCCCGGAAGTGGTCCTTCTCGTATATCGTCGCGCCGGGGAAGGCCTCCTTCAGGACCGGGTAGACCGCCTCGCTCAGGGGGGCGGCGAGGGGGGTGCGGCGCACCGCGACCAGCACGTCGCCGTAGCGGTCCACCTCGAGCCCCGGCAGGCCGTCCCCCTCGGCGTTGATCAGCCGGACCGCGTCGGTGGTTCCGTCGGCCATCAGGGGGAGGCGGAGGCCCAGGGCCGCCCGGGCGCGCTCCTGGAACAGGGCCTCGTCCACCGGCACCCGACGCCGGGAGACCACCCGGGCCACCACCCGGGAGCGGGGATCCACGAGGGCCCGGGCGACGAAGCCCCCGCGAGAGTCCACCAGGTCGACGGGGTCGCCGGGCCGGAACGGGGAGGTGTCCCCGGTCCCCTCGTCCCGGATCACCCAGGGGTGGCCCGAGCCCACGATACGGGCGGAAGACAGGCTGATGGGGAGGGCGCGCAAGGTGGGTGTCCGGGCGTGGGGGAGGGGAGTCAGGCGTGCCGGCGGGAGATGGACTTGGCCTGGAGGAACTGGAGCAGGTGCTCGGTGCCCCCCGCCTTGGCGTCGGTCCCGCTCATGTTGAAGCCGCCGAAGGGCTGGACGCCCACCAGGGCGCCGGTGCACTTGCGGTTCAGGTAGAGGTTGCCCACCTCCAGGTCCCGGACCGCGTCGCCCAGGTGCCGCTGCCCGTAGTACGAGCCGGTCAGGCCGTAGACCGTCCCGTTGAAGATCACGACGGCCTCCTCGTAGTCCCGGGCCCGCAGGAACGCCACCACCGGCCCGAAGACCTCCTCCTGGGCCAGGCGCGCGTCCGGGGCGACGTCGGCGAACACCGTGGGGGCGACGAAGTGCCCCTCGCCCTCCAGGCGGCGCCCGCCGGTCACCAGGCGGCCCTCCCCCCGGCCGATCTCCACGTAGGAGAGCACCTTGCCCTCGGCCTGCCCGTCGATGAGGGGCCCGACCCGGTTCCCGGGGTCCTGGGGCGGCCCCACCGTCAGCGCCTCGGTGCGCCGGCGGACCTCCTCCAGGAGGGCATCGTGGACGCCGTCCACGGCGATCACCCGGGAGCAGGCCGAGCACTTCTGGCCCTGGAAGCCGAAGGCCGCCGCCACGATCCCGTCGGCCGCCGCCGCGACGTCGGCGTCGGCGTCGACGAGGATCGCGTCCTTCCCGCCCATCTCGGCGACCACCCGCTTGATCCAGCGCTGCCCCGGACGGGGGATCCCCGCCTCCCGAACGATCTCCAGGCCGACCTCCCGGGAGCCGGTGAAGTTGACGAAGCGGGTGCGGGGGTGCTGGACCAGGTGCCGGCCGACCACGGCGCCGTCGGAGGCGGTCAGGAGGTTCGCCACGCCGTCCGGCAGCCCCGCCTCGCGGAACAGGCTCATCGCCTGCCAGGCGACGGCCGGCGACTGCTCGGCGGGCTTCACCACCATGGTGTTCCCGGCGGCCACCGGCGCCATGGTCATGCCCACCATGATCGCCAGGGGGAAGTTCCAGGGGGGGATGGCGACGCCTGCCCCGAGGGGCAGGTACTCGACCCAGTTGTCCTCCCCCGGCCAGGGGCCCTGGGGCCGGGGCTCGCTCCAGCGGATCCCCTCCCGGGCGTAGAACTCCAGGAAGTCGATGGCCTCGGCGACGTCGCCGTCCGCCTCCGCCCAGGTCTTGCCCACCTCGAAGACCATCCACGACGCCAGCTCGAACTTGCGGTCCCTCATCAGGCCCGCGGCCCGGAGCAGGATCCGGGCCCTCTCCTCCGCCGGCGTGCGGCGCCAGGACCCGAACGCCTCCCACGCCGCCTCCAGCGCCCGGTCGGCGTGCTCGGGGGTCGCCTCGGCGAACCGGCCCACCACCCGGGAGGGGAGGGCGGGGTCCACCGACGCGAAGGTCCGCTCCGTCGGGACCAGGGCGCCGCCGATCACCAGGGGATGGACCGCCCCCAGGCGGGACTCCACGTCGGCGAGGGCCCGCTCCATGCGGGCGCGGACGTCGGGGCGCGTGAAGTCGGCGAAGGGCTCGTTGCGGAACTGCGGGATGGAGGTCATGGCTCCCCCGGGGAGGCGGGAGGGACGGGACGGGGGGCGGTCCGCGGGACGGTCCCGGGGAGGGGCGGCGACCTTCGGATCGGCCGGGGACGGGCATCCTAACGCCAGGGGCCGCGCCCCGCAAGCGACCGCCCCAGCGCGGGCGCACGCCGCGCTTGTGCGCGGCGTGCGCCCTTGTGCTGTTGCTAGGATGTTCCTACAATTGTGGCGTGGTAGGAGGTTCGTATGCCCAAGTCGCCTGCCCCCCCGCCCGACGTTGCTGAGCACCAGGCACGAATGCCCGAGCCGCGCCCCATGCGCCGCGGATCTGTCGTCGAGCGCGCCATGAAGTGCGGGAAGCCGGAGTGCCCCTGCCACACCGACGCCTCCGCCCGCCATGGCCCCTACCGTTCCCTCGTGCGGGTCGTGGAGGGGAAGACCCGGACCCGCTACCTCGACTCCCAGCAGGCGGAGGTGGCTGCGGACCAGGTCCAGGCGGCCCGCGAGTTCAAGGCGTGGGCCGACACCTACTTCGAACGCTGTGAACGCTGGGCCGACGCCGAACTCGAACCCCCACGGGCCACCTCCGACGAGGCGCCCGAAAAAAAGGGGTCTCGGAGACGCTCCAGGACGAGATCCTGAGTGAGCTCAACCGCCTGCTCGGTCGGAGTCTCGTCCTCGCCACGGACCTCGAGGCTCTCGAAGCCGCCGCCCGTCGGGCTGCTCTCTCCGTGGCAGCCCGCTTCCTCCAGGACCGGCTCGACGCCGACACCTCCGACCACAAGGGTCCCCACCTCCTCTGCCCGTGCGGGCACGAAGCCCGCTACGCCGGAAGGCGCCCCAAGACCTTCGAGTCCGCCCTCGGACCCCTCACCCTCACCCGCGCCTACTACCACTGCCCCACCTGCCAACACGGCTTCTGCCCCAGGGACCGGGAACTCGGTCTCGAAGGCGGCTCCCTCTCCCCCGCCGTCCTGCGCATGGTCGGGGCCGTCGGCTCGCTCGTCAGCTTCGAGGAGGGCAGTCAGCTCCTTCACGAACTCGCCGGGGTCTCCGTCTCCCCACGCCAGGTCGAGCGCGACGCCGAGCGCCTCGGAGTGGAGATCGCAAACGACGAGCGCACGCTCACCGAGCCCCTGAGTGGCCAGGAGGTCCACGGCACTGCCTACCTCGGCCTCGACGGCACCGGGATCCCCATGCGCAAGGAGGAGCTTCAAGGCAGAGCCGGAAAGCAGGCCGACGGCTCCTCCCGCACACGGGAGGTCAAGCTCGTCGCCGCCTGGACCGCCAACACGCGCGACGACAAGGGCCGCCCCGTCCGTGACCCCGGCTCCATCACCTACTCCGCCGCCATCGAGAGCGCCGCCACGAAGGACACCGATTCCTCCCTCTCCGCCTTCGCTCAGAGGGTCGAGCGCGAGGCCCAGCGGCGCGACTTCGAACACGCCGAGCGCCAAGTCGTCCTCGGAGACGGAGCGGTGTGGATCTGGAACCTTACCTCCGAGCTCTTCCCCGACGCGATCCAGATCGTCGACAAGTGGCACGCCAAGGAGCACCTGTGGGGCGTCTCCAAGGACATCTTCGGCGCCCAGAGTCCCCAAGCACGGACCTGGGTCGCCGCTCGATACGAGGAGCTGGACGAGGGACGCTTCGACGCGCTGCTCGCCGCCGTCGCCGGCTGCGCCGAGGACTCCGAGGAGGCGCGCAAGTGCGTCGGCTACCTGACCACGAACCGGGCCCAAATGGACTACCCCGCCTTCGAGGCCCAGGGCCTCTGCACCGGCTCTGGGGTCGTCGAGGCCGGATGCAAGGCCGCGATCGGTACCCGTCTCAAACGCGCCGGGATGCACTGGTCCGTCAGCGGAGCCAACGCCATCATCGCCCTGAGATGCTGCCGACTCTCAGGACGCTTCCAGGACTTCTGGGAGCGAAGGTGTCTGGCCGCCTAGTACGTCGTTCCAGAGCAAGTTCCCCAGTTTCCGAGTTCGTACTCCGGGTCATCGGGGTCGCGAACCCGTAAGCGCACAGCCCGGTAGGGCGGGGGCTTGTCCCCCGCCGAAGCCCCGCGGCGGGGGACGAGCCCCCGCCCTACGTTCCGGATCGCGTGGGCCTGGGAACGGAGAAACCGGGGAGGAACCTTCGGAACGCGGTACTAGTCAGCGGGCGCACGCCGCATCACAGATGCGGCGTGCGCCCCCCCGGCGCGGCGGCGAGCCGGCCACCCAAGCTGCCCGCCCCACTGGCACGCCCGGTGCAGCCCGCACGCACCAGCGGCCCCACCGCGGGCGTCTCGAGGCCGAGCCCGGGCCCCCCCGGAGAAGTCCCTTCAGAACCGCGCGGGCCGTCCGATGAACCCGGAGGAGAGGCCGGCGCAGGACGCGCCGCCCTCGACTCGCCCTGGAGGGCATCATGGCGCGGATCTCCCGGAACCTGGTGCTGGTCGGCAAGGTCCTCATCCTCGTCCCGGGGCTGGGCTGCCTGCTGCTGCTGCCCCTTCTGGCGAGCTACGCGCCCCTCGGGATGAGCGACGTCGAGCTGCTCACCTCCCTCGCCCTCCTCACCGCCTTCGCATCGGCGGCGGTGGGCAGCGGCGGGGTCGCCGTCGTCCTCGGGCTGCTGGGGGAGCGGGGCGCCGAGGGGATGGAGGCGTCCCCGCCCCGCCTGGGCGAGGGCCCGGCCGGCGCGCGCCCCTCCAACGTCGTCCCCTTCCCCACCCGCGTCCGCCGCCGCCCCTCCAGCGTCGCCTGACGGTCGAGGCTCCACCGGGCCGTCCCGTCGACCGCGCCGGCCCCCCGGCGTATGCTCTACCCCCGGCCGGCCGGGAAGGACGCGGGCGTCATCGGCGTCCCCCGCGCCGCCCCGCGGGGGACGCCGATGAGCGAGACGGGCGCGTTGCGGATCGTGGTGGTGGGGCTCGGACCCATCGGGCGGGAGGTCGTCCGCTGGGCGACGCGGCGGCCCGGGATCGAGGTGGTCGGCGCTGCCGACATCGATCCCACCCTGGCCGGCGGCGACCTGGGCGTCGTCACGGGGGTGGAGGCCCTCCAGGGTCGGGCCGTGCACGAGCGGCTCGAGGTCCTGCTGGACGAGGCCCCGGTGGACGTGATGGTCCAGACCTCCGGGTCCCGATTCCTGCGGGTGCTGCCCCAGATCGAGGCGGCGGTGCGCCGCGGGGTGGACGTCGTCTCCTCGGCGGAGGAGATGGTCTACCCCCACCACCGGCACCCCAGGGAGGCCGCCGACCTGGACGACCTCGCCCGCCTCAAGGAGGTCACGGTGGTGGGCACCGGCGTCAACCCCGGCTTCGTGATGGACCGACTCCCGTCCACGGTGGCGGCGGTGTGCGCCGCGCCCCTCTCGGTGAGGGTCAACCGGGTCGTCGACGCCGCCACCCGCAGGGCGCAGCTCCAGCGGAAGATCGGGGTGGGGATGGAGCCCGCGGTGTTCGCGGAGGCGGTGGCGTCGGGGCGGATGGGGCACGTCGGGCTGGTGGAGTCGGCGGCGCTGCTGGCCCACGCCCTGGAGTGGGACATCGACCACTTCGAGGAGCAGATCGAGCCCGTGGTCGCGGACCGGCCGCTGAAGACCGCCCACGTGGCCGCTCAGCCGGGCCAGGTGGCGGGGCTGCGGCACCGGGTCCGGGGGATCGCCGGGGGCACGGTGGCCATCGACCTCCACCTGGAGATGCTGGTGGGCGCCCCGGAGCCGGTGGACGAGCTGGTCATCGAGGGGGAGCCCCCCCTCCGGCTTCGGTTCCCCGGCGGGATCCCCGGCGACATCGCCACCGTGGCGGCCCTGCTGGACGCCGTGCCCCGGGTCCACCGGGCGACCCCCGGGCTGAAGACGGTGCTGGAGCTGGTCTGACGGGCCGCCGGAGTCGTCAGTCCCCCTCGTCCCACCGCTCCCACCGGGTGAGATCCCAGCCCTCGCAGCAGGCGAGGCCGATCCCCGCGGGGCGCCCGTCGGCGGCGTAGCCGGTGTAGTACAGCCACACCTCTCCGTCGGGGCGCTCCACGGCGCAGGGGAGCCCCACGCCCCCCTCGTCCCAGGACCCCGGGGAGCCGGCGTCCAGGACCGCGCCCCCGGGGGCGCGACCGGCGAGGCGCGAGAAGCGGACGCCGTCCTCGCTGGCCGCCAGGCCGATCCGGCGCCGCCCCTCGGCGTCGGTCCCCTCGTAGAAGAGGTGGAATCGGCCGCTGCGGCGGAGGGCGGAGGCGGATCCCGGGGCGTCGGCGTCGAAGGAGCCCCGGGCACCGGCGCCCAGGACGGGGCCGACCTTCTCCCACGAGAGGCCGTCCCGGGAGGTCGCCACCCCGATCTGGGCGCGCTCCCGGGTCACGTCGGCGCCGACGTAGTACATGTGCCAGCGGCCGTCGGGGGCCCGCACCACGCAGGGGGACGAGGTGCGGGCGGAGTCCCAAGCGGTGCCGTCGCCCCGCCCCAGGCTCGCCGCCCGGGGGCCCTCGCCGTCCACCGGCACCCACTTCCGCCCGTCCCGGGAGACCGCGGCGCCGATCCGGAGGCCGAAGCCGCGGCCGTCGGGGGCCCGCGCCGACGTGCCCTCGCCGTCGCTCCCGGTGTACCAGAGGAAGAGCAGCTCCCCGTCCCTCAGGCAGTGGGCCTGCCCCACCACCATGCTGTCGAACCGCCCGGGCCGGCCGGAGCCGAGGACGCAGCCGCTCCGGGTCCACCCCGGCAGGCGCCGCCAGCGGATCCCGTCCGGCGAGGTGGCGAGGCCGATCCGCCCCAGGGGGCAGTCCCCGACCCGGGGGAGGGCGCGGTCGCGCCCCCCGTACCAGAGGTACCAGTCGCCGTCTCGCCCCCTCAGCACCGTCGAGCCGAAGACGTGCTCCTCGTCCCACGCGCCGGGGGTGCCCGGGCCGAACAGGGGGGTGGGTTCCACGCGGCCTCCCATGGGTCCGATGGTAGAGGATCGGCGGCGCGGGGGCGAGGGGTGGGAGGTCCGAGGGGAGAGGGGATGGCGCGGCGCGCTGGCGGGGAGGGGAAGGGGGAGGCGAGGCACGGGGCCCGGCGAGCCCGGCCTCCGGTCCAGCCGGTGCGGGCGCGAGTGGCGGCTCCGCCGGCGGCGTCGGCGACCGGGGCCGGGGACGGGCCCCGTGCGGCCTCGCTACTCCTCGTCCGAGGCACCCGGGACGGCGGCCAGGACGTTCGAGATCGCCTCCAGGCCCGCCTCGGACACCGCGACCACCTGGAAGGCGACGGGGCCCCGGACCGGCGCCGTGAAGGCGAACTCGTGCTCCGTCGCCCAGGTGGAGCCCGGCAGCTCGTCGCCGGAGGTGACGAAGCGGACCGCGGGGAGGGCCGGCTCGCTGGTGGCGAAGCGGGCGATCACCCGGTCCCCCAGCCGGCGGACTTCGACCTTGCCCATGTACAGGGGCGGCGGCGAGGGCTCGGCGAGGGCGAGGTCGATGGAGCGGGGGATGTCGAGGCGGCCGTAGCCGGTCATGGGGTCGAATCCGTCGTTCCACAGGTCCCGGGCCCCCAGCCGGAGCAGGGCCTCCACCTCCGCCGGGTCCTCGACTCCCATGCCCTTCAGGATCGCCGCCGCGGCGGCGACGTGGGGGGCCGCCATGGACGTCCCCTGCTTCAGGTAGTAGCCCCAGGTGGGGCCGAAGGCCTCCTGCAGGATCCCGTCCACGAGCCCGTCCTGGTCCCGGTCCATCTCCAGGTCGCCGCCGGGGGCGAGGAGGTCCAGGTCCCGTCCCCAGTTCGAGTAGTCCGCCCGCAGGTTGCCGAAGGTGAAGGCGCCCACGGCGATCACGCCGGGATAGCCCGCGGGGTAGGCCACATGGGGGGTGGCGTCGTTGCCCGAAGCGGCCACCACCACGACGCCCGCCTCCCGGGCAGCCTGGACGGCCTGGGTCTCCAGGGGGCTGGGCGAGAACCCGCCCAGGCTCATGTTGATCACGTCGGCGCCGTTCTCGACGGCCCACGCGATCCCCAGGACCAGGTCGAAGGTGGTGCCGCTGCCGTCGGCGGCCAGGACCTTCACCGGCATGACGGTGGCCCCGGGGGCGACCCCGGCGCAGCCGACACCGTTGCCAGTGGCCTGGGCGATGGTGCCGGTGACGTGGGTCCCGTGGCCGTTGTCGTCGGTGGGGTCCGCGTCGCCGTTCACGACGTCGACGCCGGCGGCGATGTGGGCGGGGCTGTCGGCGCCCTCCAGGCTGAGACCGGTGTCGAGGACGGCGACGACGACCCCCTCGCCGCTGCCGTGCTCCCACGCCGCGTCCACGCCCACCGCGTCGAGGTTCCACTGGAATTCCCGGTACGGGTCCGAGCCCGAGGGGAGGGCGGAGGCGCGGCGGATCCGGTTGGGCTCGGCGAACAGGACGCCGGGGAGGCGGGAGAGGCGCTCCGCGGCGACCTCCACGGGCTCGTCCCCGTCGACGGCGTAGAGCGCGGCGGACCCGCGGTCGGTCCGCGCCAGGGGCTCGGCGCGCAGCCCCGCGACCCGGGGGTCGAAGGGGACATGGGCCTCGGGGTCCAGGGCCACCACCACCTCGCCAGGGCGAGCCTCGGAGCCGTCGGCCAGGAGCATCGCTCCGTCCCGGACGGTGGCGCGGCCGACCGCCAGGGAAGGGCCGGCGGAGGTCCCCCCGAAGGCGGCCTCCTCGGCGACCGGCTCGGGGGATCCCGTCGCGTCCCCGCCTCCGGGGGCGCAGCCGGCGGCGAGCAGGGCCGTCAGGGTGGCGGAGGTGGCGAAGGGGGAGAAGGGGGCGGGCTTCCGGGGGTGTGCGCTCACGGTGGCTCCTCTGCGGATCGGCCCATGCGCGCCACCCTCGTGGTGCGTCTCCCTTCCTCGCCTCAGAGCCTTTCGGTGCCGGGGGCGGAGAGTTGAGAGGGGGCGCCGCGCCTGGGGGAGGGCCGGGCGGGGCGCGGGGGGACCTCGGCCCGGTGTCGCCGCGGTGTCCCCACGTTGACAGCGGGCGGGGCGCGCACTACACCACTCCCGCGCCGCGCGCGGGCCGGAGACCGGCCAGGCTCGCCGTCCGCCCCGGGATCCCCGCCATGAAGAACGTCCACGACTCGGTCCTCGACCTGATCGGAAACACCCCCATCGTCCGCCTGAACCGCCTGACCCAGGGCCTGAAGGCGGAGATCTACGTCAAGCTCGAGTACATGAACCCGGGCGGATCGGTGAAGGACCGCATCGGCCTGCACATGGTCGACGAGGCGGAGCGGAGGGGGGATCTCCAGCCGGGCGGGACCATCGTGGAGGCGACGTCGGGCAACACCGGCGCCGGGCTGGCCCTGGTGGGGGCGATCCGCGGCTACCAGACGGTCTTCGTCATGCCCGACAAGATGAGCGAGGAGAAGATCCGGGGACTCCGGGCCTTCGGGTCCCAGGTGGTGGTGACGCCGACGGCGGTGGACCCCGAGGACCCGCGCTCCTACTACAAGGTCAGCCGGACCATCGCCGACGAGACCCCCAACTCCTTCTACGCCAACCAGTACCACAACCAGGACAACCCCGACGCCCACTACCGCTCCACCGGCCCCGAGATCTGGGACCAGATGGGCGAGGAGCTGGACGTGCTCGTCTGCGGCATGGGGACCGGAGGCACCATCTCGGGCACCGGCCGCTACCTGAAGGAGAAGAAGCCCTCCCTCCAGATCGTGGGCGTGGACCCCGTGGGCAGCGTCTACTACGACTACTGGAAGACGGGGCGGCTCACCGACGCCTACACCTACAAGGTGGAGGGGATCGGCGAGGACTTCCTGCCCTCCACCATGGACCTCTCGGTGGTGGACGAGGTGATCCGGGTGGGGGACAAGGAGAGCTTCCTGACCGCCCGGGACCTGGTGCGGCGCGAGGGGGTCCTGTGCGGCGGGTCGGCGGGCGCGGCGGTGGCGGGCGCCATCAAGTACGCCCAGAACCACCCCGACGAGGCGCTGAAGATCCTGGTGATCATTCCCGACTCCTACGTCCGCTACCTGTCGAAGATCTTCGACGAGGGGTGGATGAGGGGGAACCGCTACCTCGACTCCGAGGTGCAGCTCGGGAAGGTGCGGGACCTCATCGAGAACCGTCGGCGGAAGGTGATCACCGCTCACCGGGGGGAGGCGGTGGCGACGGTGATCGACCGCATGAAGTCCAACGGCGTCAGCCAGCTCCCGGTCCTCGGGGACGAGGGGCGTATCGTCGGCTTCATCACCGAGGTGGCCCTGCTCCGGTACATGCTGGAGCAGGGCGGGCGCGGCGCCGCGACCATCGATCCCCTGCTGGACCGGGGATACTGCGTGGTGGACCCCGCCACCACGGTCTCGGTGCTCTCCGAGCTGTTCACCCGCGCGAAGGTGGCGGTGGTCATGGACGGCGGCGAGATCACCAACATCATCACCCGCATCGACCTCATCGACTACATGGCGAAGATCACCGCCCAGCAGTAGGCAATCCATGAGAGACCCCGACTCCGCCCCCGCCCCGCTCCGCGTCGAGACCCTGGCCATCCACGCCGGCCAGGAGCCCGATCCCCAGACGGGCGCAGTGATGACGCCGGTGTACCAGACCAGCACCTACGCCCAGGACGGGCCCGGCCAGCACCGGGGGCACGAGTACGCCCGGACGAGCAACCCGACCCGGACGGCCCTCGAGGCGTGCCTCGCCGCCCTGGAGGGGGGCCGCCACGGGATCGCCTTCGCCAGCGGCTGCGCCGCCACCACCACCCTGGTCCAGGCCCTCCGGGCCGGCGACCACGTGGTGAGCATGGACGACGTGTACGGCGGTACCTGGCGGATCTTCGAGCGGGTGTGGCGGCAGTGGGGGCTGGAGACCACCTTCACCGACCTCACCCGGGAGGGGGCGCTGGAGGCCGCGATCCGCCCCGAGACCCGAATGGCGTGGATCGAGACCCCCACCAACCCCCTCCTGAAGGTGGCGGACATCGCCCGCTTGGCCTCGGTGTGCCGTGAGAGGGGGGTGCTCTGCGTCGTGGACAACACCTTCGCCAGCCCGGTCTTCCAGAGCCCGCTGGCCCTGGGCGCCGACGTCGTCGTCCACTCTACCACCAAGTACGTCAACGGCCACAGCGACGTCGTGGGCGGCATCGTCGTCACCGACGACGACGACCTCGCCGCCCGGCTCCGCTTCCTGCAGAACGCCTCTGGGGCGGTGCCCGGGCCGTGGGACGCCTGGCTGACCCTGCGGGGAGTCAAGACCCTGCCCCTGCGGATGGAGCGGCACGCCGCCAACGCTGCCCGGATCGTCGAGTACCTGGACGGTCACCCCGAGGTGGCGCGGGTGATCTGGCCCGGACACCCGGACCATCCCCAGCACGCCGTCGCCCGGCGCCAGATGCGGGGCTTCGGTGGGATGATCGCGTTCGAGCTGAAGGGGGACCTGGACCGGGCGAGCCGGTTCGTGTCCTCCACCCGCCTGTTCACCCTGGCGGAGAGCCTGGGGGGCGTCGAGAGCCTGATCGAGCTTCCCGCAGTGATGACCCACGCCACCATCCCCCCCGAGACCCGCAGGGCCCAGGGGATCGCCGACGGCCTGATCCGGCTGTCGGTGGGCATCGAGCACGTCCAGGACCTGGTCGCGGACCTGGACGCGGCCTTCACCGCCTCGCGGTGAAGGCGGGGCCGCCCCGATCCGCGGAGCTTCCCCACGGGATCCGCCGACCTCCGCACAGGCGCTTCGTGTTTGCATGATCTGTCAGTCTGACTTACGAATCATGCGAACCCCGGGCGTGGAGCGTCGTCCTCACCCCCATGATCGAGCGGGATCTCGCAGCGGCCCTTCGACGGGCGGCCAGCCAGTACCCGGTGGTCACGCTGACCGGACCGCGCCAGGCCGGCAAGACGACCCTCTGCCGGGCCGTGTTCCCCGAAAAGCCCTACGTGACCTTCGAGCCCCTCGACACCCGCGCCTACGCGCGGGAGGACCCGCGCGGGTTCCTGGAGGAGCATACGAGACCACCTCCATCGGGCTTCGCCTGGTCTACGGCGGGGAGCCGGCGCAGCGCCGGTCGGGGGTGGAGGTGGTGCCGTGGGGAGGCCTCGACGCGGTGGGCTGGGAGGCGTGACGGGGGGGTAGCGGGGGAGCCCGGACCCGGTCAGGGACAGCCGCTCCCCGGGTACACGCCGGCGTTGGAGTCGTTGCAGTCGCCGCCGCGGACCCCCCGGCAGCCATCCGCGAGCCAGGCGAGCACGTTGCCGAAGAGGTCCTTGCTCGCCTGGGGCCCCACGTCCCAGTCGTCGATGCCGGCGTTGCCGTTCCAGTAGACCAGCCGGCCGTCCCCCACCTGGGCGGCGATCACCTTCGAGACGCCCCCGACGGACACCACCTCCACCGCCCCGGACGCGGCGTCGGCGGTGGCCAGGTCGTGCTGGGCCTGGGTGACGGTGAACGTCGACCCCTCGGCGAAGGGGACCGGTCCCGCGGCGATGGGGTGGGAGCCGTCCTCGATGGTACAGAGACCGTCCGAGGGGCCGGGCCCGCTGGTGGAGGAGCGGATCAGCCCCGCGAGGACGCCGGGATCCGCGACGGAGAGGGCCCCGGCCCCGGTGTAGAGGACCCGCCCGCCCGCGGCGACGAAGTCCTCCAGCTCCGAGCGCTCCCCTTCGGAGAGGGACCGGGGGTCCAGGGCCAGGACCAGCAGCCCGTAGCCCCAGAAGTCGTCGACGTCCTCGGTGTACAGCTCCGTGGCGTTGTTGAACCAGTCGTCGTAGGCCCAGCCGTCGGCGCGGAGGTCGATGGCCAGGCTGTTCCACACTACGGACGAGCCGTCGCCCACCAGGGCGAGGTTGCAGGCGTCCACGGGGACGCAGACGGCGTAGCCGTCCCCGTCGATGTCCCTCTCGTCCGTGGGGACGCCCGAGGCGCAGTCGTTGTCGAGGCCGTCGCAGACCTCGGTGCCACCGGGGTGGACGCCGGCGTGGGTGTCCAGGCAGTCGCCGCCACAGTTGGTGTATCCGTCGGCGTCCCGATCGGCGGCGAGCCCCTCGTCGACGGTCCCGTCGCAGTCGTTGTCGGCGGCGTCGCAGGTTTCGACATTGCCGGGGAAGGAGTCGGGGTCCGTGTCGTCGCAGTCGAGGGGCTCGTGACACGAGAAGTAGGTGTCGCCGTCGATGTCGAACCCCTCGTCCACCTGACCGTCGCAGTCGTTGTCGATGAAGTCGCACTCCTCGCCGTTGCCGGGGAAGAGGCTCGGATCGGTGTCGTCGCAGTCGACGCAGCTCGCCGCGCCGTCCCCGTCCCCGTCGAAGCCCTCGTCCACCGCCTCGTCGCAGTCGTTGTCGATGGTGTCACAGACCTCGTCGGCGCCGGGGTTGGACAGGAAGTCACCGTCGTCGCAGTCGATGCAGGGCCCGTACCCGTCGCCGTCCCCGTCGTCGTTCTCGTCCGAGAGGCCGTTGCAGTCGTTGTCGCGGCCGTCGCAGACCTCCTCGGCGCCGGGATGGACCGCGGGGCTCGAGTCGTCGCAGTCGTCGTCGCAGACCCGGTAGCCGTCGAGGTCGCCGTCCAGCCCCTCGTCGACGTCCCCGTCGCAGTCGTCGTCCTCCCCGTCGCAGGTCTCGGGGGCGTCGGGGTGGATCGTGCCGTCGCTGTCGTCGCAGTCGGTCTGGGGGTAGGTGGCGAGGCAGCCGACGTCCGCGTCGGTGAACCAACCGTCCACGTCGTAGTCGTAGGGCTCGTCCACGAGGCCGTCGCAGTCGTTGTCCCGGCCGTCGCACAGCTCGGAGGCCCCGGCGTGGACCCGGACGTCGGCGTCGTCGCAGTCCCCGGCCTCGGGAGACATCCCATCCCCGTCACCGTCCAGGAGCCCCGGGGGGGTGTCGTCGTCGGGCGGGGCGTTGCAGCCCCACGCGGCGAAGAGCGTCACCGCCAGGGCGAGGAGGCTCGCCCCCCTCCCTCCGGGCGCGCGCGTGTGGATCCGGGTGCGGCTGAGCATGGGTCGCGTCCCTCGCGGGCATCATCATGCCGGGACCGACGGCCCCCGCACAAGGCCGTCGGGGCGGGGCTCCCCGGGTCCCGGGCGCTGCCCGTCCGCCCGCCGACGCCGCCGCCGCTCGCCTTGACGCCCCCGGGGCCCGTGCGTAGCTTGCTCTTCCCCGCGCCCCGCGCCGAGGAGAGCGAGACGATGACCCTCCGCCTGAACTCCCCCGCCCCCGACTTCGACATCCCCGCCGTCGCCGCCGGCCAGGACGTACGCGTCCGTCTGAGCGACCACCGCGGCCGCTGGGTCCTGCTGTTCACCTGGCCCAAGGACTTCACCAGCGTGTGCGGCAGCGAGATCCCGGAGATCGACCGGCGCCTCGGCGAGCTGGAGGCGATGGACACCGCCGTCATCGGCTTCAACAACCAGGACGTGGACAGCCACCGCCGCTGGGCCGACGAGCTGGGGGGAGTCCGCTTCCCCATGGGCGCGGACGAGTCCGGCGAGGTCTCCCGCGCCTACGGCGTGCTGCTGGACGACGGCCTCGTCATCCGGGGCACCTGGATCATTGACCCCGAGGGCCGGGTCAAGTGGGCCCAGCAGAACTGGCGTCCCATCGGGCGCGACGTCGACGGGATCCTCCGGGAGCTCCGGGCCCTCCAGTCCGGGGGCGCCTGCATGGTGAACTGGAAGCCCTCGGCCTGACGCTCCGTCGGCCGCGATCCCGGGAGACGGCCCCCCGGCGGTCATGTCTCTCCCTACGCCGAGTTCAGAAACCGCCCCCGCTTTCCCGGAGAGTCCCGTCTCCCTGGCCGAGCTGCGCGCCCGCGCCGCGGAGCTGGGGCTGGACGTGGGGGCGGCCCTCGCCGTGCCGGGGGAGGAGGGTGAGCGGTACCGCCGCTGGGTGGCCGACGGCTTCGCCGGGGCGATGGACTACATGGTCCGCACCCTGGAGGTCCGGGCCGATCCCCGGGTGCTGCTGCCGGGGGCGAGGTCGGTGGTGGTGGTCGCCTTCCCCTACGGCGACGGGCAGCGCCGGGACCGGCCGCCCCCCGGTTCGGCGCGGATCGCGCGGTACGCACGGTCCAAGGAGTACCACGGCGTCCTGCTGGACCGGGTCCGCAAGCTGCGGCGGGTGTTCGAGGACCCCCTGGCGCGGGCCTTCGTGGACACCGGCCCGGTGCTGGAGAAGGCGTGGGCCCGGCGGGCCGGCCTGGGCTGGGTGGGCAAGCACACCCACCTGGTCAGCCGGAGCCTGGGGTCCTGGTTCCACCTGGGGGTGATCGTCACCCGGAGGGAGGTGGAGGCCTCCGAGCCCCACTCCGACCACTGCGGGCGGTGTACCCGCTGCCTCGACGCCTGTCCCACCGGGGCGATCCGACCCGACCGCCCCTTTCGCCTGGACGCGCGCCTCTGCATCTCCTACCTCACCATCGAGCTGCGGGGGCCGATCCCCGAGGCGGACCGGCCCCTCCTCGGGGAGTGGGTCTTCGGCTGCGACCTGTGCGTCGAGGCGTGCCCCTGGAACCGCTTCGCCGTCGCCGCCCGGGACCACAGGCTGGCCGCGGAGGCGGTGGCGCCGGGTTGGACCCCGGAGGCCCTCCTGGACCTGGATACCGGGGCGTTCGAGGCCACGTTCCGCGGCACCCCCGTCAAGAGGGCGGGGAGGGCCGGCCTGCTGCGGAACGCCGCGGTGGTGCTCGGGAATCGGCGCGATCCCTCGGCGGTTCCGCGCCTCGCCCGCGTCCTGCGGGAGGAGCCCGACGCCCTGGTGCGGGGCCACGCGGCGTGGGCGCTGGGGCGGATCGGCGGGGACGGCGCCCGGAGCGCCCTCCGGGCCGCGGCGGCGCAGGAGGCGGATCCCGAGGCGAGGCGGGAGGTCCTGGGGGCGCTGGGGGCGGGTGGGCTCAGCTCCCCTTGACCAGCCCCTTGGTCCCCATCTTCTCTTCCCAGTAGTACATGCCGCCGGCGACGTGGTAGGTGCGGGTGTAGCCCTTCCCGAAGATGAACTGGGCGGCGCCGCCCCCCGCGATCCCCTTGTTGTCCACCACGAACACCGGTCGGTCCTTGGGGCCCAGCTCCCCGAGGCGCGCCGCCAGGTCGTCCACGGGGACGTTGACCGCCTGGGGCAGGTGCCCCTCCTCGAACTCCCACGCCGGTCGGATGTCCACCAGCACGTAGTCGGGCAGCTCCTTCCACATCCGCAGGGCCTTGGCGGGGGTGACGTCGTCGGTGTAGCCCAGGCCCGCGGCGTTGTCCGCCTTGGTCTGCTCGTCCCGGAAGCCGCGGTTGCCCGCGGAGGCGGCCAGGTCCAGGAGCTTCGCCACGTCCGGGCGGCCCCTCTCGGAGAAGCGCACCACCCGCTGGCGGTCGACGAAGTAGACCGTTCGGAAGGTGACGGGGAGCCCCCGCCTGGCCGCCCAGTACTCGACGGCGACCCGGCAGCCCTCGTCCACCAGCAGGGGGATCCGGAGGCCGGCCTTGGCGGCGAAGGCCTGGTGGGAGTCGGCGCTGGCCTGGTTCACGCCGAAGACCCGGATCCCGGCCCGGGCGAAGTCGTCCAGCCGGGCGTCGAACTCCTTGAGCTGCTCCGTGCACACGCGGGTGTCGTCGCCGGGGTAGAACACCAGCACGAACGAGGTGTTGCCCTGCATGTCGTGGGTGCTGGCCTGCTGGCCGTCGTGGGCCCGCAGGGTGAAGTGGGGGGCCACGGAGCCGACGTGGAGAGGGAAGGGAGGGGCCAGGCGGTCCATCAACGGGCCGGCGACCTTCCCGAGGACCTTGCGAACGCCGAGAGAGGGCATGGGGTCTTCACCTGGGGCGCCCGGGAGATCGGGGGCGGGCCGCGGGAGCAGGCCGTAGGTTAACGGCGGCGTCCCCGCCTTTCAATCGTGGCGGCGCCCTTTACAGGCGGGGAGCCGGGGCGCACCATCGCCCCGGGGCGGCGGGGGCGGGTCCGCCCCAAGGCTCGCGAGGACCATGAGGGAACCGAGGCGGGGGATCGGTCGCCGGCTTGCCGCGTACCTCCGTCCCCACACGGCGACCCTCGCCGTGGCCGCCCTGCTGGTCGCCGTGGTGTCGGCGGCGCGGGGGGCCACCGTCCTCCTGGTGCGGGAGGTCCTGGACGGCGCCCTCCTGGCGGGGGACCTCGGGCGCCTGGCGGCGGTCGCGGGGGGCCTGGCGCTGGCCCACCTCGCCCACGCCGCCGGGGAGTTCGGTCGCACCGCCCTGACCAAGGGGGTCGGGGTGCGGGTGATCCAGCGGCTCCGGGAAGACCTGTTCGACCGGATCCAGTCCCTCTCCCTGGCCCAGCAGGCCGCCCACCGCACCGGCGACCTGATGGCGCGCCTCACCCACGACACCTACGCCGCCCACTGGGCGGTGGCGGCGGCGGTCACCGGGGTCCAGCGCCCCCTCACCCTGGCGGTCCTGCTGGGCGTGGCGGTGTGGCAGGAGCCCCGCCTTTCGGCCCTGACCCTGGTGATCGCCCCGGTGCTGGCGCTGATCCTCGCCGCCTTCGGCCGATCGGTCCGGGAGAGGTCCCGGGAGCAGGGGGACGCCCTGGGGTCCCTCTCCGCCGGCTACCAGGAGGCCCTCGCCGGGCAGAGGGTGGTGAAGGTCTCGGGGGCGGAGGCGTACGAGGCGGCCCGGGTGGGCGCCCTGGGGCGGCGCCAGCTCCGCCTGCTATATCGCTCGCTGCTGGCGCAGGTCGGCGGCTCCCCGGCGGTGGAGGCGGTGGCGGCGGTGGCCCTGGCGGTGGTCCTGTGGATCGGTGGCCGCGAAGTGCTGGCGGGGCGGTCGACCCCGGGCTCCCTGGTGGCCTTCCTGGTGTCCGTCGGCCTGATGACCGAGCCCCTGAAGGGCCTCGCCCAGCTCCAGGCCCTCTGGCAGCAGGCGCTGGCCGCCGCCGAGAGGGTGTTCGACCTGCTGGACGAGGCCCCCGCCGTCGCGGACGCCCCCGGGGCCGTCGAGCTCGCGGGCCGGCGTCTGGACGTGGAGCTGCGGGACGTCTCCTTCGCCTACCTCTCCGGCCGCCCGGTGCTCCAGGGGATCTCGCTGGAGGTGCGGGCGGGGCAGGTGGTGGCCCTGGTGGGGGAGAGCGGCAGCGGCAAGTCCACGCTGCTCTCCCTGATCCCCCGCCTCGCCGACGCCACCCGGGGCTCGGTGCGGATGGGGGGGCGGGACGTGCGGGAGTGGACGGTGCGCTCCCTGCGTGCCCACGTCGCGGTGGTGTCCCAGGACACCTTCCTGTTCGACGACACCGTCGCCCGGAACGTGGCCTACGGCCGCCCCGACGCGCCCCGGGAGCGGATCGAGGATGCCGCGCGGCGGGCCCACGCCGACGCCTTCGTCCGCGCCCTCCCGGAGGGCTACGACACCCGGCTCGGCGAGAGGGGGGAACGGCTGTCCGGAGGGCAGCGGCAGAGGGTGGCCATCGCCCGGGCCTTCCTGCGGGACGCGCCGGTGCTGCTGCTGGACGAGGCCACCAGCCACCTGGACTCCCGCTCCGAGGCCGAGGTCCAGGCCGGGCTCGCGGAGCTGATGCGGGACCGGACGGTGCTGGTCGCCGCCCATCGCCTGTCCACGGTGCGGGCCGCGGACCGCATCGTGGTTCTGAAGGACGGGCGCATCGTCGAGGCCGGCACCCACGGGGAGCTGCTCGGCCTGGGGGGGGAGTACGCCCGGCTGTGGAGGGTCCAGACGTCGGAGCCCACCGAGGTCGCCGCGGGCGCCCCCCGGCCCGGAGGGGCGTCGTGACGGAGGCGGCGCCGGGAGCCGCGGAGGCCGGGCCTGGGGGCGAGGCGGGAGCCGGTGCGGGCCGGCGCTGGCTGGGGCGGGTGGTGGCCCTGGGCGTCCGGTTCCTGTACCGGACCCTGCGGGTCGAGCGGAGGGGGAGGGAGGCGCTGGAGGGGATCCTCGCCCGGGGGGAGGGTTACGCCTACGGCTTCTGGCACGGGCGCCAGCTCGTCCTTCTGGGGGCCCACGACGGGGAGCGCTGCGCCATCATGGTCAGCCTGAGCCGGGACGGGGCGAT
Source organism: Myxococcota bacterium (assembly GCA_023150875.1). GTDB lineage: Bacteria > Myxococcota_A > UBA796 > UBA9615 > JAKLKC01 > JAKLKC01. Next base: position 61,855 of record JAKLKC010000023.1, on the reverse strand, counting down.
CCAGAAGGAGGTGTGCGAGGAGTTCGGCTACCTCGTGGTCCGGGGTTCGTCGTCGCGGCGGGGGCGGAAGGCCCTGGCGGAGCTGTCGGGGCTGGTGGCGGAGGGGTGGAACCCCGCCCTGGCGGTGGACGGGCCCCGGGGCCCGGCGGGGCGGGTCCAGCCGGGACTCCTGGCGCTGGCGCGGCGGCACGGGCTCTGGATCGTCCCCCTGGGCTGCGCGAGCCGCCGCCGGATCGTGCTGTCGTCCTGGGACCGCACCGAGATCCCTCTCCCCTTCACCCGGGCGGTGGTGGTCTACGGCCCGCCCTTCCGGGCGTCGGACCTGCCGGGGGGCCGGGAGCGGGGCGGGACGGAGGTGGCCCGGGCGGAGCTGGAGACCCGGATCACCGAGGCGGTGGCGGAGGCAGAGCGGGCGTGTGGGAGGGAGCCCCGGGGTCCGGGGGAGGCGGCTCCCGGGGCGCGACGGCGACCTCCCAGTCCGCCAGCAGGCGACCCGACCGGGCTTCGAACCCGGCGAGGCGCGCGGCGACGTCGAGGCCCTGGAGCTCCAGCCGCTGGTCGGTGGTGAACTGGCCCATCCAGTCCACGGGGCCGCGGACCGCGGAGGTCCACAGCCCCACACCGAAGGCCAGCAGCCGTCCGGAACCCTCCGCGCCGATGGCCCGGAGCCCGTCGATGGCGAGGCGCAGCTCCCCCTCGGCACCGACCGTGGCCCGGGCGGTGCACGCAAGGTCCACGGTGCCGCAGGCCCCGGCGAGGTCCCAGATCCGCACCGCCAGGTCCACGCCGTCCCCGTCGCCGGAGACGGACAGGACGTCGACCTCGTAGGCACCCTCGGGATCTCGGTTCCCGCGACCGTCGAAGCGCAGCGGCAGGCGCCCGCGGCGGTAGAGGGCGGCGACCGCGCCCCGCAGGAATCCGGGGGCGACCGCGATGGAGAGGTCGCCGCGGCGTCCGGCGAGGTCGGCGGCCCGCACCCGGGAACCCCGGTCGTCGGGGACGTCCCGGGGTAGGGACTCCCGGGCGGCGTCCCCCTCTCCGGCGCCGGGCAGGTCGGTGTCCATCCCGACGAAGAGGGCCTGGTCCTCGCCGATGGCGTCCACGCGGACGACCCGCACCGGCTCGCCGCCGAGGTCGATGGGGGGCAGGGTGATCAGGCCCACGTCCCCGACCACGCGGCGGAGCAGACCCTCTACGGAGGCCAGGACCGCCCCCGTCACCTGGTCCACCAGGGCGTTCCCCGCCCTCTCGATCCAGCCCCCACCGGGGAGGACCCGTCCCAGGGAGCCAATGGTCTTCTTGGCCCCCAGGGCGGTCACCCTGGGGCCGAAGGCCGCGGCGATCCTCGCCCGGCCCACCTGGGAGGCGAGGTCCAGGCGGAGGTCGGAGAGGCTCGAGAGCCCGGCGTAGATCGTCGCGCCCTCGGCCCCGGCGCGACCGTACACCCTCACCCGTCCCTCTCCGCCGGTCTCCACGGTCAGCAGGGGCTCGGGGAGGCCGAGGGTCACCCTCGCGCCCACCTGGAGCCCGACGCAGCTCGGGCAGTCGCTCCGGAACTGGAGGGCGAGGCGGTCCAGCTCGGCGGTGATGCGGACCCCGGGGATGCGGTCGTCCACGAAGTCGGGCAGGGGCAGTTCCGCGGCGAACTCCCGTTCGAAGCGGCGGGGCAGGCGGCCTCCGGCGACGACCTGGGCGAGGGTCCGGTTGACGAGGTCCTCCCGAAGCCGGAAGCCGAGCTGCCACGGTCCCGAGGCGGAGGCGTCGTCCACGGGGGGCGGAGGCGGCGGTACGGCGAAGGCGTCCCGCCGAGCGTTCCGTACGGCGTTCAGCTCCTCGCACGGGACGGTGACGCAGCCCGTGGCGGCGAGGAGCGAGAGGAGTGCCAGGATGCGGCGGAGCGCCGGAATGGGGGGATCTCCCTGGTTCGCAGTCAGTCTCGCCAGGACCCCCCGGTTGTACCCCGGATCCGCCGGTGCCCGCAAAGGGGAGCCCAGGCTCCGTTCATGGGCTAGACTCGCCCCTCCCGAGGGCCGCTCACCTCCTCGTTCGGCCCCCCGGGTCTACGACCGCCCACCGAGGACCCTTGCGCGTCACCCTCGTCCATCCCGGCGTCGACTACCGCCGCTCCGCCGGCGCCCTGGGTCGGTTCCTCTCCCCCGTGCCCCTCCTGGGGATCGCCCAGCTCGCCGCGGGCCTCGAGGCGGCGGGCCACTCGGTGGAAGTGATCGACCAGTTCGCCGAGGGCCTCCCGCCCGAAGCGCTGGTGGACCGGATCGCCGCGTTCCGGCCGGGGATCGTGGGCTTCTCGGTGCTGACCCCCAACATGGGTGCCGTGAAGGAGGTGTTGCCGGGACTCCGGTCCCGGGTGGGCGCGAAGGTGGTGCTGGGGAACATCCACGCCACGCGGTTCCACCGGGAGCTGTGCGCCCGGGGCGAGGCGGACGTGTGCGCCCGGGGGGAGGCCGACGAGACCCTGCCCGAGCTGGTGGCGGCAATGGAGCGGGGAGGGGACCTGGCGTCGGTCCGGGGGATCTCCTTCCGGACCCCCGGGGGCGAGGTCGTGACCACCCCCCCGCGGGAGGCGGTGCGGGACATCGACTCCCTGCCGGAGCCCGCGTGGCACCTCTTCGACCTGGCCCTCTACTCCCGGGACCCGATGACCGCGTCCCGCCGGCCGGTGGTGCCGGTGCAGAGCTCCCGCGGCTGCGCCTACTCCTGCGACTTCTGCGCCCAGGGGGAGGTCTTCCCAGGGGTGCGGCAGCGGCGGATCGAGAGGGTGGTGGACGAGATGGAGGGGGTGGCGGACCGGCTCGGGGTGAGGGACTTCGGCTTCATCGACGCCTACTTCCCCCTGAGCCGCCGCCAGGGCCTCGCCTTCTGCGCCGAGCTGCGCCGGCGGGGCCTGGAGCGCCGGTTCACCTGGATCGGGGAGACCCGCGTGGACAAGGTGGACCCGGAGCTGCTCCGCGAGATGGCGGCGTGCGGCTGCCGCCTGCTGATGTACGGGATCGAGGCCGGGGACGAGTTCGTGCTGAAGGAGAGCAACAAGAGGACCGAGGTCCGCCAGGCCCGGGACGCGGTGCGCTGGACGAAGGAGGCGGGGATCCTGGCGATGGGCCTGTTCATCATGGGCCTCCCCGGCGACACCCGGGAGAGCTGCCTGCGCACGGCGGCCTTCGCCCGGGAGCTGGGCCTGGACATCGCCAAGTTCAACGCCGCGGTGCCCTACCCCGGCTCCCCCTTCTACGAGCGCTACCGCGCCACGCCGGGGGCCGTCGACCCTCTGGAGGAGCCCGAGCGCTTCAGCTCCTGGCAGCTCACCGGCAAGGGCCCGGTGTGGGCGCCGCCGGGCATGACCACCCGCGAGCTGTCGTGGCTCCAGCGATCGGCGATGCTCCGCTTCTACGCCCGCCCGGCCCTGGTGCGCCAGGCCCTGGCGAGGCGGAGCATCGACCCCGGTGACATGCTGGCCGGCGCGTCGGCCCTGTTGCGGGACGGGGCGGCGGCGGCGACGCGGCGGTGGGGAGGGCGCGGGGGGAGGACGTGAGAGCGTGTGGGCATGGCTCCCCGCAGCGCAGGGGCGGGTGAGGGGATGGTCGGTGGCGTTACCCTCCACGACCCGATGCGGACCCGCGTGTCGGTACCGCTCTGCGACCAGGAACGACGGCGCCCAGTCCGACGTCGCGGCGGGCGGACCCGCGGCACGAGGGTCAGAAGGACCAAGCCAGCTCCAGGCCGCCCGCGCGCGGGCCCGCCGTCACGGAGATCCTGGGCAGCAGCAGGTCGTCGGGGCGAGGGGCGGAAGGTACGGCCTCCCCGGGCTCCCCGCCGACGCGTGCACCGTCGAGCGCCTTCAGTTCCGAGCGCGCGGCCTCGGTGATGATGCCTATGACGAGCCCGCCGATGGCGTAGCCCACGCTCATCCCACAGAGGCGGATCCGCCACGCCTCGCTTTCGTCCAGGGTGGCACACGCGCCCCCCGCCGCGCCGCTGACCACCATGAACACGGCGAACACCGGCGGACCCGTCCGTACGGTCGTCACGAGTCGCTGGCGCTTCTGCGGGTAGCTCGATGGGTGGACGGTGGCAGTCTCCCCATGGGATTCGGGGGGAGAGTGCCTTTCGCGGAGCGGTGTCGCGCCCTGCTCGACCTTCGCCGGGCCGATCCCGGACTCCGGTGCCTGACGGGCCACGGCGGGCGATGCCGGGAACGCGGCCAGTATGGCCCCGAGGCCCAAGCCCGCGAGCCCCTTCGCCACGGCCGGGGAGCAGCCCCGACGCACGGCCGGCCCAAGCACCTTACGCCCGAGCCTGAGGAGTGTGATGCGATCCACCTGGACCTCCCTTGGTTCGATGCGGGTGATCAGGGCCCTTGGGCGGGCCGGGCGATCCGGAAGCCGTGGTGCACCGTGGGTCGGTCCATGACCGCGGTGCGGCGCGCTGCGATCCGCGCGCTCTGCGTGCCGTCGGCCCAGGACCCGCCGCGATGGATGCGGACGGTCGGGTCGATCCGGGCATTGCCGAGGCCGAAGCTCCCCCCGAAGAGTATCTGGAGAACCACCCCGCCGACGACCTCGTCCGCGGTCGGTTGCTCCACGTAGACCCCCTCGACCCACTCCGCCAGGTTGCCGGTCATGTCGTAGAACCCCCAGCGGTTGGGACGGTACATCGCCACTCGCGTGGCCCGGGGGGCGCCGTCGTCGCAGGGGAAGTCGTGTGACGTCGCCCCGCCGCGCGAAGCGTCCGAGACGTTTGCGTACCCGCACGCCCCCGCGGGGTCGTCGGACCCGGCGAACCGGGCCGGGCTTCCGGAACGCGCGGCGACCTCCCACTCGACCTCGTACGGGAGGCGGTAGCCGTCCGCGTCGGGGCGCACCTTGAACAGCCACGGGGCCGGGACCACGCGGTAGGCGGGTTCCCGCCCCTCCAGCGCCGACAAACGGTTGCAGAACGCGACGGCATCGAGGTAGCCGACCTGGCCCAGGGGATGGGCCGGAGAGCAGCGGCCGGCGCAATCCAGCGGGTTCTCGGGCATCAACGCCGCCCAGACCCCGGCGGTCACCTCGGTCGTCCCCACCAGGACGGGTGCATCGAGGCGCACGTCTTGAAATCCCTCCTCCTCTCCTCGATCGGGCTCGCCGCCCGGGCTGCCGATCCTGTAGGTGCCCGCGGGAAGGGGTCTCAGGGCCAGTCCCAAGCGCAGGGATACCGCCGGCACATCGCCACCGGCCCCCTCGGGCGCCTCCGGGAGGGTCGGGAACTGCGCCCGCATCCACGCGACCTGCGGGACGTCGAAGTCGTCCGTCCTCCCCTCGAGGGTGTAGCGGTCATCCTCGACCTCGACGGGTACGGGGGGGAGGAAGGTCCGGGCGTTCCCGTAGCGGGCGACGAAGCGGGCCGCGGCGATGGCGCCCTCATCGGTGCCCTGGGCTGCCCACTCCTGCACCCGATCCCAGTCCTCGGCGGCCATCTGCGCCACCCGGGCGCGCCGGTCGGCGGCGATCTCGTCCTGCTCGGCCCGGGCTCGCGCGATCGCCTCGGCCCGGGCCACGTCCCGCGCCCGGGCTCGGACCGCGACGGCGTCCCAAGGGAGGTCCGACGCGGTGGGGAGGGGGGGTGGCCGATCGAGGCGAACGGGGCGTGCCCGCACCAGCGGGAGGTCCAGAGGCCCCGAGAAGGTCGGCGCCTGGCCGCCCCGCACCAAGGTGGGGAGCGTTCGGGCAACGTAGGCCGAGGCCTCTCCGGCGGTCACGGTGCCGTCTCGCTCGCCGCCCCCCTCGCCGTCTGCCCAGCCCCGCAAGGCGCCGAGGACGAGCCAGGTGAAGACTCCGTGGGGCGCGCCGGAAAGCGGCAGGTTCCAGGCCCCCTGACCCGCCGCCGAGCCCGTCCAGACCGCGACCCCGGGGGCCTCGGCCGGCTGGCCCGTCGGGGGCAACGGGTGCTCCGTGGACGCGATCGCGCCGGTTTGGGAAGAGCCGTGCGTGACCGGGAGCAGCCAGACGTCGTGTGGGCCCGGTGCCGCCGGGGCCTCCGGGACGGCGGGGACGATGACCCGGCTCCCTTCGCGATCGGTGCCGTTCCAGTCGGCGTCCAACACCATGATCACCCGGATCCCCCGCTGGCGCGCCAGCTCGGCGAGGGCGTCGCGGAGGCGGTCGAGGGACAGGTCTCCATCGTCTTCGGTCGCGGAGCGCTCGCCGGCCGTGACCCCCCGGAGCAGCGGCCTCCCTTCCGCGCCCAGCGCGCCGTGGCCCGAGAAGTAGAACCAGAACGTACCTCCGCGACCGGTCCGCGCCGCCTGCTCCGTGACCCCATTCCAGATCGCCCGCGCGCTCGCCGACTCCCCCGGGATCCGCCTGACGCGCTTGCGAGGAACACCCCGCGTGCGGATGAGCAGCTCCGAGAAAGCCTCCGCGTCCGCGTCGGCCCCTTGGACCTGGCCCAGGAATGCATGTCGCCGGATGCCCACAACGACGGCGGCGTCCTTGGTCGCGCGGGCCCCCGTCCGGAGTGCGGGCTTCAAGTCCGGCGGGACTGCACCGGGCGCGCCGAGCGCCGGGGCTGATGCGAGCAACGCGCACTGGACCAGAGCCAGCACGACAGCGAGGTTCCAACTCTTCATCGTACGTCCTCCGAGGCGGGGATGGTACCACGGGCCCTCGGCGTCGGCACACGGGTGTGGCCGCTTCCGACCGCCTTCTGCTCTTTGGGCGAAGGACGGGCGCGCATGGGTGGAGCGTGCACGCGGGGGCGCTATCGCCGCTGGGCCTCACCTGGGCCGTCGGCGACCGGGGCGCGACGGCCCCTGTCCCGCCCCGGAGGGCACGCCCCGGGTGTTGGAGGGACCGCGCACAGCGCCTGCGCGGCGCCGTGGTGGCTGCCGGGCCCGCCGGTCCGCCGGACGATGTCGAGGCGGGGTCCGTCCACCGACCGACCGCCGGGGCCTCGCCGCACCCTTCGGAGTCCGGTCGTGGGCCGCGGGAACACCCGTGCGCCACGCCCCCGGGGGCGCCGCGGGAGCGGCCCGGCGTCGGGGCCGACCGTGCGATCCGAGGTCCCGGGGCGGTGGGCCCCTCGACGGGCCCATCCCCTCCTCTCCCATTTCGGCGCGCACCCCACAGGTTTGCGAGGCGTGCCCTCGGGGCGTGGGAGGCCCGCTTGGAGGAGTTCATCCGGCTCGTCGGTCCGCGGGACGCGGTGGAGGTCTTCGGGATCCGCCTCGTCGGCATCAACGCCGACACCGGCAAGAAGGTCCTCTTCACGATCGCCGTCCTGCTGCTCGCCGTCGCGCTGACGCGCCTGCTCCGGGCGCTCGCCGCCGTGGTCGTCGGCCGGCGCGCAGGGGAGCGGGTGCGCTTCTGGTCCCGCCAGGGGATCTCGCTCTCGGTCACCGTGGTGACCCTGGTCGTCCTCGTCTCGATCTGGTTCGACGATCCGGACCGGCTGGCGATGGTGGTGGGCCTGGTGACCGCGGGCCTCGCCTTCGCCCTGCAGCGCGTGGTCACGGCGTTCGCGGGCTACCTCGTGATCCTGCGCGGCCGGACCTTCGGGGTCGGCGACCGGATCCGCATGGCCGGCGTGCGCGGCGACGTGATCGGGCTCGGCTTCATCCAGACACGGATCATGGAGATGGGCCAGCCGCCGACCACCGCCGGCGCCGCCGAGCCCGAGATGTGGGTGCGCAGCCGCCAGTACACCGGCCGCATCGTGACCGTCACCAACGACAAGGTCTTCGACGAGCCCGTCTACAACTACACCCACGACTTCCCTTACATCTGGGAGGAGCTCACCGTCCCGATCCCGTACCGCGCGGATCGCCGCGCCGCCGAACGGATCCTGCTCGACGCGGCCGCCCGGCACACCGTCCGCCTCGCGGACGTCGGGGCGGAGGCGATCGAGGCGATGCGCCGGCGCTACTTCCTGGAGCGGGGGGAGGTATCGCCGCAGGTCTACCTGCGCCTGACGGACAACTGGATCGAGGCGACGGTGCGGTTCGTCGCCCCGGATCACGGCATCCGGGATCTCAAGGACCGGATCACCCGCGACGTGCTGGACGCATTCGATCGAGAGGGGATCTCCGTCGCGTCCGCGACGATCGACGTCGTCGGCGTGCCCCCGCTGCGCGTCGAGGCGGCGCCGGGGCGCGGCGAGGGGGGCGAGGGCTCCCGCTCCGGAGGCCCAGGCGCGTGAGGGGCCCCGGGCTGCGCCTGGCGGGGCGGGCGGTCAGGCGCTTGACCGCCCTTTCCTCCCTCCCGGCCGAGGCGAACGATGTCTTTTCGATGAGTGGGTCTTGACCCGGCGGCCCGGCCGCCCCCAGATCATGGAACCATGAGCGCCGTGCGGGTTCCGGCCTCCAGCGACGAAGTCATCGCCACCATCCAGTCCCAGAGCGAAGCTCTCCGGGCCCTCGGCGTCCGGCGTCTCGTCCTGTTCGGCTCCTTCCCTCGGGGAGAGGCCACCCAGGAGAGCGACGTAGACCTCCTGGTCGAGTTCGATCAGGCGAGCTTTCGCGCCTGGGTGGGAGCCAAGCGGCTCCTGGAGGGGGCCCTCGGCAGGAAGGTCGACCTGGTGACCTCCGCCGCGGTCCGCCCCCACCTCTGGGAGACAATCCGTGAAGATTCGGTCGAGATCCCGGGATTCCCGGCAGTATCTTGACGACATCCTGGAGTGCATCGGCCGTGTCCTCACCTACACGGAGGGGCGGACCTTCGCCGAGGTCGTGGCCGACCGGATGCGCTGGGACGCGGTCCTCCGAAACCTGGAGGTCATCGGCGAAGCGGCCCGGCAGATCCCCGAGGACTTCCGGCGTGCCCACCCCCAGGTCGAGTGGCGGGACGTCGCCGACTTCCGCAACGTGGTTGCCCACGAGTACTTCGGGATTGACGTCGAGATCGTGCGTACGGTGGTCGAGGTGGAACTCGGCGAGCTGGAGCGCCAAGTCCGCCTGCTGCGAGCCGAGATGGGGGACTGAGGGCCTTCATCAGGGGGCGAGGACGCTGGAACGCGACTGCGCATGAGAGCGGGATCCGTCGTGCCAACCGCCCTCGCAGGCGAGAGACCCGTGGGGGGCCAAGATCACCCAACCGGCAAGTCGCCTCCACCAACGATCCAGATGTCCTTCTTGCGCGCTGCCTCCGCCTTCTGAAGCAACCATCCTACGGCACAATCGTGACGGCTTCCGGATCGGATGCGGCAATCGACCGGCCGTTCAACCCGTGTTCCTCATCCCCGCCGCGATCCCCCCTAGGGTGAGCAGGAGGGGGCGGTCGCAGCCGGGCTGCCCTTCGCGGCGGCGGCGGAGCAGCTCGACCTGGAGGAAGTTCATGGGGTCCACGTAGGGGTTGCGGAGGGCGATGGAGCGGGCGAGGGTGGGGTTGTCGGCGAGGAGGCGCCTCGTCCCCTTCACTCGGAGTACAGCGCGACGGGTTCGGGCGTGTTCCTTCACGATCCTGGGCCAGACGGCGCGCCGGGCGTCTGGGGGCGCCAGGTCGGCGTAGCGGGCGGCGATGGGGAGGTCGGTCTTGGCCAGGACCATCTCCACGTTGTCGATCACCGCCCGGAAGAAGGGCCAGGCGCCGTACATCTCCCGCAGCAGGTCCGGGCCGCCGCCCCGCCCGGAGAAGGAGTCCAGCGCGGAACCGACGCCATACCAGCCCGGCAGGATGGCCCGGGTCTGGGTCCAGGCGAAGACCCAGGGGATGGCCCGGAGCGCGTCGACGCCGCCCGCCCGGCGGCGGGAGGGGCGGGAGCCGATGGGGAGGCGGGCGATCTCGTCGATGGGGGTCGCCGCCTCGAAGAAGTCCACGAACCGCGGCTCCTCCCAGACCAGGGCGCGGTAGGCGTCCCGGCCGGCCTCGGCGAGGGCGTCGAAGGCCCCGGCGTAGGCGGCCTCCCGTGCGGGATCGGGGCGGGGCTCGGCGCCGAGGGTGTGGAGGAGGGCGCCCCCCACCAACAGCTCAAGGGTCCGCATGGCCAGGGCGGGCCGGGCGTAACGATGGTCCAGCGCCTCCCCCTGCTCGGTGGCCTTGTAGCGACCCGCCACGCTGCCGGCGGGCAGTGAGAGGATCGCCTGCTGCGCCGGTCCGCCTCCCCGGGCGACGGACTCGCCCCGGCCGTGGAAGACCCGTAGGGGCAGCCCCTCGGCCCGGCAGATCTCCGCGAGGGCCGCTTGGGTCCGGCGCAAGGCTCCGCTCGCCGCCAGCAGGCCCACCTGCTTGCCCGAGTCGCTGTAGCCCAGCATGACCTCCTGGACCCCCCGGGCGTGGACGTGGCGGCGGTAGCCCGGGTCGGCGAACAGCGCACGGACCACGATGGGGCTCCCGTCCAGGTCCTGGAGCTGCTCGAAGAGGGGCACCACGTCCAGGCGGGCGCAGCCCCGCGCCTCGTCCCACGCGCCGCAGGCCCGGGCGCAGGCGAGGGCGGCCAGCACGTCGTCGGCGTCCCGGGCCATGGACAGGATCAGGGTCCGGCAGATCTCCTCGCCCCCCTCGGCCTGGGCCGAGGCCAGCCGGCGCAGGGAGGCGAGGAGACGGGCACCCCCCGGGCCCGGCTCGGTGTCGCGCCGGAGGGCGGAGGCGCCGTCCCGGGCGTCCTCCGCGGGTACGCGGATCTCCAGCTCCGCCGATCCCATCCCCAGCGCCCGGACCCGCTCGGAGAGATCCCGGGCGAGGCGTTCCCCGGAGTCGGGGCCCGCGGCGGCGAGGAGGGTGTCGGCGACGAGGTCCAGGTCCGCCGCGAGCTCCCCGGCGGCGCGGTAGGGGAGGGCGCCCCGGCCCGAGGGCTCGCCATGGGTCGCCCCGGGGGCAGGACCCTCCCCCGGGGCCGCCCGGTGGGCCTCGGACCGGGCGGCGGACGCGGCGAGGCGGGCCTCCACGAAGCGGAGCTTGCGGCGCCAGGGCTCCCCCTCGGTGCGGAGGTCGATCCGGGCGGCGACCTCGGGCATGGAGAGGGAGTCCGCCCCGAGGGAGGCGGCCAGGGCCGGGGGGCTCGGGACGGCGCGCGACGAGGCCGAGAGGGCGCCCCCCAGCGCCTCGACCTCCCGGAGCAGCCGCCGCAGACCCCGGGCGCGGTAGGCGTGGAGGGCGTCCTCGAAGACTTCGGGGGTGACCCCGGGGTGGCCGTCCATGTCTCCCCCCACCCAGGAGTGGACCCGGAGGGGGGTGCGGGTGACACCCAGGGGCTCGTCGTAGACCCGTCGGAAGGCGTCGTCGAAGGCGCGGGTCAGCTCGGGGATCCGGTCCCACAGCACCCCCTCGGCGTACCACAGGACGTTCTTCACCTCGTCGCCCACGGTGGGCCTCTCGTGGCGCACCTCGTCGGTGAGCCACAGGGCGGTGACCTCCTCCCGGACCTCCCGGTGCGACGCCTCCCGCTCCCGGGGAGTGAGGGCGCACCGGTCCGCCTCCTCCAGGTGGCTGGAGATCCGGTCGAGCTTGTCCAGCACCGTCCTACGGAGGGCCTGGGTGGGGTGGGCGGTGAGGGTGAGGGTGATCTCCAGGCCCTGGAACGCCGCCCTCACCTGCTCGGCGGTCCTGCCCGCGTCCCGAGCGTCCCGGAGGACCGACAGGAGGGAGCCGCGCTGGGGCTCCGGGTCCCCGGCGTGGGCCCGGGCACGGCGGACGCGGTGGTGTTGCTCGGCGACGTTCACGAGCTGGAAGTAGGTCGCGAAGGCCCGGATCACCGGCACCTCCGTGGTCAGGGGGAGGGACGCGAGCAGCTCCGACAGCTCCGCGGCGGCGGCCTCGCGCCGGCCCCGGGGTCCGCGGCGCCGCTCGATGGCGAGGCGGCGGACCCTCTCCTCCAGCTCGAAGACCTCGCCGCCCTCCAGGGCCACCAGCACGTCCCCGAGGACCCGGCCCAGGTGGCGGACGTCCCGCCGGAGGGGCTCATCGACGGCGCGTGTTCGTCCCATGGTCGGGCAGCCTCCCTGGCCCGGTCCACCATGGACGCGGCGGCCCACGGGGCAAGGGCGCGGAAGGGGGGACGCCCCGCCGGTCCTCCCGATGTGAGTGGCGCCCTCATGCCCTCCCCGACACGCGCTCCGCGTCCGCCCCCCGCACGAAGCGGTCCAGTCCATACCGGCGCAGGTCGGCGGCGAGCCGGCCGATCCCCTCGTAGTTCGGGCAGCCGGCGCAGTGATCGCCCAGCAGCCTGGCCCCGTTGCGGAACGTCAGGTCCCCGTGCCGGGCGAGGTCCCGGGCCGCGTTGCGGAAGGCGGAGTACGTCTCGCCGTTCCAGATCTCCGCGAAGCCCCGCTCGTTCAGGTTGTCCACCACCTTCGGGGAGCAACAGAACGAGACGTCGCCGTTGGTCCAGGAGCGGCTGAAGGTCCAGCCGACGTAGCAGCCCTCCCCCGGCAGGCGGGCGTGGCCCCACCTGCCGGTGGCCGGGTCCAGCGTCTCCACCTGCCAGTCGATGTTGTCCACGATGCGGGGCCCACCCGCGGCCTCCCGACGGTGGGCCTCGGCGAGGTCCTCCCGAAGCCGCCCGACCTGGTCGGGCAGGAGCATCAGCTCGCGGTTGTAGGGCTGGACGTGCACGAGCTGGTAGCGGACGAACTCGGCGCCCAGGTCCCGGGACATCTCGTAGAAGTCAAGCAGTTCCGCGCAGTTGCGGGTGGTCACGACGTCGACCATCATCACCCGCGGCGACTCCGCGTCCGCCTCGCGCTTCGACCGGGTCAGCTCGGAGACGTTCCTCCTCACCTCGTCCAGCTCCCGCCCGGGGTGTCCGGGGTGGAGGGCCTCGTAGACCGCTGGAGAGGCCGACGAGAGGCTGACGTACAGCAGGTCGACCCCGTGATCCACCAGGGCCCGGCGGGCGTCCTCCCGCAGCAGGAGGCCGTTGGTGAACAGCGACAGTCCCATCCCCTTGCCCTTCACGTAGGGGATCATGTCGAGGATCCGGGGGTGGAGCAGGGGCTCGCCCTTGCCGCTGAAGAGCACGTCCTCGCACGTCCCCATGCCGGCGAGGTCGTCCACCAGGCGGGTGAAGACATCCCACTCCACCACCTCGCGCTTCCACGCCCTGTCGAAGGCCCCGGCGTCGGGCCTCCCCTTGGCCAGGGGCGAGTGGAACCAGCAGTAGACGCAGTCGACGTTGCAGGCGTTGGCGACGTCCAGGTGGAAGGTGTGGGGGCCCCGGAACACCGCCCCGGTGAGGGCGCCCAGGAGCCGCAGCAGCGTCCCCTCGTTCTCGGGGTGGGCGGAGCGGGCGACGGCGGCGAGCAGCTCCCGCAGGTCGTCGTCGGGCTCGCCCACTTCGACGGGGAGCCCCGCCAGGGCGAAGCGCAGGTGCTCCAGCCACGCCGGCAGGAGGCGATCGACCCGGTGCAGGGGCCGGGGCCGGAAGGGCTCGGGGAGGGCCGGTGGGGCGGGGGCGCCCGCGAGGGCCGCCGCGGCGAGGGCCAGCGGGCCCAGGCGGTGGAAGGTGTCGCGGTGGACGGGGAGGAGCAGGCGCGCCCGCCCCCGCCGTGCCTCCTCCCCCAGGGCCGCCCAGGTGGGCACCCCCTTGGCCGCCGCCCGGGCGTCGTGGGCGGCGGCCTCGGCGCCCAGGAGGGGCCAGAGGGGTCGCGCGCCGTCGGGGCGGGACCTCGGCCAGGGCAAGGCGGGGAGGGGAAAGGCCATGGGCCAGTCTAACCCGAACCCGCGCCGGTCGCGGTCGCCCTTGGCAGGCGAGGCCGCCTTGTGCCATCCTCGCCGCCGCCCGCGCTCCCGCGGGCACCGCCGCGCCCGATCGGCGGGCACGGGACTCGCTTGTCCCGGCCGTCGGCCCCGGAGACGCCCACCCCCCGATGACCCCCTCGCTCCCCGCGCGCGCCTGGATGCGCCTCGCCATCGGGCTCGGACTGCTTGCCCTGCCCGGGGCCTGCGGGCCCGAAGCGGTCGGCGACGACGACAGCGCCGACGATGACACCGCGGACGACGACAGCGCCGGTGACGACGACACCCCGCCGCCCGCCGCGCCGGAGATCGATGACCTCGTGGTGCGGCTGGTGCAGGAGAGCGGCGGCGACTACCTGTCCTTCGCGTTCCACTTCGAAGACCCCAACGCCGACGTGCCCGGGGGCCACGCCACGATCTTCGTCGATGGCGAGGAGGCCGCGGGGGCGGACATCCCCTCCTCCGAGCCCGCGTTCACCTCGGGGGACCTGGAGCTCGGCCTCGCGGTGCCCAACGGAGACCTCACGTACGGCGCGACGTTCCTCTTCGGGGTCACGCTGACGGACGCGGCGGGCCTGACCTCGGCGCGGGTGGAGACCGAGTACACCCTCCCCGCCGACGTGCCCTAGTCCCGCCCAACCCCCCGCGCCGAGACCTCGCCCCATGCCCCTCGTCGAGCCCAACGAGACCCGCCGCCTGCGGCTGATGGCGGAGCGCGCCCGGGGCGACCGGCTCCTCGACATCGGTTTCGCCCAGATCCCCAACCACTTCTTGCGGGGCGCGCAGGTCGTCGGCTTCGACCTGGTCTCCCGTCCGGCCGAGCCGCCCTACACCCGCACCGTCGCCGGCGACGCCGCCCACATGACGGACCTGCTCCCCGCCTCGGCCTTCGACACGGTGCTGGCGGGGGAGATCGTCGAGCACGTCGACGACCCGTACCGCTTCCTGCGGGACTGCCGGACCCTCCTCGCGCCGGGGGGACGCCTGGTCCTCTCCACTCCGAACCCCCTCCACCCCCCGATCTGGCTCGCAGAGTGGCTCCGGCTCCCGCGGTTCTACTACACCCGGGAGCACCGCCACTACATCCTCCCCCGCTGGGTCCACCGCATGCTGGACCTGAGCGGGTTCGTCCCGGTGGAGGACGTCCCGGTGGGGTTCATGGTGCCCCTGGGGCACAAGCCCGCCATCCCCTGCCTCCTGCCCCTGAGCTACCAGGTGATCTACGTGGCCGAACCGCGGCGGTAAGATGGCGCGAGGGCGCGCGGATCCGCATGGGTCCGGGCGGGGCGGGGCGGGAACCTGGAGGTGGTCGATGCGGACGGCGGCGGGGCCCGCGGAGGCGGCGGCGGGCGGATGAGGTGGACTCGGGAGATCCAGTTGGACCTCTTCGGGCCGGTGAAGGCGGCGGAGCCCGCGCCTCCGGTGTCCTGGGTCGAGGAGCCCGACTCTCCGGTCCTCGCGGACGATCCGGAGCCGGCCGCCGAGCTCCCCGGCCAGCTCGGCCTCTTCTCCAGCCGGTCCGCGCGCCTCGCCCCGGTGAGGCGTCTGCTCGCCGCCGGGGCCCTCGGGGGCGCGGCGGAGGCGGCGGCGGGGATACGGGGAGAGGTGGCGCTGGCCAGGGCCCTCCGGGGCCTGTCGGAACGCGTGGCGGCGACGCGGAGCCCCGAGGAACTGGCGAGCGCGGACCTGGGGGCGGAGCTGGCCCGGATCGGCGCCGCCGCGCCGGGGGACGTGCTGGCGGCGGCGCGCCGGGGCGTCACCGCGTCGGTGGCCCGGGGTTGCGAGGCCCTGGGTCCGGACGGGACGGTCGCCGGCCGGCTCGCGCCGGAGTGGTGGGAGGCGGCGGGCTACCCCGAGGAGGCGGAGCAGGCCGCCCACCGGGCCCTGGAGCGGGAGCCCGCGGCCCCCCGCACCCTCCTGTGGCTCGCCAATCACCGCTACGGCGAGGGCGAGGCGTTCGCGGCCCGGGACGTGTACCGGAGGGCCGTCGCCGCCTCGGGTGCGGTCCGGCCCGGCGACCTGGCGGACGCCCGGGTGGCGGCCCTGCTCCTGGACGCCCAGGACCTGGACCTCGACCCCCCCGGGCCGTGGCTGGTCCTCCTGGGGATCCTCGCCGAGCTGTGGGCCCTCCACCCCGTCCCCGCCCGGCCGCCGAACCCCGCCGACCGCTTCCACGAAGCCCTGATCCGCTCCCGGGAGGCGACGGCCCGAGGCCAGCGGGACATCCCGTCCCGCCGCGAGATGAAGTCCCTCGCCCCCCAGCTCTTCGCCGAGTTCCTCTCCCGGGGCCAGATCTGACCGGGCGGGGCCCGCCGGGGGCCTCACGGAGGCGGGGGGCGTCCAGGGGGTGGGGGAGCGAGGTCCAGCCGGACGCGGCGCCCCCGCTCGCCGGGGCGCCCGATCTCCAGCACGACCTGCCTCCCCGCCGCCCCGGCGAGGAGGGAGCGCCACGATCCCCGGGACGAGGTTGTCAGGGGCGTGCCTTGGATCGCCCTCACCAGGGCCCCCACGGGCAGGCCCGCGGCCTCCGCGGGTGAACCCCGGGCGACCGCGTGGACCCGCCAGTCCCCGTCCTCCCAACCCAGGGCCAGCCCGCTTCGGTCGAGGGGCTCGGGATCGCCGTAGCGCGCATCGGGCACCAGCCAGAGTCGGTCCCGGGAGAGGTCGAAGGCGCAGGTGAAGCGGGACAGGAAGGGGGTGCCCAGGAGGGCGGTCCCGCCGGACACGGCGGGGGGCGCGTCGACCACGTGGAGGACGGGGAAGGCCACCCGGAACGGCCCCGCCTCCAGGGACGCCACCCGCAGCGCCGTCAGCGATACCGGCCCGGACACGCCGTCGGCCACCGCCGGGGAGCCCGGGCCGTGCCGTCCCAGGAGGCGCCGGGCGAGGTCCGATCCCCCGAAGACCGCGCCGATCTCCGAGCCGGTGTCCACGACGAAGGGCTCGGCGGCCTCGCCGTCAACGGAGATCCGCACCGAGGGCACCCCCCCGGTGACCTCCAGGGGAAGGGCGACCGCCCCCATGGGTGCCTCCCAGTCGTCCGGATCGTGGAGGGAGAGGCGGCCCCGGGAGTAGTCCACCACGGTGACGAAGCGCCGAAGGAGGTCCGCCCCCACGAGTCCGTGGACGTCCCGTCCCAGGCGGGATCGGAGGGTGGTCCGGAGGGGCGCCGCCGTCCATGTCACCCCGGTCAGCCGGACCCCGGGCAGGTCGAAGCTCGGGACCCGGACGAGCTGGTGTCGGACGGGGCCCGAGGCGGAGCGGACCTCCACCTCCCCCTCGGGGACCAGGCCCAGGGCGCGGGCCAGGGCGCGGTCGAGCACCGACGTAGAGCTCCCGGTGTCCAGCAGGAACGTGAACGGTCCCCGCCCGTCCACCAGCGCGTCCAGGTACAGGTGGGAGCCGTCGAAGTGCAGCGGGATCCCCCGGGCCGCCTCCGCCGCCAGGAGGGCGGGGGGACCCGGTTCCTCGGGGGCAGCCAGGTCCTCGGGCCGGATACGCGGTCCGAGCTCCCAGGCGGTGACCGTCAGGGTGACCGCGTTCCCGGGCAGCCCCTTCTTCTCCACCCGGAGGAGGAAGGGGAGGGCCACTCCGTCGACGTGCCGCCATGCCCGGTAGCGGACCCGGACCTCGGACCCGGAGTCGGGGGCCTGGAACCGGGCCTGTGCGGGCAGGCCCGTCGCGTCGGAGAAGCAGATCCTCCGGGGCGTCACGCCGCCGGGGCGCAGCTCGACCCACTGGCACGGCTCCACGTCCCGGTCTTGGGAGGACCCCCGCAGCGCGGCCCACAGGCCGGGGGCCCCCGGCAGGAGGTAGCGCCAGGTGTCGTAGTAGGCGGAGTCGAGCCCCGCACGGCGGCGTGGGGGGGGCAGTGGGGAGCGAACGATGCCGTGCTCCAGGAACCACCCCGGGGCGCCGGGAGCGAAGGCCAGCGCCGCTTCCAAGGGGCCCAGGCGGGACCGTTCGACGTAGCTGCCCCCGGAGTCCAGGGCGATCTGCACCTGCCCCACCAGCCCCGCGGCCTCGATCCGGGCGCGGACCCGCAGGGTGTCGAGGCCCCGCAGCCGGTCCACCCCCCCCGCGGCGTTCAGCGCGCGCGCCAGCACCGCCCCCGTCCGCACGTCCAGGTCCCGGGGCGGGGAGTCCGCGGGCGGGGGAGCCGCCGCCACGGCAGCCGCCGCGAGCCATCCCCAGAGGGCCGCGAGGGGGGGACTCACGGCCCGCCCGGAGCCGAGGCCGCCAGGTCCTCCACCAGGGCGGCGCGCTCCCCCGCCCACGCCCCCCACGGCCCCAGGGCCCCCGTGGCGACCGACAGGTCCCGGGCGGCCTGGTAGTGGGCGAGGGCCTTCCGGAGCAGGGGAGCCGCCCGCCGGGCCACCTCGGCGTGGAAGGCGCGCCGCCCCGCCTCGTCCAGCCCCCGGGGCGCCTCGGCGGCGGAGAGGTCGGCGTGGAACCGTTCGTAGGCGCCGCCCAGCAGGTGGAGGGCCGCGCAGCTCCAGGTGGCCAGCCGGAACGACGCCACCGACCCAAGAACGTCCTCGGCGCGGCGCAGCCCCTCGGCCCTCTCCTGGAGCCGTCGGCGTTGGGCGGCCTCGCTCCGGGTGTCGAAGCGCACCCCGGCGGCCTCCCGCGCCAGCAGCACCCCCCAGGCCACCCGCGCCTGGGCGAGGGTGTAGGCCCTCATCCCGTCCCCCAGGTCCGGCGACGCATCAAGGATCTGGATTGATTTCATTAGCAACGACGCGGCTTTGCGATCCTTCCCGCCCATGGCCGCCGCGAACGCGACGTTCACGCGGGCGGTGGCACGTCCCTCCTCGGTCAGCCCGCGGGAGCGGGATGCCCGGGCGAAGGCCCGCTCCGCGGCCCCCCACTCCCCGGTCGCCAGGAAGGTCGCGCCGAGTCGGAACCAGGCGTCGTCCCGCTGGCGGGCGGCGTCGCCGCGGGAGAGCAGGGCGGCGTAGACCTCCCGGGCCCCCGGGGCGTCGCCCGCTCCCTCCAGGCACTGGCCGAGGGCCAGCATCGCGGGAGGGGTGTGGGGGGAGTCGGGGAAGGACGCCAGGAGCCTCCGCAGCAGGGGCACCGCCACGCGGCACTCCCCGATGGCGCGCAGCGCCTCCGCCTCGTCCAGCAGGCGGGCATCCTCCCCTGCGGCCGGACGCGCATCGGCGGCGGGGTCGGCCCCGGCGGGTGGAGGGGCGACCTCCGCCTCGGTCGTCACCGCCGCGGAGAGTCCGAGGGCGATCAGGAGCGGCGCGGCGACCGTCGCGGGTAACAGAAGAAGCGGTCCTCCCCGCCTCGGCCGTGTGGGCTGGCGGCTTCGCCCCCTCTTGCGAGGTGGGCTTCATGTTACCGCGGCAGGCTCCCCTGACAGAAGGGGTGCACAAGGCGGTAAGGGACAAACCCCGGTCCATGAAACAGGGAGCAAGCCATTGCCTCCCGAATCACGCACCAGGCAGGTGAAGCACCGCTCCGCCCATCATAGGAGCCCGTCCGGGGGCCGACAAGGGCAGGCCTGGCGTCTCTCGGGATCAGGCGGGCTCCCCCGGGGCCCGGGCCCGCCGGAGCTTCACCAGGACGAGGTAGAGCAGGGGGCCGAGGCCGCACGCGGCGAAGATCAGCACGAACCACACGACCTGCTGACTCTCCCGCCCCCACCAGTCCCGGCGGGCGTTGTCCACGGCGAGCCAGATCACCAGGCCCAGGTACAGCACCCCCAGCAGGACCGTGGACGCGCAGGCGCCGGTGGCCCACTTGAAGACCGCACGCGGGGAGACGATCACCCGGTCCAGGTTCGTGGAGATCAGGCGCCACTCGCCTCCCTCCCCCTTGCGGAAGCCCAGGGTGGCGGGGATCCCCGCGAAGCGGTACTGCCCCGAGGGGGAGTCGGAGCCGATGGTCATCGCGGCGTGGACCACGACCTCGCGCCCTGGCTCGACCTCCTCGATGTTCCTCTCCAGGGCGGTCTCCAGGCGGAACTCCGTCGGCCGCATCTCCAGGAGCTTGGCGGCCACGTCTTGCCGGCGGGCCTCGGGGAGGTCGGCGAAGGCGGCGAGGATGCGTCCCTCGTCCCCGGAGCCGACCGCGGACTGGAGGGCCAGCAACCGGCCGGCGATGGCGTCCAGGTCCGTCTCGGAGAGGGTGCTGCGCGGGAACTCCGGCGGGGCGCCCAGGAAGGCTCCCGCACCGGGTGGCGGCGGGAAGTTCCGTGGGCTGCCGGCCTCCCCCTCCGGGGCGGACGCGCCATCGGGGGCACCGGCCTCCCCGGGAGATCCTGCGGAGAGGGAAGGAGGGGATTCCCCCTCCTGGGCCGGGGACGTCAGGGCGACGAGCAGGGCCACCATCGAGGCAACGACGGCGGCCGCCAGGCTCGCGCGGATCCGGGGGCGGGTGGGAAGGGAGGGGACTCGGTCGGGGTCCATGGCGCACCGGGCGGCGGGCAGGTCGCGTCCGACCGCCGGCGCAGCCTACTCTACCCTCGGCGCCGCGGGAACCCGCGCGGGGAGGAGGGCGACGGGGAGGGGCGCCGTAGCGGGGGCGCTGGGATCAGAAGCCGTACTCGACGAGGGCCTCCCGGGGCGAGACCTGGATCTCCAGAAGCAGCGCGTCCAGGACCTCGAAGGTCGTCGTCCGCAGCAGGGCGAACTGCACGGAGTGGCGCCCCAGGTCGTCGGGTCCTGGGGTCCAGGTCCACATCGCCTCGCCCTGGTCCGTCGCCAGCGCGAAGGTGCCGCCGTCGGGGGCGCTCACGGCGCGGCACTCGATGTCGGGCTCGCCGGTCCCCACGATCTCGAACCGGTAGACGAAGGTCTCGCCGACCGACACCTGGAACACTCCCATGTCGCCGGAGAGGTGGGGGACCGCCTCGTCGACGCCGACGGAGACGCCGGCGCCATCCCCGCCGTGGCCCTCTCCGTCGCCGAGGTCGAACTCCACGGGCTCGGAGCTGGGGTCCAGGGCGAGACTGGGCAGGAGGGGATCGCCGCCGTCGTCGGGGATCGGCGCCTCTCCGGGACCCGGCGCGTCCAGGTCGCCCGGCGCGCACCCGGAGTGGGCCAGGAGGGCCACAGCGACGAGGGTGACCCTGAGCAGTGCGGTGAGCGGATCGGTCATGGTCTCCTCCCGCGGGCCGCGGCGTGGCGCGCGGAGCCGGGGATCACCCCGGAGTGAGGCCGAGCAGGACTTCCATCTCCTGGACCTGGTCGTCCCGGAGATCGTCGGCCCTGCGTTCGAAGTTCATGAGCACCTGGACCACCGCGGCCCGCAGGTCATCCCGGAGCTCGGCGGCGTCCTCGGGTCGGCAGCGGACGATGTACCCCCGGGCGAGGGAACTGGTGTTCCCCTTGAGCAGGCGCTCCCGCGCGAGCTTCCGGAGGGCGGCGAGGAACCGGTCGAACCCCTCGAAGGCGGCCTCCCTGTCCTGGTTGCGGGTCAGGTCGATGTGATCGCGGGTGAGCACCCCGTGGTACACGACCTGGCCGTGCTCCACCCGCTCCTCGACGAGACCCTGCTCCATAAGGGTCTCGACCGCGAGGCGGGCGTAGTTCACCTCGTAGTTGATGGGCAGCTCCCGGGAGATGCGTTCCAGGTCCATGTCCTCGCAGAGGAGCATGAGGTAGACCTTCCGCCGCATGTTGTAGAGCGGGCCATCGGCCTCGTCCATCCCGCCGTCGCGCCACTTGCGCTTGATCTTCTTGACGGTGCGCAGCGCGGTGTCGAAGGCGAGGGAGATCCGAGTCGACGTGCGGAAGCGCTGCTCCGCCTTCTCGTAGAGGGCCAGGGTGAACAGGTCCCGCGCCCGGGTGACCGTCATGTCCAGGTCGAGGACGAGGTCCGCCACCATCCCCAGCAGCGTGAAGACCACCCGCGACTCGTGGCTCGCCAGATCGGTGTCCGGCTGGAATCGCTTCCGCGCCGCGGTGTGGGTCGCCAGCTCCGCCATGTCCCTCTCCTCTCCCCTGGTCGAAGCGCTCCGGATCTTGACCCGGTGTTGAGCACATCGCCAGGGCAATCCCGTGCCTGGGGCCCGGACCGGCCCGTCCGCTGCCTGAGCAAGCGGGATGCCAGCCGGCCACGTCCGCGTCCGACGCATCCTACGGAACGGCAAGTGGTTGTCAACACGCGGGTTTCTTCGGGAGCGCGCGTGGGCTGCCCCAGGGCCCGGCTCCCCCGGCGGGGGGCGGGATCCCTGCGCCGCGACATCCGTGTCGGCGGAGATCGGGCACGAACGTGCCCGGCACCGATGGTCGGGAACGAACCGCTTCACCGCGTCCGGGAGCGCGGGGGATCAGGCGGGGCGGCGCGCGGAGACCACCCGGTCCCGGCCCCCGAGGTCCGGCGCGACGAGGACCTCCGTGAGGCCCGCGCGCCGGACCAGGTCCGCCACCGCCGGCGCCTGCCCGTCCCCCACCTCGAAGCCCAGCCACCCCCCCGGGGCGAGCCAGCGGGGGAGCTCCGCCAGGGTCCGGCGGTAGAAGATCAGGGGATCGGGGCCGGGGAACAGCGCGGCCTCGGGCTCGTGCCGCAGTTCGGGGGCGAGGGCGGAGCGCAGGTCCGCGGGGAGGTAGGGGGGATTGGACACCACGGCGGCGAAGCGCCCCGCGAAGCGGGGGGGAACGGCGTCCCACCAGTCCCCCCGGGAGAAGCCCACCCGCGCCTCGACCCCGAGGGCCGCGGCGTTGCGCCGGGCGAAGGCCAGGGCCTCGGCGCTGGAGTCCACGCCCACGGCGCGGATCGGTCTCTCCCGGGCGAGGGTGATGGCGAGGGTGCCGGGGCCGGTGCCGAGGTCCAGGAGAAGGGGGGCTTCGCTCCCCTCGGGTGTTGGCTCGGGCGGGAGCGCCCGTAGGGCCACCTCCACCAGGGTCTCGGTGTCGGGGCGGGGCACCAGGCAGCCCGGGCCGACCTCAAAGCGGAGGGACCAGAACTCCTTCTCGCCGAGCACGTAGGCGACGGGGACCCTCTCGCCCCGGCGCCGGACCCGCTCGCGGTACGCCGCGATCTCCCCGTCGCCCAGGGGCTGGTCGAAGCGGGTGTAGAGGGTGATCCGGTCCACCCCCAGGAGGTGGGCGAGGAGGACCTCGGCGTCCAGGCGCGCGGTGTCGATCCCCCGGGACTTCAGGAACTCGCTACTGGCCTTCAGGAGGGGGAGGACCGTCCAGCGCTCGCCCATGGCCTCAACCGAGGGCCTCCGCCCCGGTCCCCCGCAGCGCCTCGGCCTCGAAGTGGGAGGCCACGGCGGACAGGACCTCCTCCAGGTCGCCGGACATGACCGCGTCGAGGTTGTAGAGGGTCAGGCCGACTCGGTGATCGGTCAGGCGGCTCTGGGGGAAGTTGTAGGTGCGGATCCTCTCGGACCGGTCGCCGGTGCCCACCTGGGAGCGACGCATCTCGCTCTCCTCCCGCGCCGCCCGCTCCCTCTCGATCTCCAGCAGGCGGGCCCTGAGGATCTTCATGGCCTTGGCCTTGTTCTTGTGCTGGCTCTTCTCGTCCTGGCAGACCACCCCGATCCCCGTGGGGAGGTGGGTGATCCGGACCGCGGAGTCGGTGGTGTTCACGCTCTGGCCACCCGGTCCCCCGGAGCGGAACACGTCGATCCGCAGCTCGCTGTCGGCGATCTGCACCTCGACGTCCTCCGCCTCCGGGAGCACGGCGACGGTCACCGTGGAGGTGTGGATCCTCCCCTGGCTCTCGGTCGCGGGGACCCTCTGGACGCGATGCACCCCGGACTCGTACTTGAGCTTCGCGTAGACGTCCTTGCCGGCGATGGAGGCGATGACCTCCTTCACGCCACCGATCCCCGTCTCGGACAACGAGAGGACCTCGAAGCGCCAGCGGTTCCGCTCGCCGAACTTCTCGTACATCCGGTAGAGCTCGGCGGCGAAGAGGGCCGCCTCGTCGCCCCCGGCGCCGGCCCGCACCTCCAGAATCACGTCCCGGCCCTCCCCCGGGTCCTTGGGCAGCAGGAGCTTGCGAAGCGCCAGGTCGAGGGCCGCCCGCCTCGCCTCCAGCCCCTCGATCTCCTCCTTCGCCATGGACCGGATCTCGGGGTCCGCGTCCCGCTGGAGCTCCCGGGCCTGGGCGAGCTGGTCCAGGACCTCCTTGCGGGCGCGCCACGTGTGGACGAGCTCCGCGAGGTCCGCGTGCTCCTTGGCGATCTCGCGGTAGCGCCGGGGATCGGAGGCGACGTCGGGGTCGCCGAGCCGGTCGTTCAGCTCGTCGTACCGCGCGGCGACCTGGTCCAGCTTGTCGAACATCTCGGTGTCCTGGGGGACCGGCGCCGACCCGACGGGGCCTCTGGAGAACGGGAACGGGGCGGGACGGCGAGCGGGGGAGGGGAGCTACGCCTCGGCGGCCCGGGGCAGGAAGACGCAGTTGTCGTAACGCGGCTCGGCCAGGGCCCCCTCCAGCTCCAGGGCGCGCTTGAGGGAGACCAGGGCCACCTCGATCTGGGCGTCCTCCGGCTCCCGCGTGGTCAGTCGCTGCATCAGGAGGCCCGGGGCGGCCAGGGCGCGGAGGACGGCGCTGTCCCGGCGCTTGCCCGCCCACCGGATGAACTCGTAGGAGAGCCCGGCGATGGGGAACATCAGCGGGAGCTTCACGCTCGCCTGGAAGAGGTTGAGCTGGAAGCCCCGGAGCCCCCCGGGCATGGGGATCAGCGGCAGGACCGCCGCGAAGACCCCGATGGAGATCATGATCACGAAGAAGAGGAAGCTGGTGCCGCAGCGGGGGTGGAGGGTGGAGTGGCGACGGGCGTTCTCCACCGTCAGGTCCTCGCCGGACTCGTAGGCGAAGATCGACTTGTGCTCGGCCCCGTGATACTGGAAGACGCGGCGGATGTCGGGGATGCGGCTGATCGCCACGATGTAGCCGACGAAGATCGCCATCTTCAACGCCCCGACGACCCCGTGGAACAGGGGGTTCGACACGTCGGCCTCGGCGAGGAGGGCGCGCCCGGCGGCGAGGTTGAGGGCGACGCTGGCCAGGAAGTGGGGCGCGTAGATGAACAGGCCCGCTCCCATCGCCATGGACAGGACCAGGGACCCGGCGATGGCTCCCGTAGAGAGGGCCACCTGCCTCGAGTCCGGAACGGCCCCGTCCGGCTGCTCCCCCTCGACCCCCAGGGCCGCGTTGGCGGAGAAGGACAGGGCCTGCACCCCGTTGACCATCGCCTCGATCATCACCACCGCCCCCCGGAGGAACGGCAGCTTCAGCACCGGGAGGCGCTGCACGATGGGGATCCACTCGCCGTCCTTCACGACGATGGATCCGTCGGGCTTGCGGACGGCGATGACCATGCTGCGCGGGCCGCGCATCATCACGCCCTCGATGACCGCCTGGCCACCGACGTTCAGGAGATCGGGCACCGTCGTCCTCCGCGGCCCGCCCCCGTGACCCTCACGAGCGGGCTGCCTTGCCCTTTTCGACATTCTGGTACTTGCGCATGAACCGCTCGACGCGGCCGGCGGTGTCGATGAGCTTCTGCTGGCCCGTGAAGAAGGGGTGGCAGGCGGAGCAGATCTCGGCGCGGATGTCGCCCATGGTCGAGCGCGTCTGGAAGGTGTTGCCGCAGACGCAGCTCACGTTGGCGACCCGGTAGTCAGGGTGGATCCCCTTCTTCATGGCCAGAGACTCCTGTTCACGGTAGTATTCGGTGCGCGGCGGCACCATGGCGGTGGGCACGGGCGGTGCCCGCGGGCACGGCAGCGCCGCGCACAGATAACACCGGTGGGCGTCCCGCGCAAGGGCCCGTCCGGAGGCGGCCGCTCGCACGGCGAAGGCCGCCCCCGCTCGCTCCCCGCGCGGTGGAGTGGCCCGCACCGGAGGAACCGATGGCGACATCGCGGCGCGGAGCCGCCCAGAAGGACCTCGAGAGCGCCTGGCCTTCCGACCTGCGCGACCCCCGGCTGTACATCAACCGCGAGCTGTCGTGGCTCGAGTTCAACCACCGGGTGATCGAAGAGGCGAGCGACCCGGCGACGCCGCCCCTGGAGCGCTTGAAGTTCCTCGCCATCGCGGCGGGCAACCTCGACGAATTCTTCATGGTGCGGGTCTCGGGCCTCCTGCAGCAGGCGGAGGGGGAGATCCAGGACCGCCCCGCGGACGGCATGTCTCCCTCCCAGCAGCTCGAGGCCATCGCCGAGCGCGCCCACCGCATGGTCGCCGAGAAGCACCGGATCTTCCGGGAAGAGGTCATGCCGCTGCTGGCCCACCACGGGATCCGGGTGCTAGGGGCGAGGGACCTGGGCCCTTCCCAGCGCCGACGCGTGACCGACCACTTCGAGAGGCAGATCGCCCCCGTCCTGACACCCCTGGCGGTGGACCCCGGGCACCCCTTCCCCCACCTGCGGAACCACACCCTCAACCTCGCGGTGCTTCTCCGGCCCGAGGACGAGCCCGAGGGGACTTCCTCCTACTTCGCCGTGGTCCCGGTCCCCTCGGTGCTCCCCCGGCTGGTCCCCTTGCCCAGCGAGAGGCGCCGCAACGAGTTCGTGCTCCTGGACGACGTGATCTCGATGAACGTCGAGCAGCTCTTCCCGGGACTCCACACCGTGGGATGCTGGCCCTTCCGCGTCACCCGCAACGGAGATCTCTTCATCGACGAGGAGGAGGCGGAGGACCTGCTGGAGGTCATCGAGAAGCAGGTCCGGCGCCGTCTCTGGGGCGTCGCCGTGCGCCTGGAGATCGACACCGGCGCGCCGTCGGAGGTGGTCCAGCTCCTCCAGGACGCGCTGGAGCTCGGAGATCGGGCGGTCTTCCGCATCGAGGGGCCCCTCAACCTCACCTCGTTCAAGAGCCTGTGCGACCTGCCGGGCTGGGACTCCCTCCGGGAGAAGCCCTTCACCCAGCGGGTGCCCGTCGAGCTGGCCCACGGGGAGGACCTCTTCGAGGAGATCCGGAAGCGAGACCACCTCCTCCACCACCCCTTCGACAGCTTCGCCCCGTTCCTGGACCTCCTGGCGTCCGCCGCCGAGGACCCTTCGGTGCTCGCCATCAAGCAGACCCTCTACCGCACCAGTGGCGACTCCCAGGTGGTGAAGGCGCTGGAGAGGGCGGCCGAGAACGGCAAGCAGGTGACGGCTCTCGTCGAGCTCAAGGCGCGCTTCGACGAGGAGGCGAACATCACCTGGGCCAGGCGCTTGGAGGACGCCGGCGTCCACGTGGTCTACGGCCTGATCGGACTCAAGACCCACTGCAAGATCTGCATGGTGGTGCGGCGGGAAGGGGAGGGGCTCGTGCGATACGTGCACCTCTCCACGGGCAACTACAACCCCTCCACCGCCCGGACCTATACCGACCTCGGGCTGTTCACGGCGGACCCCGAGATCGGGGAGGACGCCACCGCCCTGTTCAACCTGCTCACGGGATACGCCCGCGTCCCCCGGTGGAACAAGTTCGTGGTGGCCCCCCTGAACCTGCACCGCCGGGTGCTGGACCTCATCGAGGGGGAGACGGCGGCGGCGCGGCGGGGGCGCCCGGCGCGGATCATCGCCAAGCTCAACTCCCTGTCGGAGCCCGAGGTGATCCGCGCCCTCTACCGGGCGAACCAGGCCGGCGTGGAGATCGACCTCGTGGTCCGGGGGATCTGCTGCCTCCGGCCCGGGATCCCGGGGATCAGCGAGCGGATCCGCGTCCGCAGCGTCGTCGGCCGCTTCCTGGAGCACACCCGCATCCTGTACTTCCAGAACGGCGGGCCAGACGGGGACTCGGCGGTGTACCTGTCGTCGGCGGACTGGATGACCCGCAACTTCCACCGGCGGGTGGAGGTGATGTTCCCCGTCGAGGACCGGGGCCTGAAGGACCGGGTCCTGCACGAGATCCTCGACACCTACCTGGCCGGCAACACCAAGGCGCGGGTCCTGAGGCCCGACGGGACCTACGGTCGGGTGGTGCTGGACGCGGGCGAGCCCCAGCGCCATGCCCAGGCGGAGCTCCTCCAGAGGGCCGAGCGCAGGGTCGGCGAGGAGGGGAAGCCCGTGCCCCGGGGCTACTTCCGCGTCAAGGCTCCCGGGGTCCCGAAGTGAGGGGGCGGCGATCCCGCCCGCGGTCCCCGATGGGGGCCCGGCCTCCTCAGGCCGCCTCGGCCCTGAGGTAGCGCTCCAGGGCCTGGCGGACGCGCTCGACCCCGTAGCCCCTCTCCACCGAGACCCAGGGCACCCCCGCCGACTTGCAGGCGGGGATCAGGATCTCGTCCGCCTGGTGGGGGACGAACCGCCTCAGGAGCAGCACCAGGTCGATGCCCCCCGCCGCCACCGAGGAGGCCAGGGAGCGGAGGGTGTTGTTCTCGTGCTGGAGGGGGATCCACTCCAGGCTGGCGAGGTTGAACACCTCCTGGAGGCGCTTCCGGGCGTCTTCCCGCCGGTCGCCGCCGACGATGACGGCCCTCTTGCCCCGGACCACGGGCCACCACGCCCAGTCGGCGGGGGGGCCCGTCTCGGAGGTCACGTCCAGGCTCGACTCGTCGGCCGACTCCCCTTCCGGGTCCGACACCCTCCGGATGGCGCGACGAAGCTCCTTGAACCCCGGACCGGCGCCCACCATGGCGTCGTGATACGGCTGGGCGAGGCGGGTGAGGCGGGGGTCGTCGGGGCGGACCCCGCCCTCCAGGGCGTCCCGCAGGGCTTCTACGACCGGCCCGACGTCGGACCCCGTCGCCGGACAATCGGCCACGGCCTTCTCCACCTTCGCCAGCAGGCGCTCGGGACTGATGGACGGGCGCTTTTCCTCGGGGACGCCGAGGGCCCGCTGGAGGTCCGTCTGCCAGTGGACCGCGTCCTCGTACCACGAGCCGCGATCCGGTGTGTGCCCGAAACTCAGGCCCTTGACCCATCCCGGCTGGTGGCGCTTGCTGTAGGCGCTGAGGCGCGAGAACACGGGGTCCAGCTTGTCCTCCAGGCCCGCGGCCCGGACCGCCGCCCCCTCCTGGTCCTGGACGCGGCGGGCGCGACAGGCGAGGTAGCCCACCAGCGCGCGCTGGATCCGGCTCGGCAGGCCCACCCAGCGGGCGGTGGACGGATCCCCGGTGGCGTTCAGGAGGAGGTCGAGCTCCTTGCGGACGGTGATCTTGTCCATCGGCTCCGCGGGGGGCATGGGGACCTCCGCCAGGAGGTCTCCGAGGCCCGCCAGCGCCGCGGGATCGATGTGGTGATGACCAGGGTCTTCGCCGTCCCGGGCCCACTTCGGCTTCCCGAAGCCCTGGACCATCGCCTTGACCTCCGCCGCGGAGAGTCTCTCCGCCGTCGGCAGGGATGGGGGAAGCGGGAGGGACGGCGGAGCCGCGGGGGGAGGGACGCGGCCCCCCTGGGACGCGGAGAGGGCGGCCGCCAGGCTCGGGGGCAGGGGGACGCGGGGAGGGCCGGAGGGGGGCTTCTCGGCGGCCGGGATCTCCCGAACGGCCTCTCCCCCATCGGTGTTCCTGTCGGCGATGGACGCGCCGACGGGCTCCGCCAGCTCGCTCGGCGGGATCGGGGGAGAGATCGGGAGGGACGCATCCGGCACGGACCCGGTGAGCCCGCCGGCGGCGGAAGCGAGGGAGTCGGCGGGGAGGATCAGGCGTACGTCGCCGCCGAAGCGTGCCCAGTCCTGGGCGGCGCGACCCACCTCGGCGAGGGCCCACTCCCTCAGCGACCGGGCCCGCCCCCCCTGCGCCCCGGGCTCCGCCTCGGCCGCGAGGGGGCCCCTCAGGTCCCGGAGCAGGGCCTGCGCCTCGGACATGCGCCGGCTCACGGCGGTGCGCGCCTGCATCTCTCGATGGGAGAGCAGCACCTCCAACGGGTTCCGCGGTTCGCGTCCGTCAGCCACTTCCCGATTCTACTCCACGGTCCAGGTTTCGCCCGAGCCCAGGAGCCGGTCCAGGTCGCCGGCGCCCCGCTCGATCACACGGTCGATCTGCGCGTGGATCCCCTCCTCGAAGGTCGGGCGAGCCGCCGCGCGCAGCACGCCGATGGGGACCGGGAACTTCGGCCTCTCCAGACGGCTCAGCAGGAAGGCGAGGGCGGGGCTCTCGGCGGACTCGTCATGCACGCACAGGTCCGACTCGGAGATCCCGCTCCCGAGGGTCACCACCTCGAAGTCGAGGCCCCGCAGGCGCAGGCCCTTCGTGCCCCCATCGAAGACCATGGGGCGACCGTGCTGGAGGTCCAGCAGCGCCGAGGGCCGGTTGGCCTTCTCGGTCATGGAGTCGAAGGCGCCGTCGTTGAAGATGGTGCAGTTCTGGTAGATCTCGACGAAGGCCGTACCCCGGTGGGCCGCCGCCCGCCGAAGGACCGCCTGGAGGTGCTGGGGGGAGACGTCCACCGTCCGGGCCACGAACGAGGCCTCGGCCCCCAGGGCGACGGAGAGGGGGTTGAAGGGCACGTCGACCGAGCCCATGGGGCTCGACTTCGTCTTCTTTCCCACCTCCGACGTCGGGGAGAACTGCCCCTTGGTCAGACCGTAGATCCGGTTGTTGAACATCAGGATCTTCAGGTCGACGTTCCGGCGGCAGGCGTGGATCAGGTGGTTGCCGCCGATGGACAGGGCGTCGCCGTCCCCCGTGACCACCCACACCGAGAGGTCGGGGCGGCTCATCTTCAGGCCGGTGGCGACCGCGGGGGCGCGCCCGTGGATCGTGTGGAACCCGAAGGTGTTCATGTAGTACGGGAAGCGGCTGGAGCAGCCGATCCCCGAGACCACCACGAACCGCTCCCGGGGGATGCCGAGCTCGGGGAAGACGTTCTGGACCGCCCGGAGGATGGAGTAGTCCCCGCACCCGGGGCACCAGCGCACGTCGACGCCGGGGTCGAAGTCCTTGCGGGTCAGCTTGGGGGCGTCGGTGGCGGGGACTCCGCCCATCGTCTCGACGCCCGGTCGGGCACCGTCGGTGGACATGTTCAGTGGCTCCTGGCGAGTTCCTCGATCCGGGCGAGGACCTCGGAGACCTTGAGGGGCTGACCCTGGACCTTCGACAGGCCGATGGTCGGCAGGACGAAGCGGGCCTGGATCAGGAGTCGGAGCTGGCCCATGTTCAGCTCGGGGATCAGCACCTGGCCGTAGCTCCGGAGGACCCGTTCCAGGTTGCGGGGGAAGGGGTTGAGGTGGCGGAGGTGGGCGGAGCTGACCTTCAGGCCCCGGGCTCGGGCGGCGGAGACGGCGGCCGTGATGGCTCCGTAGGTGCTGCCCCAGCCCAGGACCAGCAGGTCTCCCGACGTGTCGCCGTTCACTTCGAGGTCGGGGACGTCGGCGGCGATCCCGGCCACCTTCGCCTCCCGCAGCTTCACCATGCGCTCGTGGTTGACCGGGTCGTAGCTGACGCTGCCCGTATGCTCGTGCTTCTCCAGTCCGCCGATGCGGTGCTCCAGGCCCGGGGTCCCGGGGATCGCCCAGGGGCGGGCCAGGGTGTCGGCGGCACGCTGGTAGGGGGAGAAGCCCTCGGGATCGGTGCGGAACGTCACCGGGATCCGCGGGAGGTCCGCGAGCTTCGGGACGGGCCAGGGCTCCGCGCCATTGGCGAGGTAGCCGTCGGACAGGAGGAAGACGGGGACCATGTACTTGATGGCGATCCGCGCCGCCTCGATGGCCATGTGGAAGCAGTCGCCGGGGGTCGCCGGGGCCAGGATCGGCAGCGGAGCCTCGGAGTTGCGCCCGAACATCGCCTGGAGCAGGTCCGCCTGCTCCGTCTTGGTGGGCAGCCCCGTGGACGGCCCCCCCCGCTGGACGTTGATGATCACCAGGGGGAGTTCGGCCATGGTCGCGAGGCCGATGGCCTCGGTCTTGAGGGCGATCCCCGGCCCGCTGGACGTGGTGACGGCGAGCTTGCCGCCGAAGGCCGCCCCGATGGCGGCGGCCACGCCGGCGATCTCGTCCTCGGCCTGGAACGTGACGACTCCGAAGGCCTTGTGCCGGCTCAGCTCGTGCAGGACGTCCGAGGCCGGAGTGATGGGGTAGGCGCCGTGGAAGAGGTCGATCCCCGCGAGCTTCGAGGCGGCGATCAGGCCCCAGGCGAGGGCCGTGTTGCCGGTGATGTTCCGGTAGGTGCCGGGGGCGACCTGGGCCTTCGGCACCCGGTACGTGACCTCGAACATCTCCGTGGTCTCGCCGTAGGCGTGACCCGCCTGGAGCACCTTCTCGTTGGCGGCGAGCACGTCGGGCTGGTTCTTGAACCGATCCCGGAGCCACTGCAGCGTGGTCTCCATGGGCCGGTTGTACATCCAGTACATCAGGCCGAGGGCGAAGAAGTTCTTGGATCGGTCGATGGCCCGGGTGTTGAGCGAGCTCCCCTTCAGGCACTCCCTCGTCAGGCGGGTGACGTCGAGGGTGTAGAGCTTGAAGCCGTCGAGGGAGCCGTCCTCGAGAGGGTTCGAGGCGAGGCCGGCCTTCTTCAGGTTCGTCTCGTCGAAGCCGCCGACGTTCGCGATCACCACGGCGCCGCGCTTGAGCTCCGGGAGGTTCGCCTTCAGGGCCGCGGCATTCATCGCGACGAGCACGTCCGGTCCATCCCCCGGCGTGAACACGTCGTGGCTGGCGAACTGGAGCTGAAACCCGGAAACCCCCGCCAGCGTGCCCGCGGGAGCCCGGATCTCGGCGGGGAAGTCCGGCAGGGTCGCCAGGTCGTTGCCGAGGGCGGCCGCGGTGTTCCCGAACTGGGTCCCCGTGAGCTGCATCCCATCGCCGGAGTCGCCGGCGAAGCGGATCACCACCTGATCGAGTTCCTGCACGGGGCGAGGGGAGGGCTGGGCTGGTTCCATTTTCGATCTGGGTCGGGGCGCCCGGCGGGGGCGCGTTCCGGACGGCGGCCGCCGTCACCTCCCGGCGGCGATGCCTGCCGGGCGCTTCAAGTTAGCACCACATCCGCCCCTCGCCAAAGCCCCCGATCCGGGGTCGGTCTCCGTCCTGGACGGGACGGGTACGGGCGGGGCGGGGCTCAGGAGTTCATGGCCTCGAGGAACTCCGCGTTCGACTTGGTCTTCTGGAACTTGTCGAGCAGGAACTCCATGGAGTCGATGGAGTTCAGGGGCGAGAGCACCTTCCGCAGCACCCAGAGCTTGTTCAGGGTGTCGTTCGGGAGCAGGAGCTCCTCGCGGCGGGTCCCGCTCTTGTTGATGTCCATCGCCGGGTAGATCCGGCGCTCCACCAGGCGCCGGTCCAGGTGGAGCTCCATGTTGCCGGTGCCCTTGAACTCCTCGAAGATCACCTCGTCCATGCGGGAGCCGGTGTCGATGAGGGCCGTGGCGAGGATGGTGAGGGAGCCTCCCTCCTCGAGGTTCCGGGCGGCGCCGAAGAACCGCTTGGGCCGGTGCAGGGCGTTCGAGTCGACGCCGCCGGAGAGGATCTTGCCCGAGGGCGGGACGACGGTGTTGTACGCGCGGGCGAGGCGGGTGATGGAGTCCAGGAGGATGACGACGTCGTAGCCGTGCTCCACCAGCCTCTTGGCCTTCTCGATCACCATCTCCGCCACCTGCACGTGCCGGGTGGCGGGTTCGTCGAAGGTGGACGAGACCACCTCTCCCTTCACCGTACGCTGCATGTCGGTGACCTCCTCGGGCCTCTCGTCGATGAGTAGGACCAGGAGCACGACCTCGGGGTGGTTGGCGGCGATGGCGTTGGCGACGTTCTGGAGCAGGACCGTCTTGCCGGTGCGGGGGGAGGCCACGATGAGGCCCCGCTGCCCCCGGCCGATGGGCGTCATCAGGTCCATGATGCGCGTGGAGTAGTTCGTCGGCTGGTACTCCAGCGAGAGCTTGCTGTTGGGGTAGAGGGGGGTCAGGTTGTCGAAGAGGATCTTGTCCCGGGCCCGCTCGGGCTCCTGATAGTTGATCTTCTCCACCTTGAGCAGCGCGAAGTACCGCTCGGACTCCTTCGGCGGCCGGATCTGCCCCTCGACGGTATCACCGGTCCGGAGGTTGAAGCGCCGGATCTGGGAGGGCGACACGTAGATGTCGTCGGGACCGGGCAGGTAGGAGTAGTCGGCGGAACGCAGGAAGCCGAAGCCGTCGGGCAGGCACTCCAGGACTCCAGTGGCGTACACCGCGCCGCCCTTGTCCGCCTGGGCTTGAAGGATCGCGAAGATCAGCTCCTGGCGCGTCATGCCCGAGGAGTTCTCGATGCGAAGCCGCTTCGCCAGGGTGGCGAGGTCGTTGATGCGCTTCGCCTTGAGCTCGTTCAGGTCGAGGTCGTTCTCGTGCAGCTCTCGAGTGGTGCGCGACATGCGGCGTGTCCCTGTCACGGTGGGGCTCCCGGCGGTCGTCCGTCCCCACGGAACGCCATGGCTGGCTGTGGGGGCCTAAGGTCTGCCGGGGGGTGGGTTGGGGCCGGCGGGACGTCTTCGTCACGCCGGGGAGCGGTCGGGTCGGCTCGGTCGTCCGCCGGCACCTGCCGGTGGGCCATGAAAGGGGATCGGGAAACCTGCACCCGGCGACGGGAGACCGGCCTCCGTGGACTCGGAGGTCGATGGTGGATCGAAGGAACGGGGGAGCGACTCGGGTGGCAGGGTCCGCGCGCACGGGATGACGTTCCGTCAGCGGACTCGCCGGGCAATATCGGCGGGCGGTTGGGAGTTGTCAAGCGACCCTGGCGGACGTCGTCGCTCGCCCGCGGCCGCGCGTTGACACCCGGCGGCGGCCCCCCCAAGATCGCGCCGCCCCTCCCCCAGGCGGGACGAAGCCCATGTCCGACGCTCCCAGGTCCCACGAGGCCGCCCGGGTCCGAATCGCCCAACTCGTGCCCGAGCTGAACGAGCACGCCCGCCTCTATTATGTCGAGGATGCTCCCCGCATCCCGGACGTCGAGTACGACCGGCTGTTCCGGGAGCTGGAGGAGCTGGAGGCGGCCTGGCCCGACCTGCGACGCCTCGACTCGCCCACGTGGCGGGTGGGGGGCCCGCCTCTCCCGGCGTTCACGCCCTTCCGCCATCCCACGCCGATGTTGAGCCTCCAGAACACCTACGCGGAGGCGGAGGTGGTGGAGTTCGAGGCCCGGGTCAAGCGGTTCCTGGGTGCCGCCCCCGGCGAGGGGCTGGAGTACGTCGTCGAGCCGAAGCTGGACGGACTGGCGGTCGAGCTGGTGTACCGGGACGGGGTGCTGGAGTCTGCGGGGACGCGGGGCGACGGGGAGGTGGGAGAGGACGTCACCTCCAACGTCCGCACCATCCGCAACGTCCCCCTGGCGCTGGCCCCCGGGGATGGCCCCGCGCCCTCGGTGGCGGCGATCCGGGGGGAGATCGTGCTGCCCCGTGATGGGTTCGCCCGCCTCAACGAGCGCAGGGTCGCCGAGGGCCTGCCCGCCTTCGTCAACCCGAGGAACGCGGCGGCCGGCACCATCCGCCAGCTCGACCCGAGGATCGCCGCGTCACGCCCGCTTGAGTTTTACGCCCACTCCGCGGGGCTCCTGGAGGGCGCCTCTTTCGGGCGTCAGTCCGAGTTCCTGGGCATGGTCCTGCGCTGGGGCTTCCGGGTACCGGCGGGCTGGACCCTGGCCCGGGGTGTGGGCGAGGTGCTGGAGGCCCTCAGGGCCCTGGAGGCTCGGCGGGACGCGCTCCCCTACGAGATCGACGGCGCCGTCATCAAGGTCGACCGGCTGTCGCTCCAGGCGGACCTCGGCTTCGTCAGCCGGTCGCCCCGGTGGGCGGTCGCCTTCAAGTACCCGCCGGGTCAGGTGACGACCCGGGTGCGGGACATCGCGGTGCAGGTGGGGCGGACCGGCGCCCTCACCCCGGTGGCGGTGCTGGAGCCGGTGGCCGTGGGCGGCGTCACCGTCAGCCGGGCCACCCTCCACAACGAGCAGGAGCTCCGGCGCAAGGACGTGCGGGTGGGGGACCGGGTGACGATCCAGCGCGCCGGCGACGTGATCCCCGAGGTGGTCGCGGTGGTGCCCGAGGAGGGCCGAGAGGCCCGGCCCCAGTTCGAGTTTCCGAACCGGTGCCCCGTATGCGGCGCCCCCGCGGAGCGGGAGCCCGGAGAGGTGGCCATCCGCTGCACCAACGGGCTCTCGTGTCCGGCCCAGCTCCGCACCGCCCTGAGGCACTTCGCGTCCCGCCGCGCCCTCGACATCGAGGGCTTGGGCGAGAAGCTGGCCGAGCAGCTCGTCGAGCGAGGCGTGGTGCGGGGCGTCGCGGACCTCTATGCCCTGGACCCCCAGACCCTGGCCTCCCTGGAGCGCATGGCGGACCTCTCCGCGGGCAACCTGATGGCCCAGATCGAGCGGAGCCGGGGGGCCCCCCTGCACAGGGTCCTGGTCGCCCTGGGGATCCGCCACGTCGGAGAGGCGACCGCTAAGGTCCTGGCGAGCCGCTTCGGGGACATGGACCGCTTGGTCGCCGCGTCCCTGGAGGAGCTCGAGGCGGTGCCCGACGTGGGGCCGGTGGTGGCCCGGAGCATCTACTCGTTCTTCCACCATCCCGAGAACCTCGCCACACTGGCGCTGCTCCGGGACAGGGGCGTAAAGATGGAGGGGGAATCGAAGCAGGCTCCCCCGGCGGCCACCTTGGCGGGACTCACCTTCGTCATCACGGGGACCCTCGGGGGGATGAGCCGGGAGCAGGTGAAGGAGGCCATCGAGGCCCGGGGTGGGAAGGTGACGGGCTCGGTGAGCCGGAAGACCGACTACGTGGTCGTGGGGTCCGACCCCGGGAGCAAGGCGGACCGCGCCCGGGAGCTGGCGGTGCCCGTCCTGGACGAGGCGGGTCTCGCGCGGGTCCTCGCGGAGGGCCCCGAAGTGTCGCGGGGAGGTTGAGGCGATGGCGGATCGGCGTGCGGGAGGCGGGGCGGGCGACGAGGCGAGACTCCGGCTCGTGGCCCACGGCATCGTGCAGGGGGTGTACTTTCGCGCCAGCGCCCGCGTGCAGGCCAACCGCCTCGGGGTCCGCGGCTGGGTCCGAAACCGCCGGGACGGTGCCGTCGAGGCGCTGGTCCAGGGACCTCGGGCTGCCTGCGAGAGGTTCCTGGAGTGGTGGCGTCACGGCCCCGAGAGGGCCCAGGTCGACCGGGTGGAGGTCCGAGAGGAGCCTGCCACCGGGGAGCTCGAACACTTCGATGTCTTGTACGAGTAGCCGCGCACTGTCTCTCCTCGCCGCGGGGGGCGCCCTGGCGACCTCCTCGCTGGTGGGGTGCTTCACCGACCGCGCCCCCCTTCCCCTGGATGAGCGGGTCGTGATGCGGGACTACGCCGCCGCGACGTCCGCGGGCTGGCGCGCGGTCCTGGTGTCCGCCGCCCTGGTCTCCGAGTCGTGCGGGTGGACCCCCGAGCTGTTCCACGCCGCGGCCCACCCGGACGTGGACGCCGGCGAGGAGTCGGAGGACTTCCGGCCGGACCTGTTCTCGGACGTCCTCCTGGGATCCGTGGGCTTCGAGGGACGGGTGGCCTTCACCCAGCCCACCGATGCCTACAGCTACGAGGCCAGCTTCACGGACTGGGCGTTCCTCGGCGCCGCCGCGCCATCGGGCACGGCGGAGATCCAGGTGACCTTCAGGGACGAGGACGGGGCGGCGGTGCCCCCGCTGAGTGTCGAGACCTCCCAGAAGCCCATCCTGGGCATCGACGTGGGCGTGGACGTGGACCTCACCGGCGACGTCACGGCGGGCTTCGAGGTGCAGGGGGGGTACTCCCTGACGGACTTCGAGGACTGCCCGGGCCTGTCGCCGCGGGTCGCCGGCGAGGTCGTCTTCGCGTCGGTGGGGCTGGTGGACAACCACACCTTCTCCATCAATCCCCAGGACGACGACGCGGGGATCGGGCCGCTCCGGTGGGACCTGCCCCACGGCAGCCTGCCCCCCGCGGTGGGGGACGAGGGGGCCGCCCTCGATGCCTTCGTCGCCGTCTGGCCGGACTCCGGCGAGTTCGTCGACGTGGGCCGGGGGGCCGTCTTCCGGTACTCCCAGGCCATCACCCAGGACTTCGCCGACCAGGCGGGCCCCACCCTCGCCGTGAGCGCCGAGTCCGAGGGCGTGACCTACGCCGTCGACGTGAGCGTGTGGGAGCCGGACCTGGGCGTGCTGGACGAGGCGTCGGAGTAGGTCGCGTCAGAAAGCCACGCCCACCTGACCGCCGACGCCCCAGGCGTCCACCACCCGCACCTCCAGGGAGGCGCGGAGGCGGGCGGCGGCGCGACGGGAGGCGGGGTTGAGCACGGGCGTGATCAATTCCGCGCCGAAGGCTCCACCGACGGGGATCTGGGTGCGGATCCGGTAGCGGGTGCCCCCGTCGGCGCTGCGGAGCTCGCCGTCGACGAAGTTGTAGAGCACCGCGAAGTGGAGGTTGAAGCCCTCTCGGTCGTCCCCGACCGTGGCCCCCAGGCCCCCCGCGATCCGCTGATGCCGGAAGCGGTCGTATCCGCCGTCGTCCCGGTCGCGGGTGAGTTCGAACTGGCCGACGAGCCCGGCCCGGAACAGGCCGCCCCGGACGTGGATGGGGGTGATGCGGGCGTCGGCGCCGAACGAGACGAGGAGCAACCCCTCGTAGGAGCCCTCCCGCAGGAGGGGGCGCGAGAGGCCGATCCGCCCGCCGAAGCTCAGGTATCGGACCGGCGTGATGCGTACGCCCAGGTAGGGGCCCCCCGCCCTGAGCCATGCCAGCGAAGGGTCCTGCCCCGTGGGCTCCCCGGTGTCGACGTCCGCGACCCGCGCCTCCACGGAGCGCACGTCGTACTCCACGGAGAACGACGCCTCCACCACGGAGTCCCCGCCCCCCGCCGTCGCCGCGCCGAGGTTTCCCGCCCCAGCCGCCCTCGGGAAGACGAGGAAGCCCAGGAGCGAGGAGATCAGGAGGGAGACCGGACGTCGCATGGCGAGCAAGATAGCGGGACGCCGCGGACGAGTCCAGGATGGGCCCGCCGCCGGACCTTGCCGGTTGCCCCCCGCCCCCCGCGCCGGTCCTTGACACGCCCGGTCGGCGCCCGTATGTCCCTGCAACCTCTCGAACCCCTCGCTCGTGGCCGCAGCGGTCCGGCGGACCCGGAGCCCCCCATGGACCTGGACATCCTGCGCGCCGTCGAGAAGCCGTCACGTTATCTCGGCGGCGAGGTCAACCAGATCCGCAAGGATCCGGCTCGCGTGGGGTGCCGGATCGCCCTGTGCTACCCCGATGTCTACGAGATCGGGATGAGCCACAACGGGCTGAAGATCCTGTACGCGGTCGTCAACGGCCGCGAGGACCTCGCCGCGGAGCGGGTGTACGCCCCGTGGCCGGACATGGAGGGCGAGCTCCGGTCCCGGGGGCTGCCCCTGACCACGCTGGAGAGTCACACCCCGCTGCGGGAGTTCGACGTCATCGGCTTCACCCTCCAGTACGAGCTGAGCTACACGAACCTGCTCACGGTGCTGGACCTCGGGGGGATCCCGCTGCACGCCGCGGATCGCGGCCCGGGGGATCCGGTGGTGATCGCCGGCGGTCCCTGCGCCTTCAACCCCGAGCCCCTGGCCCCGTTCCTGGACGCCGTCTGCCTGGGTGACGGGGAGGACCTCGTCCTGGACGTCATGGGCGTGGTGGCCAGGTGGCGGGACTCCGGGGCCCCCCGAGGGGACCTCCACCGCCTGCTGGGCCAGGTGGACGGGATCTACGTCCCCTCGCTCTACCACGTGGAGTGGAACGCCGACGGGACCGTTCGGGCCATCGTCCCCGCTCCCGGCCAGCCGCCGCGGGTGCGGAAGCGCGTCCTCCACGACCTCGACGCCTCCCTGTACCCGACTCGGGAGCCGGTCCCCCACACCAAGATCGTCCACGACCGCTACGGGGTGGAGGTCCAGCGGGGCTGCATGCGGGGCTGCCGCTTCTGCCAGGCGGGGTACATCTACCGTCCCGAGCGCCAGCGAAGCCCGGAGCGGGTCCGTGGCATCGTGCGCGAAGGCGCGCGGGCGACGGGGTGGGAGGAGTTCAGCCTCCTCTCCCTCTCCGTCGGGGACTACAACTGCATCGAGCCCCTCCTCCTCTCCCTGATGGACGAGCACGAGGCGACGCGGACCGCGGTCTCGATGCCCTCGATGCGCCTGGAGTCCCTGACCCCGGCGATCATGGAGCAGGTCGGTCGGGTCCGGAAGACCAGCTTCACCGTGGCCCCCGAGGCCGCGTCCCCCCGCCTGAGGGCGGTGATCAACAAGGTGATCGACGAGCAGGTCCTCCTGGACATGGTGGGCCAGGTCTTCGCCCACGGGTGGCGCAGCCTGAAGCTCTACTTCATGCTGGGCCTGCCCACCGAGCGGGACGAGGACCTGAACGCCATGATCGACCTGGGCTCCCGCTGCCTGGACCGCGCCCGCAAGCACCGCCGCGACGCCACCATCACCGTGAACGTCAGCTCCTTCGTGCCCAAGCCCCATACCCCGTTCCAGTGGTGCCCCCAGGTCACCCTGGCGGAGGTGCGGCGGAAGCAGCTCTTCCTGAGGCGCAACCTGCGGCGCGCCGGCCTCAACTTCCGGTTCCACGAGTCCCGGGCCACGGTGATGGAGGGTGTATTCAGCCGAGGGGATCGGCGCACCGCGGCGCTGCTGGAGGTGGCCTGGAGGAACGGGGCTCGCTTCGACGGGTGGCAGGAGCGCCTGGATGAGGGGGCGTGGAGCAGGGCGATGGAGGAGACCGGCATCGACCCGGCCTTCTACAACGAGCGGCGCCGCGACCCGGGGGAGGTCCTGCCCTGGAGCCACATCGACTGCGGCGTCGACCCGGAGTGGCTCTGGGAGGACTGGATGCGGTCCCTGGAGGCCGGCTTCGTCCCCGACTGCTCCGAGGCACCCTGCTACGACTGCGGCGTCTGCGACCACAGGGTGGTCAAGAACGAGGTCTTCGACGAGGACGCTCCGGGGCTCTCCCCCCGGGAGCGTCCCCGCCGCGAGAAGCGCATGGCGCCCAAGACGCTGGAGGAGGTCTGGGTCGACGGGCCCCGCACCCCGGGGATGCGCGCCCGCCTCCAGGCCGAGGCCGCCCGGGCCGTCGCTCCGGCGGCGGAGCCGCCCCGCCCCACCCCGTCCGCCGCCTCCGATCCCGCCGACCGCTGGCGCGACGTGGTGGACGTTCGCCTGCCGCTGGAGATGCGCCAGCGGGTCCGCCTGCGCTTCGCCCGCCTCGGCCGGGCCCGGATGCTCTCCCACCTGGAGGTGATCTCCGCGTTCCAGCGGGCCTTGCGCCGCCTGGAGGTCCCGGTGCTGTGGTCGGCGGGGTTCCATCCCCACATGCGCCTCCAGTGGGGCCCGCCCCTCCCGGTGGGGGTCGGGTCCGAGGCCGAGCTGTGCGACGTCGAGGTGCGCCGGCCCCACGCCCTGTCCACCCTCGCCCGGGACCTCTCCGCGCAGCTCCCCGAGGGCCTGGACGTGCTCCACGCCTGGGAGGTGCCGGTGGTGGGGCCCTCCGTCGAGGCGTCCATCGTCTCCTGGACGTGGCGCCTGGAGGCCCCGCCGGACCGGGTGGAGGCGGCCCTCGCCCGGCTCGCGGAGGGGCCCGTGGCCGAGCTGATCCGCGACGGGAAGACCCGGTCGGTACCCGTCGCCCGGGTGATCCTGGACGCCGCGGCCGCCTCCCCGGGCGTGCTCCGCTTCCGCTCCCCCCCGAGTGGCGCGGGGATCCGGGTCGGGGAAGGCCTCGCCGTCCTCTTCGGAGAGGACGTGGTGGATGCCGGCTTCGCGCTGGTGCGGGAGGGGGTGGAGCTCGGCGCCCCGAAGGTCCCGGAGCAGCGCGGCGCCGAGACCCCCGTCGCACTCGGTTGAGGACTCCCACCCCATGAGCTCCGAACTCCTCGTCAGTCGGACCGGCGCCGAGACCCGGGTCGCCCACCAGGACGGCGGGCAGGTGGTGGGTCTCTACGTCGAGAGGGACGCGGACCGCGGTGTCGTCGGCAACGTCTACAAGGGACGGGTGGTCCGGGTGCTCCCGGGGATGCAGGCGGCCTTCGTGGACGTCGGCCTCGACCGGGCCGCTTTCCTCTATGTCAACGACGTGTTCGTCGAGGGGGGCCCCCCCGCGACATCCGGCCGGGACGCGTTGCCCGAGGCGGCGCCTCCCCCTCCCGGGGGGCCCGCCGCCGCGGGGGGCGAGGACATCGAAGACGCCGAGGACGAGGACGAGGACGACACCGTCGCCGACGGCGAGGGAGTCCTCACCTCCTCCGCCGGCACCGGCGCGACGCGGCCACCCGCCCGACCGATCCTGGAGATCCTCTCCGAGGGGCAGGAGGTCCTGGTCCAGGTGGCCAAGGACCCCATGGGCACCAAGGGCGCGCGCCTGACGGGCTACGTCGCGCTGCCGGGCCGCTACGTCGTGCTGATGCCCCGCGTGGAACACGTGGGCGTCAGCCGCAAGATCGAGGATCCCGCCGAGCGGGGGAGGCTGCGCTCCTTCGCGGAGGCGGCGCGCCCGCCGGGCATGGGCATCATCGTCCGCACGGTCTGCGAGGGCATGGACACCGCGGCCCTCCAGGCGGACATGGACTACCTCCTGCGGCTCTGGTCGGCGATTCAGGAGCGATGGCAGAAGGAGAGAGCGCCCGCGCTGCTGCACCGGGACCTGGACCTCGCCCTTCGGGCGGTGCGGGACCTGTTCACCGAGAACGTGCGGCGCCTGGTGGTGGACGACGAGAGGACCCACGCGTCGATCCTCCGCTTCACCCAGGACTTCATGCCCGCCCTCGCCGCCCGCATCGAGGTCCACGACGGCCGGAGCCCGGTCTTCGAGGCCCGGGGCGTCGAGGTGGAGCTGGCCCGGGCCCTGAACCGCAGGGTCTGGCTCAAGAGCGGCGGCTACATCGTCATCGACCGCACCGAGGCGCTGACCGCCATCGACGTCAACTCGGGGAAGTACGTCGGCGGGCGCAACCTGGAGGAGACCACGGTACGGGTCAACCTGGAGGCGGTGCCGGAGATCGTGCACCAGCTCAGGCTCCGGGACATCGGCGGGATCATCATCATCGACTTCATCGACATGGACCGCCCCGAGAGCCGGGACAAGGTCTACGGCGCCCTGCTGGACGCGCTGAAGGCCGACCGCGCCCGGACCAACGTGCTGCGGATCAGCGAGTTCGGCCTGGTGGAGATGACCCGGAAGAGGGTCCGGGAGGACTTGGTCAAGTACCTGACGGAGGCCTGCCGCTACTGCGAGGGTCGGGGCTTCACCCGGAGCCGCACGACGGTGTGCTACGACATCTTCCGGGAGGTGGTCCGGAAAGGGGCGAGGGAGGAGGTGCGGGAGGTCGAGGTGCTCTGTCATCCCGACGTCGCCGACCTCCTCTACGACCAGGAGCGCCGATCCTTGGAGGAGCTGCGGACCCGCCTGCGGCGCCCCGTCCACGTCCGGGCCCTGGCCTACTACCACGTCGAGCAGTTCGAGGTGCGGGTCTCGGTGACCTGAGGACCCCGCCCCGCACCACCCCTCCCCCGCGGGAGCGAGAGCGCGAATGACCTCCCCCGACACCCCAGCCGGGCCAGCCCCGGCCTCCGACGACCGCGTCGACCTGAAGGGCATGACCCTGGCCGGAATCGAGGCCTTCCTCCGCCCGCTGGGCAAGGAGCGGTTCCGCGCGCGCCAGATCCTGAAGTGGATCTACCAGCGCCGCGCCCGGACCTTCGCCGAGATGACCGACCTGTCCAAGGACTTCCGCGCCGAGCTGGACCGGGTGGCCCGGCTCTCCCGCCTGGAGCTCGTCCACCGGCAGGGCAGCGACGACGGCTCGGCGAAGCTGGTGTGGCGGCTCGACGACGGGCTCCGGATCGAGAGCGTGCTGATCCCCGAGGAGGGGCGCCTGACCCTCTGCGTCTCGACCCAGGTCGGCTGCGCCATGGCGTGCCGCTTCTGCGTCACCGCCAAGGGGGGCTTCACCCGGAACCTGACCGCGGCGGAGATCGTGAACCAGGTGATCCAGGCCCAGGAGCTCTCGGATCGGCGAGTCAGCAACATCGTCCTGATGGGCATGGGGGAGCCCCTGCTGAACTTCGATGCCGTCATGGACGCCGTGGAGGTGGTCCAGTACGAGGACGGCCTGAACTTCAGCCACCGGAAGATCACCCTCTCCACCGTCGGCATCGTGCCCCGCATGAAGGAGCTGGGGGAGCGTTCCCCCATCAACCTGGCCGTGTCGCTCCACGGCACGACCCAGGCCGCCCGCGAAGCGCTCATGCCCATCTCCGGGCGGTTCTCCCTGGAAGAGGTGCTGGAGGCGTGCCGGCGCTTCCCCCTTCCCCAGCGGAAGCTCATCACCTTCGAGTACATCCTGCTCCGGGGCATCAACGACGACGTGGAGGACGCGGCGCGCCTTGCGAGGCTCCTGCGGGGGATCCCGGCCAAGGTGAACCTGATCCCCTACAACCCCACACCCCTGACGGAGTACCGGCGGCCCACCGATGGGGCGGTGCGAGAGTACCAGCAGGCCCTCCTGGACCGCGGGGTCCAGACCAGCGTCCGCACGACCCGGGGCGACGACGTGGCCGCCGCGTGCGGACAGCTCGGGGGATACGCCCAGGCACGCCCCGGCCGTCCCACCCTCCCCGTGGTCCCAGCGGTCCCGGAGGGGTAGGGGCCGGATCGCCGCCCCGCTGCAAGGTTTTTCTGGCATCGCCCGCTTGACCGCCGGCGGGGGCGGTGCTAGTTTGCGCGCTGCCCTTCAGGGGGGGCACGCGCCCCCCCTGGACGGCCGGAGTGAATCCGGCCGCCCGCACCCCCCGCGGGGAATCGCCGTCCAGGCGATTCCAGGGGGGCGCCGCCCCCCTCCCAATCCCCGAAGGGATTGGGCCCCTCCCCCCGTGGGGGGAGCTGAACGATTACGATTGCGCGATTCCGCGGCGCGACCGGCGCCGCCCTGTCCCCCCGGCCCGCCGCCGGGTCACCAGGTCCGCGGAACATCCATGCAGTACGGTCCCCTCAAGATCCTGTCGGGCAACGCCAACCGCCCCTTCGCCGAGCGGATGGCGGAGGGCATGGGGCAGACCCTCGGGCGGATGACCGTTCGCCGCTTCAGCGACGGCGAGGTCTTCGTGGAGATCCACGAGAAC
The DNA here is from genome assembly GCA_023150875.1 of Myxococcota bacterium. Taxonomy (GTDB): domain Bacteria; phylum Myxococcota_A; class UBA796; order UBA9615; family JAKLKC01; genus JAKLKC01. Next base: position 17,262 of record JAKLKC010000023.1, on the reverse strand, counting down.
ATTCGGGGCCGCGACGTGTTCATCGTCCAGCCCACCTGCCCGCCGGTCAACGAGAACCTGATGGAGCTGCTGGTGATCATGGACGCGGCCAAGAGGGCCTCGGCCGACCGCATCACCGCCGTGATCCCCTACTTCGGTTACGCCCGCCAGGACCGCAAGGTTCTCCCCCGCACCCCCATCTCCTCGAAGCTCGTGGCGGACCTGCTGCAGGCCGCGGGGGCCGACCGCATCCTCACCGTCGACCTGCACGCGGGCCAGATCCAGGGCTTCTTCGACATCCCGGTGGACCATCTCTACGCCAAGCCGGTGATGCTCAAGGCCCTCCAGGAGTTCCACGAGGCCGGGAAGACGGTGGTCGTCTCTCCCGATGCGGGCGGCGTCGAGCGTGCCCGCGCGTTCGCCAAGTCCCTCGACAGCGACCTCGCCGTGATCGACAAGCGGCGCGAGGGCCCCAACGTGGTCGCTGGGATGAACATCATCGGTGACGTGGCGGGGAAGACCGCCATACTACTCGACGACATGGTCGATACCGCGGGGACCCTGACCCAGGCCGCTTCGGCCCTGGCGGGGAAGGGCGCGTCTCGCGTCTTCGCCTGCTGCACCCACGCGGTGCTGTCGGGCAAGGCGGTGTCGCGCATCTCCGAGTCGGTCATCGAGGCGCTGATCGTGTCCGACACGATCCCGCTCTCGGAGGCCGCCGCGGCGAGCCCCAAGATCCGCGCCCACTCGGTCGCGGGTCTCCTCGGCGAGGCCATCGAGCGGATCCACAACAGCGACTCCGTCTCCTCCCTATTCGAGTAGGCCGCCACGCACCGAGCCGGCTCCCGCCGGCGAACCCAAAGGGAGGAGGCAGACCCTCCACCCCATGTCCGCTCCCGCGGAGGCGCCCGACGCGCCCGAGCGGTCAATCGTTCTGCGCGGGCCCGCCGTGATCGGGGGGCGCGCGGGGAGGTCGTGATGGAGACCCATCGGATCGAGGCCCAGCCGCGTGCGGGCCGTGGGAAGGGAGCCGCCCGGGCGCTGAGGCGCGGAGGGTCGATCCCCGCGGTGCTGTACGGCGCCGGCGTGGAGAACCAGCCCCTGAGCGTCGACCCCGAGGCGCTGGGCCTGCTCGCCCGCAGCCCCCTGGGGTGGAACAGCCCCGTGACCGTGAGCGTCTGCGGCGCCAACCACCTGGCCATGATCTCCGAGCTCCAGCGGCACCCCGTGAGCCGGGCTCCGCTCCACGCCGACTTCCGGGTGGTGGGGGAGGACGAGGAGGTGGTGGTGACGGTGCCCCTGCGCACCGAGGGCAAGTCCAAGGGGGAGCAGGCGGGCGGGAAGCTCAAGATCTTCACCCGCTACGTGAAGGTCCGGTGCACGCCCGGGCGGATCCCGGCGGCGGTGATCGTCGACGTCACCGAGCTGGACGATGGCGCACGGGTGACGGCGTCGGACCTGCGGCCCGGCGAGGGCATCGAGATCGCGTTCGAGCGCAGCTTCCCGGTGATCGAGGTCAGCGGGGGGGGCAGGGCCGCCGAGGCGGTCGCGGCGGCGCCGGAGCCGACCAAGAAGAAGAAGTAGGGGGCTCCGCCCCGCGGGGGTGACACCCCCTCCGGGGCCGGATCGGGGCCGGCGCGAGGACCGGCGCCCCCGATGGAGGAGTGGAGGAGATGCTGGTGGTGGGGCTCGGGAACCCAGGAGCGCGGTACGACCGGACGCGGCACAACGCCGGGTTCCTGGTCGTGGACGAGCTCGCTCGGCGCCACGGGTCCGTCCTGGATCGGAAGAAGTTCAACGCCTCCATCGGCAAGGCCACGGTCGCCGGGCGGGACGTGTGGCTGGTCAAGCCCCAGACTTGGATGAACCTGAGCGGCCAGTCCGTCGGGCCGATGATGGGGTTCCACCACCTCTCCCGGGGGGACGTCGTGGTCGCCCATGACGACCTGGACCTGCCCTTCGGGAAGGTGCGGGTGAAGGTGGGCGGGGGGCACGGGGGGCACAATGGCCTCCGGGACCTGGTCACCGCGTTGGGTGGTGGGGACTTCGTCCGCGTCAGGATCGGGATCGGGCGCCCCGCTCCGGGTCAGGACTCCGCCGACTACGTGCTCCAGCCCTTCGCGCCCGAGGAGTGGACCCGCGTCCCCGACGTCGTCGGGAAGGCGGCCGACGCGGTGGAGGCGGTCGTCGCCGACGGCCCCGCGGCGGCCATGAACCGGATCAATGGCCCGGAGGCGAGCCCCACCGGTGCTCGATAGGGATCGGGCGGCCGCTCACCGCGCTCCGCGCGGGGCCGCCAGGAGGAATCTGCGATGTACATGAGGGAATACGAACTGGTCTACATCACCAAGCCGGACCTGGAGGAGGACGACGTCGAGCGCATCGCCAGCCGTTCCGTCGAGCTGATCCAGCAGGGAGGGCACGTCCTCCACCGGGAGGACTGGGGCAAGAAGAAGCTCGCCTACGAGATCGAGAAGTTCTCGAAGGGCCAGTACTTCCTCTTCAGCTTCCTGGCCCAGCCCACGGCGATCACCGAGATCGAGAGGACCCTCCGCCTGGACGACTCGGTCCTCCGCTACCTCACGGTGAAGGTGAAGGACCGCGTCCATGTGGAGACGCGGATCGAGGAGGCGCGCCAGAAGGAGGCGATGATGGCGGCTCGTCGTGCCGAGGAGGAGGACGACGAGGAGGCGCCCCGGCGGGACGAGGAAGAGTAGAGCGGGAGCGCGACGCCGGTCCAAGCCAGGAGAGACGCGCGCCGGGCCTCGCCCGTCCGCGCAGGAGCAGGAGACATGGAGAACGATCCGATGTTCATGGACCGCGACGAGCGCGGCGGCCGGGGTGGCCGCGGCGGACGGCGCGGCGGCGGTCGGAAGAAGGTGTGTCGCGTCCTCGCCGAGCAGGGCGTGTTCGTCGACTACAAGGACGTGAAGCTCCTCAAGCATTTCATCAGCGAGACGGGCAAGATCGTGCCCCGGAGGATCTCCGGCACCACGGCCAAGCAGCAGCGCGACGTGGCCCAGGCCATCCGTCGGGCCCGCATCCTGGCCCTGCTGCCCTTCGTCTCGGAGAGCGGCTGATCGGCCGGTCCACCCACCGGGGTCGTGGCCCCGGGGGGGCCGGTCCGCCGCGGGCGACCCGTCGTGCAGTCCTCTTCATCCCCCGCCCGGAGTCGGGAGGGCGTGCCCGACCGCGAGGTGGTCGCCGGTGGGGAGGGCGCTCCTCCGCGTCGGGGGAGGCCGGCTTCGTGGCGGGCGCCGCTGGTGTGGGGGGGGCTGTCGGCCTTGCTCTTCTCGGGTCCCCTCATGCCCTTCGCCGTCGCGCCGGTGGTGATCGCCCACCGGCGGTACGGCCTCGGCCAGGGGATCGCGGCGGTGGGGGCGGCGGCCGCGGCCGTGGCGGCCCTCACGGGCCAGGGGGCCACGGGGCTCGTGTACCTCCTGGGCGTCGGGTCCCTCGGACTGCTGCTGGGCGACATGCTGGGGAGGACCCGATCGGCGGCGGCGGCCGTCGGCGCCGCGGCCGGCGTCTACTGCGCATCGCTGGGAGTGGCGGGGGGGCTGGCGGCATGGGTCACGGGAGACTCCATCCCCGAGAGGATCGGCGCGGCGTCGCTGGAGATCCTGCGGGTTGCGCCCACGGCGGGGGCGGACCTGGGACTGGACGAGGAGGGCGTCCGGGAAGTGGCGGGTTGGATCGCCCGGCTCTTCCCGGGGATCCTGGCGGCCGGGGTGGTGCTGACGTCGTGGATGGCGGTGCTGGTGACGCGCTGGCTCGCGGGGCGGGAGGCGGTGCCTGGCGACCTGGCCCGCTTCAGGCTCCCCATGGGGGTGATGTGGACGGCCATGGCGGTGGCGATGGTGGTGGTGCTCCAGATGGGGCCCGTCGGGGAGTCCGTTCCCAGGCTCGGCCCCGCGCTCCCCGTCGCACTGAACGTGATGATCGTGCTGGGCACGGGGTACCTGCTTCAGGGGATCGCGGTGAGCACCCATTGGCTTCGCCGACTCCCCCTGGGGCCCTTCACGGCCGCGCTCGCGGGCGCGGTCCAGGCGATGACGGTTCTCGGTTTTCCGCTCCTGTACCTCCTGGTGGGGCTGTTCGACCCCTGGTTCGACTTCCGGAGGCTGGAGCACGGACGCGAAGAGCAGGTCCCGGGCGACGGATGAGCGCGCCGGGACGAAGGAGCGAGCCATGATGCGGTTGATCCTCAAGGAGGACGTCGCCAACCTCGGCAAGTCGGGCGAGATCGTGAACGTCCGGGACGGCTACGGGCGCAACTTCCTGCTGCCGAAGCAGCTCGCCGTCCGGGCGAGCGTCGGCAACGTGCGCCAGCTCGAGCACCAGAAGCGGCTGGTGGAGATCCACCGCAAGAAGGTGACCGACCAGAGCATGGCGAGCAAGGCGGCCATCGAGGCGGTGCGTGTGGTGATCCACCGGGCCGTGGGCGAGGAGGACCGCCTCTTCGGCTCGGTCACGAGCCGGGACATCGTCGACGCGCTGGCGGCCCAGGGCGTGGTGGTGGATCGCAAGCACCTGGACCTCGACGAGCCCATCAAGGCGATCGGCGAGCACGAGGTGGAGGTCAAGCTGCCCCAGGGGGTCAGGGCGACGGTGAAGGTGTCGGTCGTCCCCAAGGAGGACTGATCCCGCCAGACCCCGCCCCCGCGCGCGGACCGCGACGCCCCGGCGGGGCGCCGCCGCCCGCGGGGGCGGGCCTCCGTCCCGAGAACGAAGGCCCAGCCCTCCCCAGCAGGGTCCGGTCCCGGTAGGATCCCCACCCCGGACGGCCACGGGACCCCGTGGCGGCGGCGAGGAGGCACGATGGTGGACCCCGGGCGGAGCGTCGCCGCCGAGGCGAGCGGCGTCGGCACCCTGCCTTCGATGCGGGCCTTTCCCCACAGCATCGACTCCGAGCGGGCCGTGCTCGGGGGCGTGCTCTTGGAGCCCGAGGCGCTCTATCGCGTCCTGGAGGTGCTGGGGGAGGACGACTTCTACAAGGACTCCCACCGCCGTCTCTTCCGCGCGATGACGCAGCTCGCCGCGGAGAGCCGACCCGTCGACCCGCTGACGGTGTCGGAGCGCCTGGCGGAGGAGCTGGACGGGATGGGGGGCTTCTCGTGGCTCGCGGCCCTCCCCGAGGCGATCCCGTCCACCGCCAACATCACCCACTACGCGGAGATCGTGAAGAGCAAGGCGCTCCTGCGCCGGCTCCTCCAGGTGGCCTCGGAGATCGAAGACCGGGTCCACGCGGCGCGGGACGACGTGTCCGAGGTGCTGGACTTCGCCGAGAAGGCGGTGTTCGAGGTCTCGGAGTTCCGCTCGACCCGGTCCATCGCCCGCCTCTCCGAGGTGGTCGACACGACCCTGGCCCAGATCGAGAGGCTCTACGAGGACCGCAAGGCCGTCACTGGGGTGCCCAGCGGCTTCGAGGAGCTCGACCGGATGACGGCGGGCTTCCAGCCGGGGGACCTGATCATCCTCGCCGCGCGCCCGTCCATGGGCAAGACCGCTCTCAGCCTCAACGTGGCGCAGAACGCCGCCATCCACAAGGGGCACGGCATCGCCTACTTCTCGCTGGAGATGGGCAAGGAGCAGCTCGCCATGCGGCTGCTGTGCTCCGAGGCCCGCATCAACGCCCACAAGCTCAGGACCGGGCACCTGGGGGACGCCGAGTGGCCTCGCCTCATCGAGGCGGTGGAAGTCTTCCACCAGAAGGACAACATCTTCATCGACGACACCCCCGCGCTGTCGATCATGGAGATGCGCTCGAAGTGCCGCCGGCTGAAGGCCGAGCACGGGATCGACATGGTGATGGTGGACTACCTGCAGCTCATGAGCGCCGGCCAGCACATGGACAGCCGGGAGCGGGAGATCTCGACGATCTCCCGGGGCCTCAAGGCGCTGGCCAAGGAGCTGAAGGTGCCGGTGATCGCCCTCTCCCAGCTCAACCGCAGCCTGGAGCAGCGGGCCGACAAGAGGCCGATGATGAGCGACCTGCGGGAGTCGGGGGCCATCGAGCAGGACGCGGACGTCATCATGTTCATCTACCGCGACGAGGTCTACCACGAGAACTCCGAGGACAAGGGGGTGGCCGAGCTCATCATCGGCAAGCAGCGCAATGGCTCCATCGGGACCGCGCGCCTCGCCTGGCTCAATGAATACACCCGCTTCGAGAACCTCGCTCCGGACCACTTCGGGGGGATCTAGGGCTCCATGCCGTGGGCGTCACTCCCCGCCGGACGGTCCCGATCCCGGGCTCGTGGGCGCACCGGGGCCCAGGGCGCGGGCCGGCTCCGGCGCCGGGCCGCCCTGGCCGGTCTCGCACTGGCCCTCACGGTCTCCCCCGTCCACGCGGCGCAGGAGGGAGGGGGCGAGGTGGCGGATGCGCGCCCCGAGGACCTCCACCGGATGGACCGGGTCCGCCTGCACCTGCGGGGGGGCGCCGTCGTGGAGGGGACGGTGTCCCTGGTCTCCGGGGACGTCGTGGAGGTCCAGAGCGGTGGGGAGCGCGTCGAGGTCGGTGTCCCCCTGATCCTCTCCGTGGAGGTGCTGGAGCGGGTGGAGGTGGAGGGCAGCCCTCTTCAGCCCCGGGCCCGCACCCGCCTCGTGGCCACCCCTCGGTCCTACGGCGGGATGGCCCTGTCGATCCTGGTGCCAGGGGCGGGCCTGCTGGCCCTGGGGAGACCCGAGTTGGGCCTGCCCTTCCTGGCCACCGACGTCGTGGTGCTGGGCTCCGCCCTGGCGTCCTGGCTCATCAACCAGGACGCGCTGACGGCGGGGATCCTGCTGGGGGTCGACGTCTCGCTGCGGGTGAGCTCGGCCATCGCTTCGTTCCAGGCGGGCCGGGAGCCAAGGCTGGCGGTGGTGGTGAGCCCGAGCCCGGGGGGACTCGTGGCGTCCCTCGTCTTCGGCGGGTTCGGGGGCACCGGAGGGATCCCCGCGGGCGAGCCCACCTTCCCGGGGCTCCGTTCCGTGGGGAGGTGACGGCGGATGGCCGAGTCCGCTCGTGGTGTTGACAGTGCGCGCGCGCGGTTTCTATTGTCCCGTTCGGTGGTCCGCGCCGCGGGCGGGGAGTCGGCATGGCCGATGCGAACGTAGAACTCCGAGTCGCCGGGAACGGACCCGCGCCCCTCCCGCCCGCGGAGGAGGAGGGGCGAGGGGAGGACGTGGGGGACCTCGCGGGGGCGGAGGCGGGACCGGGCGACCGGGGGGGCGGAGCGGCCTCCGGCGCGCTCCCCGCACCTGGGGACACCTCCCCCGAGCCTATGGGAGGGGGCGGGTCCTCCGCCGAGCCTGCGGCGTCCTGTTCGACTCCGGCCGAGGAGGCCGTGATGCAGGAGGCGCGGGGGTTGATCGCCCGGGCGCGGGTGCTCCACGGCTGGACGGGGCGGGCGAGGGCGCTGGGCCCCGAGTTCCGGGGCGAGGTGCTGCACCGCGTGGTCGCCGACTACCTGGGCCAGTTCCGCGCCGTCCTGGCGGAGGGGGCCCCGGTACTCGCCGAGGTGCGCCGGCTGAGGCGCTCGCTGGACCAGGAGGCCCAGCGGGTGCGGCACGCCATCGACGAGTCGGAGACCACGGTGGACGAGCTCCGCCTCCGCCACCTGATCGGCGAGCTCGGTCGCGAGGAGTACGAGGCGCGGCGGGAAGGCCTGGAGCGGGAGGTCGAGGGGCTCCGCGTCGCCCTGGGCGGAGTCGCCGCCCGGGGGACTCGCCTGGACGAGGTGCTGCTCGCCGCGGGCCAGGTACAGAACGACCTCGACCAGCTCCTGAGGGAGTCCGCGGACGTCGCCGAGGGCTGGGACTCAGGCGAGGAACGGGAGGTGGCGCCGCCCCCCAGCGCGCCGGAGACGCCCCGGGGGGGTGTCGTGGGGCTGGCGGCCCGCGCGGGTGTTGAGTCCGGCGACCTCGACGAGGACGTCCGCATCGAGGAAGCGTCCGGTGACGAGGACTCCTTCGGGGATGCCCCTCCGGTCGGCGCGGCGACCCTGCCGGAGATCGCCATCGGGGTGCGGGACGGGGGCGAGGTCCTCCGGGCCGCGGCGGTCGAAGGCGAACCCCCTCCCGTCCACTCCAGCGCCGAGTGGCAGGCGGCCCTCGCCCGGGAGCCCCTCCAGCCCTCCACGTCCGGGCCGGGGTCGCGGGCTCGCCTCCACGTGACCCAGGCCGGAGGCGCGGAGGAGACGGTGTGGTTCGAGGGGGACGTGATCTCCGTGGGGAGGGGGCGGAACAACGACGTCCAGATCCGGCACGACGCCAAGGCGTCCCGTTATCACTGCCGCCTGGTCCGCCGTGGCGAGGAGTTCTGGATCGAGGACAACCGGAGCCGCAACGGCACTCTGGTGGACGGCGTCCCCGCGCCCCGCCGGCGACTCCTCGGGGGCGAGAGGATCGGCGTGGGGGACACCGTGATCCGCTTCGAGATCGTGGCGGACTGAACATCCCCGGGCAAGCTACTGGAGGTCGCCTGGGCTCGGGCACGGGGAAACGCGGTACGGATCCGCTCCGGGACCGTTCCCCTCCAGATCTTGGGCCGAGGATGGTGAGGAGCGGCGACGGCGGCCATCACTCCCCGGCGTCGGCCCCTTCCTCCTCCGGGTGGGCCCCGCCGGGGGGAAGCCGCAGGGACGAGGCGGGCCGGCCTCCGGCCCCCCGGAGCACCGCCACGAGCTCGGCGGCGACGGCGACGGCGATCTCGCCGGGTTCCACGGCCCCCACGTCCAGGCCGATGGGGGCGTGGACGCGGTCCCAGCGGGCCGGATCGCCCCCGCGGGCGATGAACCGCTCCCGGAAGCGCAGCACCTTCCGCCGGGAGCCGATCATCCCCAGGTAGCGCCAGGACCGGCCGGCGCAGCGCCAGAGCAGGTCCTCGTCCAGGGAGTGCTCGTGGGTGACGATGACCGCGAAGGTCCCCTCGCCCCAGGGCAGCTCGTCCAGGACGTCGGTGGGGGCGGCGCAGACGACCCGGTGGGCCCCGCGCAGGCGCTCGGAGCGGGCGAACTCCTCCCTCTCGTCGACCACGGTGACCCGGAAACCGGCCACCGTCGCCACCATCGCCAGGGCGGCCCCGACGTGGCCGGCGCCGAAGACCAGGAGGGCCGGCGGACCGGCAACGGGCTCCACGAACGCTTCCATCGTCCCCCCGCAGCACATGGCGAGGTCTCGGGTGAGGTGCAGGCGCACCCGCTCCGGGGTCCCCGAGGCCACGACCCCGAGGGCGGTCTCGATCACCCGCTGCTCGAACGCGCCGCCCCCGACGGTCCCCACGATGCTCCCGTCGGTCCGGACCAGCATCTTGCTGCCGGCGGCCTGGGGGCAGGAGCCCCGGACCTCGATCACGGTCGCCAGCGCCGCGGGTTCGCCGGCCTCGGCGAGCCGCGCCAGTTCGCGGTAGACGTCGATCATCGGGAAGGGCCGGCGCGCATGGGCCGACATTATAGGCGCGCCCTTCCGGCGGCGCAGGAGCGGGCGCGGTCCTCGTCCGGCCAGCCGTGCGATGGCCGGGGCCGGTGGAGCGGGGCATCGACACCCGCCCCGGGCGACACTAGACTCCCCTGCTCCGGCCCCCTCCCACCCCTCCCGCACGGAGCCCGAGCCCATGCCCCGCGAGCGGATCCTCATCCTGGACTTCGGGTCCCAGTACACCCAGCTCATCGCCCGGAGGGTGAGGGAGGCGCAGGTCTACTGCGAGATCCGCCCCTTCCACCACGACCTCGCGTCCGAGCCCCGGGAGGGCCTGCTGGGGATCATCCTCTCCGGGGGTCCCGCCAGCGTCTACGGGCCGGACGCGCCTCGGATCGGCCCAGGCGTGGTCGACCTGGGCGTGCCCGTGCTGGGGATCTGCTACGGGATGCAGCTCCTCTGTCACCTCCTGGGGGGCGAGGTCCTCCCCGCCGACCGGAGGGAGTACGGCCGGGCGACCCTGAGGATCGACGACGCCAGCGGGATCTTCCGGACGTTCTCGCCGGGGAGCGAGGAGCTGGTCTGGATGAGCCACGGCGACCACGTCGCGCGCCTGCCCCCCGGGTTCCGGCCCATCGCCTGGAGCGAGAACTGCCCCAACGCCGCCTGCGCCCGGGAGGACGGGCGGGTCTTCGGCCTCCAGTTCCACCCCGAGGTCGCCCACACCCCCCGGGGGGCGGAGGTCCTGGAGAGCTTCCTGTTCGGGGTCTGCGGCGCCCGGCCGGACTGGACGGCGGAGGGTTTCGTCGAGGCGGAAGTGCAGCGGATCCGGGACACCGTGGGCGACGCCGGGGTGGTCTGCGCCCTGTCGGGTGGGGTGGACTCGACGGTGGTGGCCGCCCTGCTGGCCCGGGCCATCGGGGAGCGCCTGACCTGCGTGTTCGTGGACAACGGCCTGCTCCGCAAGGACGAGGGCCGGCAGGTGGAGGCCTTCTTCCGGGCCTACGGCGAGGCCCACGGCGGGCTGCACTTCGTGCACGTGGACGCGGCGGAGCGGTTCCTCGGGCGGCTCCAGGGTGTGACCGATCCCGAGCGCAAGCGCAAGGTCATCGGCGAGGAGTTCATCCGTGTCTTCGAGGAGCATGCCCGGGGTCTCCCCGGCGTGCGCTTCCTGGCCCAAGGCACCCTCTACCCCGACGTCATCGAGAGCGTGAACGTGAAGGGGCCCTCGGCGGTCATCAAGAGCCACCACAACGTCGGCGGGCTGCCGGAGCGGATGGAGCTGGACCTGGTGGAGCCGCTGCGGGAGCTGTTCAAGGACGAGGTCCGGCGGGTGGGGCTCGCCCTGGACCTGCCCGAGGAGAGGGTGTGGCGCCAGCCCTTCCCCGGCCCCGGCCTGGCGGTCCGCATCGTAGGCGAGGTCACCCGGGAGCGTTGCGACGTGCTCCGGGAGGCCGACCACATCGTGGTCTCCGAGATCAAGGCCGCCGGCCTGTACCGCGAGATCTGGCAGGCGTTCGCGGTGCTGCTTCCGGTGCGGACCGTGGGGGTCATGGGGGACGAGCGGACCTACGACGAGACCTGCGTCGTGCGGGCGGTCCACAGCACCGACGGCATGACCGCCGACTGGGTCCACCTGCCCTACGAGGTGCTGGGGCGGATCGGCACCCGGGTGATCAACGAGGTCCGGGGGATCAACCGCGTCGTGTACGACGTCTCGTCGAAGCCGCCCGCCACCATCGAGTGGGAGTGAGGCCGGGCGCCCGGCGCCTCGCCCACGGCACCAGCAGCAGCGCCGCCCCCACCACCCCCTGGTCGGGGGCGGAGCCGCCGCAGCCAGCGCAGCCCTCCTCGGCGATGGGCTCGATGACCACGTCCCGGAGCTTGAAGTTCGCCCCCACGACCCCCGACTCCGGGCCCCCCCAGGCGCCGAGGTCTCCGACGGTCTCGTCGGGGTCCTGGTAGGCCAGGGAGTCGTCGGCGGCGTCGATGCAGGGACTCCCGGCGGAGAGGCGCAGGTCGTCGTCCCAGCCGTCCCCCGCGGCATCGAAGGCGACGAAGAGGGGATCCACGGAGATGTCGGTGGGCCCGGCGGCCATGCCGGTCCAGTCCGCGCCGTTCCCGTACACGTCGTCGTGCTCGGTGACGCCGTCGAAGGTGCCGGAAACATTGAAGAAACCGGAGTCGTTGAACACGACCACGTTGTTGCGGAACTCCGCGGTGGAGGCGCCGTCGACGTCCACCCCCGCGGTGTCGTTGGCGACGATGGTGTTGTTGACGATCCGCCCCCAGTAGCCGGGCCCGTGGACCTTCACGCCCCCGTTGCGGTTCCGGGAGACGACGGTGTTGTAGAGGATGTCGAGGGTGCCCCCCTCCGCCTCGACCCCCACGCCGTTGCCGATGACGAGGCTGTTCCGGACCGTGAGCCTCCCCGCCTCCGTGGCGTAGGCGCCGAAGAGGGTGTTGTCCGCCAGGGTGGAGGCCCTCACCGTCAGGAGCACGCCGCCCCGGACCTCCACTCCGGCGCGGCTCGCCCCCGCCACCAGCACCCCCCGGACCTCGGGCTCCACGGGATCCCCTCCGATCTCGTCCTCCACCAGGACCCCGTGCTTCCCCCCGATCACCGCCAGGCCCGCGAGCACGGCGCGGTGGGATAGGCGCACGACGGCGGCGTCGTCCGAGGGGGCGTGCAGGACCGTGCGGGGGGGCTCCTCGCCCTGGAGGGTCACCTCTTCGGGCACGGTGACGGACTCGTAGTAGGTGCCGGACCTCAAGATCACGGTGTCGCCCACCTGGGAGGCGGCGAGGGCGTCGGCGACGGAGTCGTACTGATCGGGCACGTAGAGGGTGGCTGCCGGCGCGAGGAGGGGGAAGGTCAGCGTGGCCGCGGCGACGGCGAGGCCGACCGCCCCAGCGCGGGCGGGGCGAGGGCGGCGGTGGGAGCGGTTCATCCTTCCTCCTGGATGCGCGGGGGGACGGGCAGGGGGATGGCGAGCCCGTCGTGGGCGACGACGACCCTCCCGGAGTACCCGTCGAAGGCCGGGCCGGGCAGGCCCTCGGCGAGGACCTCGGGGTACAGGTGGGTGAGGACCAGGAGGCCCGGGCGGGCGTCCTCGGCCAGGGAGCGCACCGACCCCGGGGTCATGTGGGTCGGCACCGCCCGGGACGTGGGGAAGGCGCACTCGCACACGAGCAGGTCCACCCCCCGGGCCGCCTCGTTCAGCCCCGGGCACGGACTGGCGTCGCCGCTGTAGGCCAGGGACCAGGGGCGGCCATCCGCGGCGCGACCCTCCAGCCGCCACGCGACGGCGCTCTGGTGCCCGTGGGAGACGGGGAAGGCGCGGGCCGAGAACCAGCCGGCGTCCAGGGGGGGATCCGCGGGCGCGAGGTCCCTCCACTCCACGTCGGCGTTGGCGTCGATCAGGTCGGGCCACGCGGCGCGGGCGACGCCGTGGAAGAAGGCGGTGAACCCCGGCGGCCCGGCGATGGTCAGGCCGGGCCGACGGTCCTCCGGGGGCGCGTAGACCCGGTAGAACAGCAGGACGAGCAGGTCCGAGAAGTGGTCGATGTGCCCGTGGGAGTAGAGGAAGTGGGTGATCTCCCCCAGACGGACCCCCTGGCGCGCCAGGCGGTCCTTGGTGCCGCTGCCGGTGTCGAGGACGGCGGCGACCCCGTCCCCCCGCAGCAGGTACCCGGCGCACCCCCGCTGGGGATGGGGGACGATGGTGCCGGAGCCGAGGACGGTGAAGCGCATCGGCGGGATTGTGCAGCCTGGCGACCCCCCGGGCAATGCGGGTCGGCCCTCTGGTAGACTCCCGGCGTGGGCGAGGGGCCGCGGGCGTGGCCCCCGGGGGAGGATCGACCCGATGGACGCGACGATTCTCGGGGGGTGGCGGGGGATCGGCCCCCTGGCCCTGTGGGTCCTGGCGGCGGGCTGTGGGGGATCCCCCTCACTGCCCGAGGGGGACGACGACACCGCCGACGATGACGCCGGGCCCCCCCCGGAGTGCACCGCCGATTCGGGCTGCGCGCCGGGGGAGATCTGCGAGTCGGAGACCTGCCGGGCGGGCGACCGCAACAACGCGCTGGCCGAGGCGGTGACCGTGGCCTACGGCGACGAGGTCGCGGACTACGTGAACGCGCCCGGGGACGTCGACTACTACCGGATCGAGGGGAACGCCGGGGACTACGTGGTCGTCGACACCGCCACCGACGATCCCTCCGACGAGGCCGGAGCCGACACCGTGCTCCGCCTCTGGAACTCGGCGGGGGTGGAGATCGGCCACAACGACGACTACGAGAGGGTGAGCGGCCAGGGGACCGACGCCTACCTCATCACCCGCCTCGCCGCGGCGGAGACCTACTTCTTCAGCGTGGAGGACGGAAGGGACTTTCGGGGGGAGGAGCCGGAGGGCGGGATCGACGACGCGTGGCGTTACGAGGCGACCCTATTCCAGCTCGATCCGGCCCTTGAGGAGGTGGAACCCAACGACGCCGCGTCCCAGGCGACCCCCTGGGAGGTGACGGCGTACTCCACGAACTACACGCACGTCGGCGCCGTCTCGTTCCCCGGGGACGTGGACTGGTGGAGGGTGGACGCCGCCCCGGGAGCGATGCTGCGGGTCTACATGTTCCCGGACGTGGGCACGCGGCTCACTCCCCTGGTGACCCTCTGGGCACCTGGGGACGGAGAACCCGATCCCATCGCGTGGTACGACGCCCTGGACTGGGTCAACCGCGCCTACGTCCCCGTGCTGGACCCCGAGGGGTACGTGTTCCTCACCGTCGAGGACCCCGGCGGTCTGGGGGGTGCGGACCGCTTCTACGTGCTCCAGCTCGCGGAGGACGATCCGGCGGGCAACAACGAGCCGGAGCAGGAGCCCAACGACGACCTCGGGACGGCCCACGAGGTCGCCCTGGTGACGGACGGCGAGCGGGAGGAGGCGTACCTGATGGGGCGGATCGACCCCGTGGGGGACGTGGACGTGTACGCGTTGCGCGTCCAGGACGGGGCGGAGCTGTCGGTGGTGTTGGGCGGCCGGAACGACTACGGATCGAGGCTGAGTCCCTACGTGCGCCTTCTGAACGAGGTGGGCGACGTACTGGAGGAGGCGGCGGTGAACGCGGCGGAGGACCCGGCGCTGGACCGGTACGCCTTCCCCTCCGGGGGCCTGTACTTCCTGGAGGTCTCGTCTGCGGTGGGGGAGGAGGGGGGCGCGGCCTGGTTCTACCTCATGGGGATCTTCGTGTACTCCGGGCTCGGCGCCTCCGAACCGTCAGCCCTGGAGAGCGCGGCCCGGCGGGGGCCGTAGACCCCGATGGCGCAACCCCCGAGTCGAGCCCGCAGGGAGCCTCCCTCGCTGCCCATCTCGCTTCGGGGGCGCCTGCTCTTCCTGATCTGCCTCGCCACGCTGCCCGCGGTGCTCTTCGCGTTCGTCGTGGCGGAGAACGAGCGCGCCGCCGCCCTCGCCCGGATGGAGCGGGACGCGCTGCACCTGGCGCGCCTGGCCAGCCGCGAGCACGCCCACCAGCTCCAGGGCTCCCGGGAGCTCCTGTCCTGGCTCGGTGCCAAGCTGGCGCGGGAGGGCCTCCAGTCGCCCATCGTCCGGGATCCCGGGTTCGTGCAGGCCCTGCTCGCCGGCCACCCGCAACTCGCCAACCTCGGCGTCCTGTCCCCCGGCGGCGAGGTCCTCGCCAGCGCCTACCCGCTGCCGAGCTACCGGAGCTGGAGCGACAACCCGGCCTACGTCGCCGCCCTGCGGTCGGGCGACGTCGCGTCGGGGACCTACCTGGTCTCGCCGATCTTCGAGCGCCCGACCCTCAACCACGCCTTCGCGGTGAGGGGCCCCGGGGGCGAGGTGACGGCCGTCCTCTTCGACGGGGTCGACCTCGGGTGGCTCGCCGGGATCGACGACGAGAGCGGCTCGCCGGAGGGGTTCTCGCTGTTCATCGTGGACTCGGCGGACACGATCCTCGCCCAGGGCAGCCACTCGGACGCCGTCGTCCCAGAGGCCATCGGCAAGCGCGTCCCGGGCCTCTCCGCCCTCCCCGCGTCGCGGCACGGCAAGGTCCTGGAGATCGGGGACTCGGGCGTCCGAAGGTACTTCCTGGCGGCCCCGTTGCAGCAGGCGCCGGGGCTCCTGGTGGCGGTCGCCGTGCCCCACGACCGCGTCGTGGACCAGGCCAACTCGGCCTTCTACCGGGCCCTCCTGGCCCTGGGGGTCATCACCCTCTTCACCATCGCCGCCGTGTTCATCGCCGCGGAGCTGGGCATCCTGCGGGGGCTGCGCTCCCTGGCCCGGGTGGCCCAGCGCTTCGGCGCCGGGGACCTCTCCGTCCGGGCGAGGGTCCCCCGCACCCACGACGAGCTCGCCGCGGTGGCGAAGGCGTTCAACGAGATGGCCGACTCCCTGGCGGCCCGCCACCGGGACGCGGTGGAGGCCCAGGCTCGGCTGCGGGCGCTGGCGAGCCGCCTCCACGTCGCGCGGGAGGCGGAGGCGGTCCGGATCGCCCGGGAGCTCCACGACGAGCTGGGACAGGTCCTCACCTCCCTGAAGATCGAGCTGTCGCGGCTGCCCACGCGGTGCCCTCCGGGTGGGCTGGCGCTCCCCTGCACGGCCGCCCTCGAGGAGGGCGTGGCGTCCATGAGCGGGCAGATCGAGGCCGCGGTGGACTTCGTGCGGAGGATCTCCTCGGACCTGCGCCCGGGCGTGCTGGACAAGCTCGGCCTGACGGCGGCCCTGGACTGGCAGGCCCGGGAGATCGAGTCGCGCACCGGCCTCGCGGTCCAGGTGGAGGCGGACGTGGACGACGGGGCCCTGGACGAGCGGGTTTCGGTGACGCTGTTCCGGATCGCCCAGGAGGCGCTCAACAACGTGATCCGCCACGCGGGCGCGGCGCTGGTGGAGATCGGCCTCGTCGCGACGGAGGAGGAGACCGTCCTCACGGTCAGCGACGACGGCCAGGGGATCGCGTCCGCCGCGGTCGACAGCCGCGACTCCCTGGGGATCATCGGCATGAGGGAGCGGGCGGCCCTCGTCGGCGGGAGCCTGGAGATCCGGGGGAGATCCGGACGGGGGACGACCGTGACGGTGACGATCCCGCGGAACCCCCCACGGGAGGGAGACGATGCGCGTCCTGTTGGCTGACGACCACGTGATCGTCCGCTCCGGCCTGCGCCGCATCGTCGCCGACGCCTTTCCCGGCGCGGCGATCGGCGAGGTCGGCTCCTGCGCCGAGCTCAGGGACCAGGTGCGGAAGTCGAAGTGGTCGCTGCTGGTGCTCGACATCGCCCTCGGGGACCGGAACAGCCTCGAGCTGGTGCCCGAGCTCCTCCAGATCCGGCCCGAGATGCAGATCATCGTCCTGAGCATGTACGGCGAGCGCCAGTTCGTGGTCCGGGCGCTGCGGGCCGGTGTCTCGGCCTACCTGACCAAGGACCGCGCGCCGGAGGAGCTGCTCCAGGCGATCCGCAGCGTGCTCAAGGGCAAGCGCTACCTCAGCGACACGGTGGCGGCGGAGCTCGCCGAGCACGTCGCCCACGCCGGCTCCGGGTCCGAGGCGCCCCACGAGCTCCTGTCGGCCCGGGAGTACGAGGTCCTGCTGCTGCTGGCCTCGGCGCGCTCCGTCTCCGAGATCGGTGCCCAGCTCGGCTTGAGCGTGAAGACCATCAGCACCTACCGCTCCCGGATCCTGGAGAAGATGGGCATGAGCTCCAACGCGCAGCTCATGCGGTACGCGATGCAGAGGGGGCTGGTGAAGTAGCGGACGCCCTATCCATCGTCGGGCAATCCAGTGAAGGTCCCGTCCGAGCCCGAGCCCGAGCCCGAGCCCGAGCCCGAGCCCGAGCCCGAGCCCGAGCCCGAGCCCGAGCCCGAGCCCGAG
>JAKLKC010000022.1 GCA_023150875.1 Myxococcota bacterium | reverse complement strand
GGACCCTCCCCAGGAAGGGGCGGGCGCTCCGGGGGTCCACCCGCCGCGACGCCGCGAGGACGAAGGCCACGGCGGGGAAGCAGAAGAGGAGGAGGTGGGACCCCCCCGCCGCCACGAAGGGCAGGGGCTGGCCCATCACCGGCATCCACCCCGTCACCGATCCCAGCACCACCAGGAGCTGGATCCCCACCAGCATCACCGCCCCCACCGCCAGGAGCTGGACCCGCTCCCGGGTGCCGTCGTTGGGCAGGTCGGGGCGCTCCGCCGCCACCCGGGCCGCCGCCACCACCCCCGCGCCCAGGGCGACGGCGTAGGTGGCCACCAGCAGGACCAGCCCGGCGAGGCCGGTGTGGGCGGTGAGCATCGCCAGGGCGAAGTCGTCCTGCACCGCGGGCGGGAGCATCCCGTTGCGCCCCCCCCAGCCCGCGCCCCAGATCCCCGCCCGGGCCAGGGTCCACAGCGAGGTCACGAACTGCCCGGCGTCCCCGGTGTGCAGGAAGGGATCGGTCCACACCTTGAAGCGGCGGGACACCGTGCCCCCGTGGTGGAGGGCCGCCCACACGAGCAGCGGCGGCAGGACGGCGATCATCAGGAACTGCTCCAGGGCGAAGTTCTGGACCAGCCGCCGGGGGGGCCAGATCCCCATCTCGGGGCGGGACAGGCTCAGGTAGTACATGCCCATCAGGAAGGTCCCGAAGATCAGGATGGGCGAGATGTCGTCCAGGCCGAAGCACAGGACGACGATGGCGATGAGGGAGGCGGCGTGGATCATGTAGCCCCAGCGGGCCGCCAGCCCCTCCGTGCCTCCTCGGATCCGGAAGTCCTTGTCCTCCAGCGCCCGCACCGTGAACCACGCCAGGAAGACCAGCAGGCAGGTCTTGGTGGCCTCCACCGGCTGCACCGATCCCAGGCCCGGCAGGCTCACCCCCTGCTCGCCGAAGGGGAGCTGGGGCAGCAGGAACAGGCAGGCGAGGGCGAAGACGATCCAGATCCGGGGCTGGCCCGGGAGGGCGAAGGCCCGGCCCCGGGCGGCGCCACGACCCCCCAGGGGCAGGCCGAGCCACTGGAAGGGGTGGAGCCGCGGCTCGGGCCGGCGGCGGGGGAAGGAGAGGACGAGGAGGGCCAGCACCGTCGCCCCCATCCCCACCGCCCCCAGGAGGGCCTGCTTGTCCACGAAGCCGCCGAGGCGGGGATCCCCGGGCACCGAGAGCTGGGACAGCCCCGCGAGGCCCTGGCCGAAGACCAGCATCAGCCCGTGGAAGAAGACCCCCGAGGCGGCCCCCAGCACCCCCCGGAAGCCCAGGACCAGGGAGCCGACGAGGTAGATCCCCGCCAGGGCCAGCATCGCCCGCCACCGGGCCGTCCCGGGATCGCTGGGGTCGTCGCCCCGGGCCAAGGCCAGGGGGCGCTCGGCGCCCCGGAGGCGCAGGGCCACCTCGGAGCGGGCGGAGCGCAGGCGCAGCAGCCCCGCGCTGCCCGGGACCAGCTCGGCGGTGCGGGGACCCCGGCCCGGCTCCAGGCGCAGCTCGCCCATGACGTCGGAGAACTTCGCGTCGGGGGAGGCCGAGGCGATCCGCAGGGAGCCGTCGTCCCCGGCCTGGTACAGCACGGGGATCGGGTGGTCCGCCGCCCACGGCAGCGACGGCCCGGCGCCCGAGCCGCCGAGCATCCACAGGCCGTCGCCCCCCCGGGGCAGGGGGTGGCGGGCTCCCCCCCGGACCACCCGCAGCTCGGCCCGGCCCGTGGGCGGGAGGAACAGGACGTACTGGCTGTAGCCGAGGGTGATCCGGTCCCCGTCCCGCAGCAGGGCCTCCCGGTCGGCGGGGCGCACCCCTTCCGTCTCCCCCGGCCGCCGCACCCTCAGCGGGTGGGCGTCCCGGTCCGCGGGGCTCGGGAAGCGCAGCAGGGCCCGCCCGCCCCGGAAGGCGATCTCCGCCGCGGGGCGATCCCCCCAGGGCAGGTCGGTGGGGAGGACCCGCGCCCCGAATCCGGGCTCCAGGCGCCCGACCGCCACCTCCATGCGGGACCCGATCCCCGGGATCGCCGCGGCGAGGCGGCGCAGGAACGAGGCGTGGAGGGTCTCGGGACCGGCGGGGCCGGAGACGGTGATGGACGGCAGGGAGCCGGAGATCGCCTGGACCACCAGCTCCTCGCCGTCCAGCTCCAGGACGCTGCCCACCTCCAGGTCCGCGGAGTGGACGTCGACGCCGTTCCGCTCCATGCGGCGCTCGGCGGTGAGGGAGCGGGCGGCGAGGGCGAGGCCCCCCTCGTCCCGGACGAGGCGGACCGAGGCGTGGACCGGCGCCGCGTAGCCGTCCAGCAGCACCAGGTCGTTCCCCCCCCCGGTCCCCAGGGTCAGGGGGGACTCGGAGGGCTCGAAGCTGTAGGAGACGACCTCGAACCCGGCCCCCCGGCCGTCGGCGGTGCGGGCGAGCCCCCAGGCCGACAGCAGCGCCACCGCCAGCGCCAGGGCTCCCTGGCGCAGGGCCTCCACCGGCCTCGGGGGGCGGCGCCAGAGGGTCGAGCCCAGGACGAGGGCGGCGAGCACGCCCGCCCAGGTGAAGGCGTAGAGGGCCGACACGGGGGGCTCAGTCGTCCTGGCGCGTGGGCAGGACGTCGATCTCGGGGAGGGGATCCCCTCCGCCCCGGGGGGCACGCGCCCTGGAGGGGTCCCGGGCCGGCGCCGGGGCGGACCCCGCGGCGCCTCCCCGCGGCGCCTCCCCGCGGCGGCGCAACGCCTCGCGGGCGCGCTCCGGCTCGGGCACGTCGGAGGCCCCGAGGGGGCCCCGGGACGCCGCCGCCGCCTTCTCCCCGGGGGGCTCGGGCGGGGGATCCCCGTGTCGGGGATGGCGGGGCACCGGGACGGCCCCCATGATCGTGGGCGCCTCCGTCCACGGCGGCAGCTTGCCCGGGAGGGGGGAGGCCGCCGGCCGCCGCAGCGGCGGGAGCTCGTCGTCGGGGCCGATCTCCGGCTCCTCCGGGGACGGGGGCGGCGCCCGACGCCTCCCGGTGGACGCGGTGGAGGGGGCGGGCTCGGAGGGCGGAGCCAAAGCCGGGCCTCCCTTCACCCCCGGGCCCGGGCCCGGCGGGTCCGGGGTCGCCGGGGGCCCCTCGGTGAAGCTGACGTCGACGACGTCGCCCCGGGGAGCGGGCAGGAGGGCCGGAGACGCCTCGGGGGACCCGCCGTCCGCCGCGGGGGCTCGCCCCGCCTCCCCCTCCTCCGCCGCCAGGGCGGCCCGGGCAATGGCGGCGAGATCGGCGGTCTTCCCCCGACCCCGGCCTCCCCGGGCCCGCCCCTCGCCGTGGGGCTGGGGGGGCAGGCCCACCCGGAACAGGCTGTTCCCCACCAGCAGCTCGTCGTCGGGACGCAGCTCGGTCCCCGCCCCCTCCTCGGCCCCCGCGGCGATGGTCAGGCGCACCACCTCGCCGTCCCCCCTCCGCACGAAGACCGCGCAGCTCACGCTCGCCGCCCGCACCACCGGGACCGGACCCGTCAGGTCCAGGCTCGCGTGGCGCCCGGCCACCATGATGGCGTCCGTGGTCAGGCGATCCCGGGTGATCCGGCCCCCCCGGGTGCGGACGTCGGCGCCCTCCCCGGCCCCCGGGGCCCAGTGGATGTTGGCGTGGCCGGGGCGGTCCGGCAGCGTCAGCTCGCACCGGCGCTGGTCGCGGCCGATGGAGTACTTCTCGCCGAAGGGCATGCCGTGGGAGCGGCTGGGCACCGAGACCGAGGCCAGGTAGGGCCACCGGGGGTCCCGGGCGTGCTCCAGGGCGCGGTACAGGACCTCCACGTCCCCCCAGGCGACGCGGTGCTCGGGCTTGTGCAGGGGGATCCGCCGCCCCGCCACCACCGGCAGCCCGTCCACGGTGAGGTCGCGGCGGAGGGGCTCGAAGGACACCTCCCGCCCCTCCACCCGGAAGCGACCCACGGGCTCGGGCAGGGAGGGGGCGACCTCGCCCGCGGGGCCCACGTCCACCCGGTAGCCGGTCATCACCTCGGAGAAGTGCACCTTCTGGAGCAGGAAGGCCCGCTCCGACAGCACCAGCGTCGGGGTGGGCTCGGGATCGGGGATGATGGTGAGCCCGCCCCCCAGGGGCAGGTCCTCGGGCACGAAGGTCTTCTGGAGGTCGGGGGTCGGGTCTCCGCGGGACGGGGTGGAGCCGGGGATCTCACCCAGGAACGCGCCCTCGGCGGCGATGAGCATCACCTCCACCAGCACGTCCCCGGACTCGACGTCCTCGATGGTGACCTTCTCGCCCCCGCCGGCCGCCGCCCGCTGGAGCACGTACCGGTCCTGCACCTCGGGGGAAAGGTGGTGGTTGACGCCCTCGCGGCCGGGGTAGCGGTGGAGGGTGTAGAGGGCCGAGCAGGGCAGCGCCGGAACCCGCCCGTTGTCCAGCCAGTGGGCCCCCACGGTGAACGCGAGCTGGTCGTCCCAGAACGTGCCCACCGCCCGGAACCGCTCCCCCGCGCGGGGATCCGAGGGGAGGCGGACGAAGACCTCGAAGAGGGGGCGGCTCTCCGCCCCGGGACCGACGTAGAGGTTGGGGGAGAGCACGGTGGCGAACTCGGCGCCCTCGAGGCCGAGGGTGGCGCCGTGCATCTCCGGTCCCCCGTCCACGATCGCCTGCACCGTCAGGGGCCGCCGGGGGTGGGCGAGGGTCCACTCCCTCTTCTGGCGCGCCTCCCCGAAGGCGTGCTCCAACTGCTGGCGGAGGCGGTCCTCCCAGGGGTGGAGCAGGTCCTCCCGGCCGCGCTTCCACGTCTCGGGGGAGAGCACCACCAGGACGTCGCCGTACACCGCGCCCTTCTGGGACTCGGCGACCTCCTCGAAGTGGACCGACAGGCCGCCCCGCGCCGCCCAGTACGGCGAGTTGCTCCAGACGTACTCCGGGTAGCCCACGAGGTCGCCCTCGGCACGGAAGCGCATCACCCGCCCGTCGTAGTACCCGCCGGGGGTGGGGTCGACCGCGAGCCAGCGACCCTCCTCGCGAGCGCGGACCGATCCGGGGGAGATGAGTCCCCGCAGCCACTGCTTCCAGGTGCCCGCCATGCTTCCTCGGTGACCTCCGGCGCCGCGCTCCCGCGGCGCGGAACGCCGCCCCCGGCGACGGGGCGGCCCCCAGTATATTCAAACTAGGGGCGGCCGTTCCCCTGGCCAGCGTCGTTGCGCGTGGAGGTGCGCTGGACCGGGTCGGACCGAGGGGGTGGGAGGAGCCCGGACCGGCGGGCGTTCAGGCCGCCGCCTGGCCGGTGAGCTGGCGGAACACGTCCTCCAGGCTGCGGAGCTCGCGGCGCATCTCCAGGAGCACGAGGCCGGTGTCGACGGCGAAGCGGAAGAGGTCGCCCCGGGCATCGTGGCCCGGGTCCGTGGTCAGGTGGAAGCCGAAGGCGCCCGCCTCGTCGTCGCCGGCCTCGACCTCGAGGATCCCCGGCACCGCCGCCCGGATCTTTGCCGCCAGGGCCTCCCGGGCCAGGCCGGCGGGGGCCCGGACGGTGATGGAGATCCGCGCCCGGCCCTCGGCGTGGCGGGCGAGCTCGGCGGCGGTCCCGTCGGCGGCGATCTGGCCCTGGTGGACGATGAGCACCCGGTCGCAGGTGGCCTGCACCTCGGAGAGGATGTGGCTGGAGAGGACCACCGTCTTCTCGCGGCCGATCCGGCGGATCACCTCGCGGATCTCGACGATCTGGTTGGGGTCGAGGCCCGAGGTGGGCTCGTCGAGGATCAGGATCTCCGGCGCGTGCAGCAGCGCCTGGGCGAGGCCGACCCGCTGCCGGTAGCCCTTGGAGAGCTGCCCGATGGGGCGCCCCAGCACGTCGCGGATGTCGCAGTCCCGGGCGGCGCCGTCGATGGCCGCGGCGCGCCGGGAGGGGTCGATCCCCCGCACGTCGGCGATGAACCCGAGGTACTCCCGCGCGGTCATGTCCAGGTACAAGGGCGCGCTCTCGGGCAGGTAGCCCAGGCGCCGGCGCACCTCCAGGGAGTCGGTGACGACGTCGAAGCCCTCGATGCGGGCGCTGCCCGAGGTGGGCCCCATGGAACCCGTGAGGATCCGCATGGTGGTGGTCTTGCCGGCGCCGTTGGGCCCCAGGAAGCCGAGCACCTGGCCCCGCTCCACCTGGAAGGTGACTCCCCTCAGCGCCTGGTGGCTGCCGTAGCTCTTGGTGAGCTTCTCGACCTCGATGGCCGCCATCGTCGTTTCCTCCCGACCGAGGGGGGGCCCCCGGGCGGCGTGTTCATACCAGCGGGACGCCCCGTCCATCAACCCCCCGGCGGTGTGCTACAACCCTCCGCCCCGGCGGTTCTTCCCCATGAGCGAGCGCATCCAGCACCCCGATCTCCCGGCGTTCCTCCGCGCGGCCCGCGAAGGAGGGGCGCGGGCGGTGGCGATCCGGGCCGTGGACGAGGTCCGCCCCACCGTCCGCTCGGACGGCACCGTGGTGGTGGGCAGGGTGTTGCGGTGCGATCTCTCCGCCCTGGCCGGGTCCACCGTGCACGCGCTCCGGGTCGAGGACCGCGCCGCCGAGGAGGTGGAGGCCGAAGTCCGCGCCGCGGGCTTCCCCACGCGGATCGGGCGTGGGAACATCACCTGACGAGGCGCCGCCGGGGGGGCGGCCCCCTCCCCGCCCGGGACACCGATGAGCAGCCCAAGGCATCCCCCCCTCCTCGTCGTCGGCATCGCCGGCGGCACCGGCTCGGGAAAGACCACCCTGGCCCGGACCATCGCCACCGCCCTCGGCCCGGGGAGGGTCCTGGCGATCGGCCAGGACTCGTACTACCGGGACCTCGCCGAGCACGGGGGGATCCCCGCCCGGGAGGTGGACTTCGACCACCCCTCGGCGGTGGACCTGGACCTGCTGGCCGAGCACGTGGGCGCCCTCCGGGAGGGCGCGGCCATCGAGAAGCCGAGCTACGACTTCCCCACCCACACCCGCAGGCCCGAGCGGGTGGTGGAGGGCCCCCGGGAGGTGGTGGTGGTCGAGGGCCTCTTCACCCTGTGGCACGCCCCGCTGCGGGAGCGGCTGGACCTCGGGATCTACGTGGAGGCGGAGGCGGACGTGCGGCTGGCGCGCCGGCTGCGCCGGGACGTGGCCGAGAGGGGGCGCTCGCTGGAGTCGGTGCTCGACCAGTACGAGCGCTCGGTCCGGAGGGGGCACAACCGGTACGTGGACCCCAGCATGCGCTGGGCCGACCTGATCGTGAGGGGCGATCCCGAGGCGGGCGCGCCCACCTTCGACGAGGCGGTCGCCTCCGTCCGCCGGCGCCTCGCCGCGGTGGCGGAGCCCATCCCCGCGAGACCCTCCCGATGAAGATCTTCGCCCTTCCCTTCGCCCCGGCCGCCCTGGCCCTGGTCCTCGCCTCCCCCGCCTGCGCCCCCGAGGAGGACGTCCCCCTGGACTGCGCCGGCCAGCCCGGCGACAACGAGGCCCCGGTGGTGGACTTCATCCAGCCCGGGGAGGGGGTGAGCTTCGCGCCCGGGGAGTCCATCCACTTCATCGTGAAGGTGGAGGACGACCGGGACGCCCCCGGCGACCTCCAGGTCACCTTCGAGGACAGCCTGGACGGGGTGCTGGAGGTCCCGCCGCCCCGGACCACCGAGATGGGGCCCGACGGTGGGGTGGTGGACCTGGAGTACGCGGTGTTCGAGTTCGACCACAACGGCCTCGGGGAGGGGATCCACGCCCTGGTGGTCACCGCCGTGGACTCCGGCGGCTGCTCGGGGGCCGACGACCGGGCCATCCAGATCTGCCCGGAGGGGGACTGCCTGTAGATGGAGCTGACCTGGATCGAGGTGGACGTCCCCGCGCTGGTGGCCAACGTCGCCGAGATGCGGCGCCTGGTGGGGCCCGGGGCGGTGCTGGCGCCGGCGGTGAAGGGGAACGGCTACGGCCACGGGCTGGTGCTGGCGGCGCGGGCCTTCCTGCGGGGAGGGGCGGACTGGCTGTCGGTGAACGCCCTGTACGAGGCCCGGGCGCTGCGGCAGGCGGGGATGGAGGCGCCGCTGTACGCCGTGGGGTACGTGGCCCGGGACGACCTGGAGGAGGCCCTCTCCTACGGCCTGCGGATGGTGGTCTACAACTTCGAGACCGTGGAGGCGCTGGCCCGGCTCCGCCGGCCCGAGGGGGCGGAGCCGGCGCGGCTGCACCTGAAGCTCGAGACCGGCAACCACCGCCAGGGGATCGAGCACGGCCCGGCGTTGGAGCTGGCGCGGCGGATCGCCTCCACGCCGGGGCTGGTGCTGGAGGGGGTCGCCTCCCACTTCGCCAACGTCGAGGACACCACGGACCACGGCTTCGCCCGCAGCCAGGTGGCGCGGTTCCGGGCCTTCTGCGAGGACCTGGAGTCCCGGGGGATCCGCCCGCGCTACCGGCACATCTCCAACTCCGCGGCGACGATCCTGTGGCCCGACGTGCACTTCAACCTGGTGCGGTGCGGGATCGCCTGCTACGGCATGTGGCCCTCCCCCGAGACCCGGGTGTCGGCGCACCTGGAGGGGCGAGGCGAGGTGCGGCTCCGGCCGGCGCTGACCTGGAAGGCGCGGATCGCCCAGGTGAAGGAGGTGCCCGCCGGGGCCTACGTCGGCTACGGCTGCACCTACCGCACCACCCACGCCTCCCGCCTGGCGGTACTGCCCGTCGGCTACTACGACGGCTACGACCGCTCCCTGTCCAACCTCGCCCACGTCCTCGTCCGCGGCCAGCGGGCGCCGGTGCGGGGTCGGGTGGCGATGAACACCGTGGTGGTGGACGTCACCCACGTGGGCGGGGTCGAGCCCGAGAAGGAGGCGGTCCTGCTGGGGGCCCAGGGAGAGGAGACCGTCACCGCCGAGCAGGTGGCCCAGTGGGCGGGGACCATCAACTACGAGGTCACCACGCGGATCCACGAGCGGATCCCGCGGATCCCGGTGGGGGAGTAGGTTCCTTCAATGCCTATCCGTTTCGGCCACTACAGTCCCTTGGGCGCCCCCGTACACGTGCCACGGGGCCAGGGCCGAAGGCCCGTGCCCGATCCCCCCGATGGTCCAGGACTTCGGGCACGGGCTCGGGCACGGGCTCGGGCACGAACGGAAGGCAGGGGGAGCATGGTGGGGCATCCGGATAGGCATGGTTCCTTCATTGCCTATCCGTTTGCCGCACAAAGCTCCAGGCCTCCCCGCTCTTCCCTCTGTGTTCTCTGTGGGCCCCGGACGGGCCGCTCCGTGCCTCTGTGGGCGAGCCCAGGACGGCGAGCCATTCATTCCGGCCGGCAGTCGTCACGAACCGCCCTGGGTGGCATCCGGATAAGCATGGTTCCTTCCGAGAGGTAGGCCCGGCCGGCGCGTCGGCGGCCTGCCGCGCTCACCCCTCGTCGTCGCCGCCGAAGAAGGCCGACGTTCCGTCCCCCCACCCGCCGGGGGGGGGATCGGGGGCGGCGGGGGGCGGCGCCCCGCGGGTCCAGGTGGGCGCCTCCCGGCCGGGCTCGGGGGACGCGGCCGGCGCCGCCCGCCCGGGGGCTCCCCGCCACCCCTCGGGCGCCGCGTAGGGGCGAAGCGCCTCGCGGAACGCGGCGGCGTCGGTCCAGCGGGACCCGGGCTTCCGGGCGAGGGCGCGCATCAGCGCCGCCGCCACCGGGCCGGGCAGGGGGCGCCCGTCCGCGAGCTGGGAGGGGGGCTCGGGGTCCCGGTGGACCTTCGCGTAGAGCAGGGTGAGCACGTCCTGGCCGGCGTGGGGGAGGCGGCCCGTCAGCAGCTCCCACAGCATCACCCCCGCGGCGTACACGTCGGCCCGGGCGTCGAGGGTGTGCCCCTGGGCCTGCTCGGGGGCCATGTAGACCGGCGTGCCCCGCACCAGCCCCTCCCGGGTCGCCTGGAGGGAGTCCGGATCGGCGGACCCCATGGCCCGGGCGATCCCGAAGTCCACCACCTTCACGAAGTCGGGGCGGCCCGGGGTGTCCAGGACCATCACGTTGCCGGGCTTCACGTCCCGGTGGAGGATCCGCTCCCGGTGGGCGGCCTCCAGGGCGGCCAGGACCTGCACCACGAGGTCGACGGCGCGGTGGGGGGCGAGGGGGGCCTCCCGGCGGGCCAGGTCGTTCAGGGGCCGCCCGGGGAGGTACTCCATGACCAGGTAGAGCCCGAAGGCGTCGTCCCGCCCGAAGTCGAGGATCTGCACCACGTTGGGGTGGTACAGGCGGCTCGCCGAGCGGGCCTCCCGCAGGAAGAGGGTCTCCCTCTCGTCCGCCCCGGTGGACCCCGGGAGCAGCACCTTCAGCGCCACCCTGCGGTCCAGGGCGAGGTGGGTGGCCGCCCACACCTGCCCCATCGCCCCGGCCCCCAGCACCGACTCCAGCCGGTAGCGGCCGGCGATCGTCCGGCCGGGGGAGGCGGCGCCGGTGGCGGTGGGGCGCGGGGGGGGCGCGGCGGGAGCGGGCGGTCCCCCCCTCTCCAGGGTCGGTTGCGAGGGGCGGGCGGCGGGGAGGACGAAGGGATCCGAGGGGGCCGCGGCCGGCGGGACCCAGCGCGGAGGCGGGCTCCCCGGGTCGGTCCAGGGGGACCTCGCCCGCGCGGCCGGATCGGACTCGGCCGCGGGGGGGCGGCTCGGGGCGGAGCCGACGGCCTCCCGGGCCCGGGCGGCGACCGACTCGGGATCGGGCAGGGACAGGGCGTCGAGGTCAAGGCCCGGCGCGGAGGGGGCTCCCCGGCCGCTGGCCCGCTCCCGGGCGCGCTCCAGGGACCCGCTCCCCGCCTCCGCGCTGAAGCCGGGGACGGCGGCGACCCGGGTCCACAGGGCGTCGGCGGCCTCGTCCAGGCGGTCGCGCCGGTAGATCCGGGCGAGGCGGGCCATGAGGGGGGCGGTGGCGCGGGAGGGGAGGAGCTGGTGGATCGCGGCGACGGCCCTCTCCCCGGCCACGGTCAGGCGCGCCCCCGCCTCCAGGGCGACCAGGGCGTCCTCCGCGAGGTCCAGGGGATCCCCGCCGTCGCCCCCGGCGAGGGCGAGGGTCTCCAGCGCCTCCTCGGCCCTGCCGGCCTGGAGCAGGGCCTGGCCGGCGCGGCGGTGGCGCCCGAGGCGCGCCCAGAGCCGCGCCGCCTCGGACCACTCGGGGATCGACTCGTAGCAGGAGGCGGCGTCCGCGAAGTGCTTGATCTCCTCGAAGAGGGCGGCGGCGCGGCGCCCCTCCCCTCCCCGGGCGAGGAGGCGGGCCGCGGCGAGGCGGTCGCCGTCCTGGACCAGGCACTCCCCCGCCAGGTCCAGGCGCTCGGCGCGCACGTAGGCGTCGGCGGCCTGCCGGTGGAGCCCCGCGCCCCGGAACGCCGCGCCCGCCTCCAGGAAGGCGGGGATGGCCAGGCCGGGGTGCCCCGCGGCCCGCATCCGCTCGCCCCGCTCCAGGGCGCGGCGGGCCAGCTCCAGATCGGGACCGCGCCCGGACATCGGCCTCACTCCTCCACCATGCGGTCGAAACGGACCCGGTCCATCGCGTGGAAGCGCGCCGTCTCGGCGGCGATCTCCCCACGGCGCACGAGGCGCATGAGGCACTGGTCCATCGTCTCCATCCCCGTGGCCTCGAACCCGGCGGTCTCCATGTACGAGGGGATCTGGTACGCCTTGTTCTCGCGGATCATGTTGGCCACCGCCAGGGACGCCACCAGCACCTCCACCGCCGCCACCCGCCGGGTGCCGTCGGCGGTCTTGCAGAGCTGCTGGCTGACCACCCCCCGCAGCACCATCGCCAGGGTGCCCCGCACCTGGTCCTGCTGGTCCTCGGCGAAGCTGTCCACGATGCGGTCCACCGTCTGGGCCGCGGAGCTGGTGTGGAGGGTGGCGAGGACCAGGCTGCCGCTGGAGGCGGCGCTCAGGGCCATGGAGATCGTCTCGGAGTCCCTCAGCTCCCCCACGAGGATGACGTCGGGGGCGGCCCGCATCGCCGCCCGCAGCGCGTCGGCGAACGAGGAGGCGTGGCGGCCGATCTCCCGCTGGGAGATCAGCGATCGCCTGGGGGTGTACACGAACTCGATGGGGTCCTCGATGGTGAGGACGTGGCGTTCCGCCTCGCGGTTGACGTGCTCCACCATGGCCGCCAGGGTGGTGGACTTGCCCGAGCCCGTGGGCCCGGTCACCAGCACCAGCCCGGAGTCCAGGGAGACGAGGCGGCCCAGCACCTTGGGGAGCCCGAGCCCGTCGAGGGTGGGGGGCTCGCTGGGGATCACCCGGAACGCCCCCGCCATGCCCCCGGCCTGGACGTAGAGGTTCACCCGGAAGCGCCCGATCCCCGGCACCTCGTAGGCGAAGTCCAGCTCCCCCGACCGGTCGAACTCCGCCGCCTGCTCCGGCGAGAGGATCTCCCTGAGGAAGCGCTTCGCCTCGACGTCGGAGAGGGAGCGGAAGCGGACGAAGACCAGGTCGCCCTGGGAGCGGATCGCCGGGGGCGCCCCGCCACCCAGGTGCAGGTCCGACGCCCGCTGCTCCACCACCAGCCTCAGGAAGGTGTCGATGCGCGCCACGCTCAGGGCCTCCGTCCACCCGCCGCGGACAGGGGCCGCGGCTCGGCGGCGGGCTCCTCGGGCTGGAAGAACCGCTCGAAGGTCTTCTTGTCCTGGGCCTTGGCGTAGGCCTCGTCGGCCCGGGCCACGCCCCGCTCCACCAGGGAGAGCATCTCGCGGTCCATCTCGCGCATCCCCGCCTCGTAGCTCGTCGCGACGAGGTTGGGGATCTGGTGGGCCTTGCCCTGGCGGATCATGTGGGCGACGGCGGTGTTGTTGACGAGGATCTCCGCCGCCAGCACCCGCCCCTGGCCGTCCCTGCGACCCAGGAGCTGCTGGCAGACCACCCCCAGCAGGCTCTCCGAGATCATCGCCCGCACCTGGGACTGCTGGTGATTGGGGAAGATGTCGATGAGCCGCTCGATGGTCTGGGCGGCGCTGGTGGTGTGGAAGGTGGCGAGCACGAGGTGGCCGGTCTCGGCGGCGGTCACGGCGAACGACACGGTGTCGAGGTCGCGCATCTCGCCGATCAGGATCACGTCGGGGTCCTGGCGCAGGAGGCCCCGCAGGGCCCTGCGGGCGCCTCCGGTCCGGGCCGAGACCTCCCGCTGGTGGATCATCGAGCGGGCGTTGTGGTGCAGGGCCTCGATGGGGTCCTCGAGGGTGATGACGTGCCGCGCCGACGTGCGGTTGACGTGGTCCACCAGGGCCGAGAGGGTCGTCGTCTTGCCCGAGCCCGACGGCCCGGACACGATCAGCAGCCCCGAGGAGGCGTCGGTGAACTCCAGGACGTGGGGCGGCAGCCCGAGCTGGTCGAAGGGCATGATCTCGTCCCGGATCACCCGGAACACCACGTTGACGCCCCCCTTGCGGCGGAAGGCGTGGACCCGGTACCGCTCCCGGCCTCCCCGGCTCTGGAAGGCGGCGTCGCGGTCGTCCTGGCCAGCGAGGGCGGCGTCGGACTCGTCGCGGAACACCTGGCGCAGCGCTTCCTGGACGTCGTCCACCTCCAGGGGGCGGGAGCCCAGGGGCACCACCCTGCCCGAGAGCTTCATGCTCGGGGGGGCACCCGGGAAGTAGTAGAGATCGGTGCCGCCGGCCTCCCGGGTCGCCTCGAGCATCCGCTCCAGGAGCGTGAGGTGGCGGAGGGCGGCGCGCTCCACGTCGGCCGAGTCCAGGCTCACCTGGAGGTCCTGGAGCGCCTGGAGGACGAAGCGGCGCACCTCCCGGTCGGGGTCCGCGATCCGCTCCCGCAGCGCCGCCGCGGCGCGCTCGCCGCCGATCTCAGCCAGGGTGCGGGCCACCAGCATCCGGAAGTCGGGATCCCCCAGCTCCGCGAGGGGGGCGAGGTAGGGGACCGCGCGGGGATCCCGGAGGCGACCCAGGGCCTGGACGATCACGAAGTGGTAGTCCGACTCGCCCAGCATGGACACCAGCAGGGGCACCGCCCGGGCGTCCCCCAGCTCCCCCAGGGCCTCGATGGCCCGCTCCCGCACCCACCAGTCGGTGTCGTCCCGCGCGGCGCGGGCGAGGTGGGGCAGGGCCTCGTGGGCCTTCAGGCGCAGCAGGACCTCCACGGCGTAGCGGCGCACCACGTCGCTCTCTTCGGCGAGGAGCTCGACGACGTGGGGGACGACCTGGGGCCCCCCCACCTCCACCAGGACCTCGGTGGCGGACTCCCGCACCCACCAGTCCTCGTCCCGCAGCGCCCGCACCAGGCGCCGCCAGAGGGTGCCGTCGGGGTCCCCCACCAGGCCGATCAACTCCACCACCGCCCGGCGCACCCCGACCTCGGGTCGCTGCGACATGATCAGCAGGATCCGG
This sequence comes from Myxococcota bacterium, assembly GCA_023150875.1. GTDB lineage: Bacteria > Myxococcota_A > UBA796 > UBA9615 > JAKLKC01 > JAKLKC01. The sequence goes on along the minus strand of JAKLKC010000022.1, from coordinate 84,643 downwards.
GCGAGGTCGGCGCGGCCGGAGCGGCCGATCTGGCCCAGGGCGTCGATGGCGGCGTTGCGCAGGGCCAGGGGCGCCGACTCGATCACCCCCACCAGGGGCGGGACGGCGTCGATCCCGCCCCACTGGCCCAGGGCCTCCACGGCGGCGACCTGCACGTCCAGGACCGGCGCCCGGGTGGCCTCCCCCAGCTCGTGGAGGGCGGCGGCGACCTCCAGGCCCGCCAGGGTGGCGAGGGCGGCGACGGCGGCCTTGGCGCAGTAGGGGCTCGGGTCCCGCACCAGGGCGGCCAGGGCCGGGACCGCGTCGGCGTCGCCGAGGCGCGCCACCGCGCCCGCCGCCCGCCCCCGGATGACGGAGTCCCCGTCCGAGAGGGCGCGGCGCAGCACGGCGAGGGCCTCCTCCCGCCTCACCTTCACGTAGCGCTCCTCCCCGAGGACCTGGAGGATCCGCACCCGCTCCGGGCGGTCGCACTGCTCGAAGAGGGCGGCGAGGATGGGGATCCCGTGGTGGCCGGCGACCTCGGCGACCACGTCCACCAGCTCCACCCGCCCGGGCCAGGACTCCCGCAGGCTGTCCTCGATGAGCCCGAACACGGTGCGGCCCCCCACCTTCACCAGCACGTCCCTCGCGGCCTGCCGCACCCGCTCCTCCTTGTGGCGGAGCAGCGCGAAGACCTGGGGATGCCAGGCGGGGTCGTTGAGCTGGACCAGGGTGGGGACGAGGAACCGGTGGAGGGAGGGATCGGCGGTGCGCAGCGCGTCGATGATCGCCGGTCCCGCGCCCCCGTCCTTGTGGGTGAGCACCAGCCGGCAGGCGATGGCGGTCATCGCCTGGACCTGGCGGGGCGAGTGGCCCGCGGGGGGCCGGAGGGCGAGGTCCAGGACCTCCCGGGCGCGGGCGGGGGGAAGGGCCTGGCAGCGGCCGACGAAGTCGTCCAGGTCCGCGGAGCTGGACCAGGGGGCGGCCCGGAACTCGGCGAGGAGGGCTCTGGGATCGGTCACTCGGTCCCTCGGGGCAGGAACGATCTCATCGGCGGATCCCGGCGCCGGCGCGACCCCCCCCGTGGGGCGGAGGGGGCGGGCGGGGCCCCCATGGTATCCCATGACGGGGCTCCACCCGAGCCCGCAGCCCCGCCGAGTCCCCGATCCCGCCGCCCCGCCCGTTGCGCGGGGGCTCCCCGGCGGCGATCCTTCTCCCTCGCGGGCGCGTCCCCGACGCCCCGCCTCCAACAGGACCATGCCCCAGCCCCTCCCATCGTCGTCTCCGGTCGACCTGCACTGCCACTCCACCTGCTCGGACGGCGAGTGGCCCCCGGCGCGGGTGGTGGCGGCCGCCGCGGCGGCGGGGGTGAGGGTGCTGGCCCTGACCGACCACGACACCGTGGACGGGCTGGCCGAGGCCCGGGAGGCGGCGCGGGAGCACGGGATCCGCCTGGTGGACGGGATCGAGCTGAGCGTCGAGCTCCCCGCCGGCCCCCGCCGCCCCGCCGAGGAGCTGCACGTCCTCGGCTACTTCGTGGACCCGGGGAGCGGGGAGCTGCGGGCCCGGCTCCAGCAGGCGAGGGGGGAGCGGGAGCGGCGCAACGAGGCCCTCCTGGCCCGGCTCCGGGCCCTGGGGGCGCCGGTCTCGGCGGAGGCGGTGGGGCGGATCGCAGGCCGCGCCCCGGTGGGCCGGCCCCACCTGGCCCGAGCCCTGGTGGAGGCGGGGCACGCCGCCGACGTCTTCGAGGCCTTCGAGCGCTACCTGTCGGAGCGGGGCGCCGCCTACGTCGAGAGGGAGCGGATCGGGGCCGCGGCGGGGATCGCCCTGCTCCGCCGGGCGGGAGCCGTGCCGGTGCTCGCCCACCCCGCCGCCTACTCCCGGGTCCCGGGGGACCAGTGGAGGGGGATCCTGGCCGAGCTGAAGGCGGCGGGCCTGGCGGGGGTCGAGGCCCTCCACTCCGGCCACACCCGGGAGCAGCGCCGCCGTTTCTCGGGCCTCGCCCGGGGCCTGGACCTGGTGGTGACGGGGGGCTCGGACTTCCACGGCCCCACGGTCCTCCCCGGGGTCCACCTGGGCTCGGGGTGGGGCGGCCTGCACGTCCCCCTGGAGGTGGTGGACGCGCTGGAGTCCCGCCGCCCCCGGCCGGCGGCTCCGCCTCCCCCGCCCGCCGCGGGAGCGTCACTCTAGCGCGAAGTAGCCCGACACCCCGGCGCTGGCGGAGACGTGGACGGCGATGCCGCCCCCCAGGTCCACGGTGGTCCCCGAGCCCTGCCGCACCAGGTAGAGGTACGCCATGTCGTAGGCGGGGAGCGGATCGACGACGCCCGAGGGCAGGGTGAAGGCGCCGTCGTCGGCGGGCTGGCACAGGACCTGGAGGGTGTCGCCGTCGTCGGTGCGCACCGAGAGGCCCAAGGACAGGGGCTCCTCCCCGGACCCGGTCCAGGCGAGGTCGACGTCCCCCCTCGGGATCGAGGGCCACCCCCGCAGGTCGGGGGCGACGAGGTCCAGGGGATCGGGGAGGGCGGCGCCGGGATCGGCGGCGAAGGCGGGGAAGTCGTCGCCGGGGGCGGACGCGGAGTAGGGCAGGCCCGTCACGGGCTCCACCCCCTCGTCGGATGGGTAGGCGGCGTAGTGGACCCACCCGTCGGTCTCGACGATGGGGTCCAGCAGGAACTCCTGACCCTCGCCCCGCACGGCGATCGTCCCCGCGGAGTGGTAGGTGTACTCCACCACCGCCCCCGAGCTGGCCCCAGCCTCGTACCGCCACAGGCCGCAGTCGTCCTCCCCGTCCAGGGGGTCCAGCTCCTCCCGCGAGGAGCCGGTCCCCTCCTGGATCACGGTGTAGGTGCTGAACCCGGCGAAGATGGCGAACTGCCGCACCGGCTCGTCCCCGGCGCCGTAGAACAGGTCCGCGTCCAGGGCGACGTAGCCCCCGGTGTCGCTGGTCCCGGCGTCGTCGTCCGAGGCGTCGTCGTCGCCGGCGGTGTCGTCGTCGTCGCCGGCGGTGTCGTCGTCCCCCGGGGCGGGACCGCAGCCCGCGGCGAGGCCGAGGACGAGCCACAGGACGCGGCGGATTGGCCCGTTCATGCCTCCTCCGGCGGGTGTGGGTCGCACGATTCGGGGATCATACCGCGGCCGGGGAGCTCGCCGCTGGCGCACGGGTCCTTCGCCGCGATGTGGCGAGCACGGTCACGGTCACGACGCCACGGTCACGTCCACGTTCACGCTCACAGTCATGACTTCACGATCCCGTCCACGCCGTCGTACCTCGGGCTCGTGCTCGTGCTCGCGTTCGTGCGTATGCTTTCGTTCGTGTTCGTGTTCGTGTTTGTGTTCGTGTTCGCGTTCGTGCTCTCGTTCGTGTTCGTGTTCGCGTTCGTGCCCGGCGCCCATACCCCTGCCCCACCACGACACCCCACCGCATCGCCAGCCCACCCCCTCCGGTGTAGAGTCCCGCCCCCGCGGCTCCCCCCCCGCCGCCCCCGAGGACCGCCATGACCGCCCCCAGGAAGGCCCGGATCGCCCTGGACCGACGCACCGCCGAGGCGGTGGTGCGCGGGCACCCTTGGGTTTACGGGGACCAGCTCCCCAAGGACCACCGCCTGAGCCCCGGGGACGAGGTGGACCTGCACGATCCCAAGGGGGCCTTCGTGGGCCGCGCCCTGGCGGATCCCACCTCCCCCATCCCCCTCCGGGTCTGGACGCGGGACGAGGGGGCACCGCCCCTCCGGGACGCCCTCTTCCCCCGGATCGCCGCCGCCCGCCGCCTGCGGGAGCGCACCCTGGACCTCGGCCGGATCACCGGCTTCCGGCAGGTGCACGGCGAGGGGGACGACCTGCCCGGCCTGGTGGTGGACCGCTACGGCGCGGTGCTGGTGGTGAGGGTCTACTTCTCGGCCTGGGAGCCCCTGATCCCCCGGATCGTGGAGGCGCTCCTCGCCAAGGCGGGGGGGGAGATCGAGGCCATCGTGCGCTCGGAGCGGGACCCCGCGGCGGAGGGCGGCGAGGGGGGCGCGGCGCGGGTCCTGTGGGGCGAGGCCCCGGAGGAGGTGGAGATCCGCGAGGGGGATCGGATCTACCCCGTCACCCCCGGGAGGGGCCAGAAGACCGGCTTCTTCCTGGACCAGCGCCCCAACCGCGACGCCGTGGAGGCCCTGGCGCGCCCGGGGGACCGCTGCCTCAACCTGTACAGCTTCACCGGGGGTTTCTCGGTGGCCATGGCGAGGGCCGGCGCCGCCGAGGTCACCAGCGTGGACGTCGCCGAGGGCGCCCTGACCACGGCGCGGGAGGCGTTCCGGCGCTCGGGCCTGGATCCGGAGCCCCACGCCTTCGTCCCCCGGGACGCCTTCGCCTTCCTGGAGCAGGCGGTCCAGGAGAAGCGCCGCTGGGACGTGGTGGTGAGCGATCCCCCCGCCTTCGCCCACGCCAAGGAGCAGCTCCCCCGGGCGCGGCAGGCCTACCTGCGCCTCCACCGCCTCCTGGGGAAGGTGGTGGCCCCGGGGGGCCTGCTGATCACCGCATCGTGCACCGCCCGCTGGACCGAGGAGGACCACGCCGACGCCACCCGGATCGGCCTCGCCGCCACCGGCCGCACCTTCCGCCTGGTGGCCCGGGGTGGCGCCGGCGCCGACCACCCCATCCCCCTGGGCTTCCCCGAGGGCCGCTACCTGAAGGTGCTGTACGGGGTGGTGGAGTAGCCCGGGCCTGGCCCACGCGCCGGGGCGGCGGGGGGTCGGGCGGCTGGCACCGGCCGTCAGGGCCAGGAGCGGGCGAGGCGGAAGCCGATCGAGTAGTGCGTGTACTCTGGATGGCTACCGGCCCGCTCCGCGGCCCGCGCCTGGTGCGCGTCGGAGATCCACGATCCGCCCCTCATCATCCGGCTCGTCCCCGTCGCGGGTCCCGTAGGATCGGTCGAGCTCTCCGGGTACTCGCCGTACCAGTCCCCGCACCACTCCCACATGCCGCCGGCCATGTCGTAGAGTCCCCAGGCGTTGGGAATCTTCTGCGCCACCCGGTGGACCATGCCGCCGGCGTTGCCGCAGTACCAGGCGCTCAGATCGAGGAGGGGGTCCACGCCGCACGCCGCGTAGGTGAGCTCGCCGTTGTAGATCGGGGTGGTGGTCCCGGCCCGGTAGGCGTACTCCCACTCCGACTCCGTGGGCAGGCGATACCCCTCGCACAGGGTGGGATCTCCGCCGGGCGCGTTCACCGTGACGGAGTCGCACTCCATGTCCTCCCCGGGCAGCCTGTCGCCGCAGCCGTCCAGGACGTAGCACTTCGCCAAGCCCTCGGCCGCGGAGACCTCGTTGGCGTAAGCTGCCGCCTCCCACCAGTTGACGTGCTCGACGGGGCAGTCGTCGCCGCAATCGTCGTACTGGGACGGGTTGTTCCCCATGCGCGCCTCCCACTGCCCCTGGGTGACCTCGGTCGCCTGGAGGTCGAAGCCCCGCGTCAGGGTGACCTCGTGCTGGACCTCGTCCGAGTCCCGTCCCAGCTCGAACTCCGGCGCCCCCATCGTGAAGGTGCCGGGAGCCACGGCCACGAACGACTCCGAGACGTCTCCGCCGGAGTCGTCGTCGGGGATGATGGCGTCGTCGTCGCCGGTGTCGTCGTCCGCTGTCACATCGTCGTCGCCCGTGGCGTCGTCGTCCGCTGTCACATCGTCGTCGCCCGTGGCGTCGTCGTCCCCGGTCACATCATCGTCGCCCGCGGCATCATCGTCCGCTGCTGCGTCGTCGTCAACGGCGGACCCGGACGGGTTGCAGCCTCCAAGGAGGAGCCAGGCCGCCGTCAGGAGCCAGGGGGCGAGGTGTCGCGCGGGTGGCGCCATCACGGACGTTGGAAGCGCCGGATCGGCTCCGCCTTACGGCGGCGGGTGCCGACGCCGGCGAGTGCCGCGAGGCCAGCGAGCCAGGCGGCGGGTGGGGGGCGCGACGGGGAGGCGGCGCAGGAACATCCGCCGCCGTCCCCATCGTCCTGGCCACCGGGGGAGGCGTCGTCGTCCGCCGCGGCGTCGTCGTCCCCGGAGGCGTCATCATCGGGGGCGGTGTCGTCGTCCACGGACGTGGAGTCGTCGTCGGCCGCGGTGTCGTCGTCGGGTGGGGCGGTGTCATCGTCGGCCGCGGTGTCATCGTCGGCCGCGGTGTCATCGTCGGCCGCGGTGTCGTCGTCGGGTGGGGCGGTGTCGTCGTCGGGCGCGGTGTCGTCGTCGCCCCCCTCGGTCTCGTCGGTCAGCCCGTCGCAGTCGTCGTCCCAGCCGTTCCCCGGGACCTCGGGGGCGCCGGGGTAGATGGTCTCCAGACGGTCGGAGCAGTCCCCGTCGTCCTCGGTCCACCCGTCGCCGTCGTCGTCGTGGGCGGTGGTGTCCTCGTCCACGAGCCCGTCGCAGTCGTCGTCGAGGCCGTTGACCCGCTCCTGGATGAACTCCCTCACCTCGGGATCCCCCTCGTCGCAGTCGCCGGAGAGGGGGCCGAGGCCGTCGCCGTCGAGGTCGGCCCCGGGTCCCCCGTAGGCGCCCACGTCCGACACGGAGCCGTCGGGATCGAGGATCGAGGGATCTCCGGCGTCGATGAGGGGGGAGCCGGGGAGGAGGCGGAGGTCGTCGTTGTCCCAGTCCCCGTCGTCGGTGAAGTCGACGAAGAGGGGGTCCGCGTCGTAGTGGGGGCCGCCGAGGTAGGGGGTCTCGTAGGGGGACCCGACGGTGCAGTAGTCGCAGTCGGCGTTGCCGTAGGCGTCGTTGTGGTGGAGGTAGGTGGTGTGGGCCGCGTCCGTGAAGTAGACGGCGATCCCGTGGACCCGGTTGAACGCGACCAGGTTGTTGACGAAGGGGTTGGACGCATACTCCCCGCCGTCGGTCCGGATGGTGGAGCCCGCCTCCCCGAGCAGGCCGTTGGCCACGAACGTGTTGTTGTACACGTCGCCACCGTAGCTGTATGAGTAGACCATCATCGCCCAGCCGGGGCTCGATGCGCCGTAAGGGACCGACCCCAGCGTCTCGATCCCGGAGAAGACGCAGTTGGCGATGAGGCCGCCGTACGACCCAACGCTGTGAAGGGAGGAGGAGCCGACGATCCGGGAGTTGCGGAACTCGCTCCCTTCGAACATGTACAACGCCTCTTCCCCGAAGGGCCCTTCGACGTCGACGCCGGCGGTGAGGCTGCCTTCATTGAGGAAGAGTCCCCGCCAATACGACGGGCCAACGCATCGGCCCAACAGAAACCGACCTGTCACCGTGGCGCAAGCCTCTAGGAGGGCGGGGGCATCCGGCATGGTCAGCGTCACCCCCACCAGGGTCCCGTTCGGATTGATAAAGACCAGGCCCTGCGCATACAGGTCGGGGATGGCGGTCACCACCTCCACCGCCCCGGGCTGTTCGGGGCTCCCGACGACGGTCACGTCGGACGGGATCAACACGTCCTCGGCGGAGTGCAGCGCGTGTACGCCCTCGGCGAGCCGCACCACGTCCCCGGGGGCCGCCGCCGCCAGCGCTTCCTCGATACTCAGGAAGTGGGCCGGCGCCCCGGAGGGGTCCACCCACCAGTTGCGGGCCTCGGCGGAGGACGTCCCGAGCACGGCCCAGGCCACGAGGAGGGCCGAAGTGGCCGCGAGGCCGAGCCTACGGTTCCACATAGTCGATCCAGATGGGCGAGCTCCAGGCGAACTCGGCGTTGACAGCCGGTTGGACCTGGTCGTCGCTGGTGTGGGAGGTCGCGCTAGCCTGGTCCACCTGGGCGAAGCCGAGCATCGCCATGGTTGCCTTGACGTTTGCGGAGAAGTCGCCGTCCATGGCGAACGCGGTGTCTGCCGAGATCACGAGCCGGTTGGGGTCCGTGGGGGCGCCGGCGTTGTAGCTCACGGCGAAGTCCAGCGTGGGCAGGCAGCTCTCCAGGTCGCCCTCGAGATCTCCTGAGGATGCATAGACCGCCGGCAACCAGCTCCCCGAAGTCAGCTCGCAGGGGGTCGGGGAGCCGCCGTCGGGCGTGAGACGCAATGTGTTCCGCCCGGTCCCGACGATGATGGGCTTGGTGTCGGCCTCCTTGACTTTGACGTAGTAGACGTTCTTGCCTTCCTTCAGGTTGGTGCCGTTGACGGTGCCACCCACGATGAGGGGGACGGTCTTGGACAGGAGGCAGCCGCCCGTGAAGTCGGCGGACGACCAGGTCTTCCGGAGCGCCCAGGTCCATGTGCCGGCGTTGTCGTAGCCGTGGAACAGTCGCACGGTGTCGAGGGAGCCGGTGCCGGGGCAGATGTCGGTGAAGTGCAACGTGGTGGTGTGGGAGGCGGCGCCGACGATGGCGTACTCGGGGTCGTCGTAGTCGGTCGCCCCCGAAGGGGGCGCACCGCCCTGGTCGATGACGGTGTCGGCGCCCCCGGTGTTGTCGGTGAGGTAGTAGCTCAGGGTGATGCGTGAGCCGGTCGTTCCGTACGTGCGGCGGCGCTTCAGGGACTCGAACACCTCGGCCCGGTCCGTGGCCGCCGCCAGGCTGGCGGCCTCGACCCACACGGCCGCCAGGCCCACCTCCCGCCAGCGGAAGATGGGGTCTTCCCCAGGGCCGCCGGGGCATCGGATTCCGACCCCCGCCGTCCCGCCGTTGTTGTTGACCTCATCGACCAGGGGCAGGGGATCCTGGCCGGGGCGACCGAAGTGGCTGTCCCCCGAGGCGACGATCCCCAGGTAGTGGGCCTCGTCCGAGGAGCTCCCCAACTGGTACTCCAGCGCTTCCTGGACCGTCAGGTCCAGGTCGGGCGTACACTCCACCGGGTCCTCGATGGGGGCGGGGGTCGCCCCGTTCCAACCCTCGGCGCTGCCGTGGTCGCTGTACAGCTCCACCAGCGGCTGGAGCCCGCGACCGACATACGGGGGCCCTCCACTACAGTCGTCGGGCAACGTGTCCCACGCGGTGAATGGCGGCGTGCCCGTCGTGGCCACGTGGTGGGGCACGGTGATCGCCTCCACTCCCACGTCCTCGTCGTCCATCTGGAGCGCGAGGGCTTCCCACAGCTCGCAGCTCGAATCGTAGTCCGTGGAGAGGTTCGAGAAGTACGCCACCGGCTCGGTCGCTCCGGTGGGACAGTCGGTGCCGGTAGCGGTGCAGTAGGACGAGCCGTCGCCCTGGACGTAGTACACGATCTTGTGGCCTCCCTCGGTGGCCGACGGGCTGTCCGTCCACTCCCACCCGAGCAAGGTCACGAAGGTCCCGTCGTCGTGGGCGTCGTTGGCCGGAACGACGGCGTCGGAGATCCACGAGCCGGCGTCGATCCCGCCCCGGTCGTGGTCGGAGATGGCCGCGAACCGCAGCATCGCGTTGTTCTGGGCCCGGTCGTAGATGTCGTCGGGGTCCAAGGACGCGGTGCCGGCGTCCCCGCTCACCGACGAGTGGATGTGCAGATCCCCCCACAAGAGGACCGAGCCCCCACCCGCGCCGCCGCCCATCAGGTACTCGGCGCCCAGCGGCTGCACGATCGTCGCGCCCAGCACTGTCACCGGCAGGGCGTCGTGGGAGCAGGCCAGTCGCCACGGCCCGGGCTCCGCGGGAGCGGTGAACGTCGCCTGGCCGATCTCCCCGTGGAGGTCGCCGCCGGCCAGGGTGACGGTGCCGCCGGGCTCCACGGCCTCCCCGGCCGTCCACTCACACGAGATCGAGCCGCCCACCCCATCGGCGGGGTTCCCCAGCAGGTCGAACGCGGCGGCCTGGACGAGCGCTCCCATGCCCTGGACCACCGTGGACTGGGCAGCCACCCGGAGCTCCACCGGCTCCCCGGCAAGCGTCTCGACGGTGAAGGTCTCGACGCGGTCGAAGGTTCCGTCTCCGTCGTCGTCGAGGCTCACCTCGAAGGGGAACGCCGGCCGCGCCAGGAACGAGACGCGGGCCCCAAAGGAGCCGCCGCTGGTGTCTCCGTAGACCACCTCCACGGCCTGGCCGCTGGCCACCGCCTCGCCGAGGGTTCCGTCGACGTACCACCCCTCGGTCCCCGTGAGGTGATCCCCCGCCTCGGCGACCCAGGTCAGGACGTCGATCGCCTCCTCCTCGTCGGATCGTGCGGTGACCCAGCCTTCGGTCCCCCCTTCGCCCCGCTGGGGACGGGCGAAGGTCCCCGGCACCCGGAGCCGCACCTTTGCCCCCGCGTCGATCCCCCCCGCGCCGGCGATCACCCGGAATCGGAAGACGTGCGCGGATCCGACCTCCACCGACGTGGGAAACTCCGCGTCTACGTAGCCGCCGTCATCGAGGGACAGCACCGCACCGACGCCGAGCCCGCCTGCCGGGGGGGGGGGGCCATCGAGCATCAACACGCCCGTGCAGGCCGCAGCACCCCCAAGGACCAGGACGGGCACCCAGGCTCTCGGCGAAGCCACGCGACGGCTCGTAGGGGTCATGTTCCCACCTCCTGGGGACGACCCTGGCACGCTCGGCCGGGACTGTCAACTCGCGTTCGGCCGGTTGCGCCAGCCATCAGGACCAGGAGCGGGTGATGGGAAACGCCGCCAGAAACGGGTCCATCCGGGCACTCGTGATCGGGCGGTCGCCCAGTGTCAGCGCAGGCGCGCATCCAGATCTCCGCGACCGCGTGGGCGAGTTGGGTCGTCTGGGCGGGAAGCGACGCGTGCTTCCGCCTCAGGGCGGCATGGTCGGCCGCCGCCATCACCCCGGAGTCACCCCGTACCGCCCCTCCGGCGACACCGTGACCCTCGGCACCCTGCGGGTGGACTCGAAGGCGTCGTGGCCCACCCGGAGATCGGCCCAGAAGCGCCACAGGGGATCGCCCTCGGCGGCGACGGCGCGCATCGCCCGGAGGCCGGCGGCGTCGAAGCGGGTGGGGAAGAGGTGCACCGGGACCTTCCGCTGGCCCGCCGCCCGCGCGTCCAGCACCGCCAGGTAGAGCTCCTCGATCCCGTCGTCGCCCAGGGGGACGCAGCCGATGGTGACGCAGTCGCCGTGGATGAAGATGTCCCCCCCGGGGTGCTTCCGATCCGAGAGGACCCGGTCCGAGGCGTTGGGGTAGTCGAGGCCCAGGGAGAGGTGGTAGGAGCTCCAGGGGTTGAGCACGCTCACCGAGTAGAAGCCCTCGGGCACCTGGAGATCCCCCTGCCGCCGCTTGGGCCCGAGGGTCCCCGAGGGGGCGCAGACGGGGAAGGTCTTGACCAGGACGTGCTCGGCGACGCCGGCCTTCCGGCCCCACAGCTCCACCACCCCCTCGTGCTTGAAGATCCGCACGAAGATCCCCGCCGGGGGGTAGGGCAGGGATCGCGCGGTGAACAGGGCCCGCACCGCCTCTTCCCGCCGGCGCCGCGCCGCCGCCACCCGGCCCGGCTCCCCCTGGGCCATCGCCGCGCCGCCCCAGGCCCACCCCAGCGCCGCCGCCACCCCCACCAGGGCGCCGCGCCGCGTGGGCCGCCCGCCGGATCCCGTGCCGTCCATTTCGAACCCTCCTCACCCCGACGCGGGGCGCCGAACCGCTACAGCAGATCCGGCGTCGCCAGGCCCCCCGCGGCGATTGGAGGCCCGGGGTGCGGGCGAGGCGTCGCCACCCTCTCCATCGCCCGGAGCAGCTCCTCGCTCCGGAAGGGCTTGGGCAGCATCAGGTCCACCCCGTGGGCCCGCAGGGAGCGGGGGTCCACCTCTCCCGACCAGATCGTCATCAGCACCACCGCGGTGCTCGCGCACAGGGCCTTGGCGGTGGCCGCCACCTCCCACCCCGAGGCGTCCGGCAGGCCCAGGTCCGCCAGCACGATCCCGATCCCTCCCCGGCGCAGCCTCTCGATGCCCTCGGTGCCCGAGGCGACCGAGTCCACCCCGTAGCCCCGGGAGGCCAGGGTCTGGCGGAGGATCTCGCGGAGCTCCTCCTGGTCGTCGATCAACAGGATCCTGAGGAGGTCCCCGGATCGCCCCTCCGGCGGTGGCCGCTTGTCCGACATGGTCCACTCCCCCTCGGACGGCCCTCCCCTGGGTCGGACCGTCCACCCCCCGGCGACGCGCCCCACAAGGATATCCGAACCCCGCGCCCGTGTCGCGCCGCGACCCGATCTCGCGTCCCCGTCCCCCCGGCGGGTCAACCGTGCCGGGCCCACCTCGAACGGGACTCCAGCCACGCCACCGGGAGGGCAGCCTCCCCTGCGTGCTCCGCGACAAAGGTCCGACTTACGTTCGCCGTGATCGGGGCCGGCGGGACAGTGCGATCAGGCCGGTTCCGGTGATGGCGGCTTGAATCGATGCCGTCAGGATGACGCTGATCGCGACAGACCAGAACAGCGGTCCGTCGGGCCGAAAGTGGTCCGCATCGGCGATCCGGAAAGTCCGGGACAGGATCCACTTCGACACGATGATGGAGAGCGGCATGGCGACGGACCACACAGGGATCCACCACGCGGCTCGACCGACGACATGTCTGAGAGCGAGCCACTGAACCGCACCCATTGCAAGGCCGCTGGCCATCCAGACGGCCACCCCATCCTGCCCAGCCGAGTGGGCAATGCCCAGAGTGGGGACCCCACCTCCCCCGAGGACTGCGGTGGCCTGCGCCGCAACGCCCGCGAACATCGTCGGCAGAATCCAGTCCTTCAGGCGCAAGGACGGAGCGAGAGTACGAAGCACCAGCGCCTGCCCCCATCCCAGAAGTAGACTGCGGAGCACCGCGAGCCCCAGGACTGCAACCGCAATCGCAGCCAGGGACTCCGTGTAGTCGATGCCGGACGCGGAAGGGATCGCAACGAGGAGGGAGTAGACGAGGGATGATCCCAGCGCGTCTGCGGCAATAGCCGCCGCCACCCACCTCGCTAGGAACCGCGATCTCGAAGCCCACCGCTCTGACAGCCCGTTCGCCGAGCCGAGCCCGACTTCCGATATCCGCACGTCAGGCATTTTCCGCCGTCCCCCAAGTCCACTTGAGACTAGAACCGCCTCGAGAGCGGCGGCTGGTCGGTCTCTCGTTCATCGGGTGTGATGAGGCCACAGTGCGTCCCCGAGACGACTCCGCCGTCTCGTTCCGCTTCTCCGATTGGGACGGTCAGGAAGAGAGAGTTCCACCACAGAGTGCACGCCTGGATGGAATGGTACTTCCCATCGGCGCCAAGCTCATAGCGATCATGGCGACAGTCCCACGTGATGAGCCCTTGATTGCGTGGGAGAGTATCGGCGGGGTTGCCGGGATCCATGACGTTCGACGCACCAGGCGTGCTGGCGATGCCCCCCAGGGGAGGCACATGCCCAGTACCACCTAGCGCTGGCTTCCCACCGCGTCCTCCGAGTGCAGGAACTCCCATCGCTCGCCTCCCACGCGGCCCCGAACGCCGCGACGTGTGTTCACCGAGACGATGACTGCCGTTCAGTCACCCGGCATCCCTCGGCCCTGGGTGACCGACCACAATCACCAGATGAAAGTCATCAAACCTTCGGCACCACGTCAAACTGGATCGTAAACGTGGGGTTCGTTCCGCCGAGCGTATACTGGAAGTTGAGATATCGCGAGAACTGCACGATGTAGAGCTGCCTGACGGTGGGCAGGGACGCGGCCGCGGTCACCTGGGTGAAGCTCCCGCCCGTGGGGAACGCGACCATGAGGTCCTCGTTGTTCACCGCACCGTGGATCAGGGCCAGGTCCAGAGTCTGGGACGTGCCCGAACTGCCCAGTACCGTGAGCAGGGCACTGAATTCCCGATAGCCCAGAAGATCCATCGTCTGCAACAGATCGAACTTCGTGTTGGCCGTCGTGCTCGTCAACTTCGTGGGGCCGATTCGCAAGACCTTCTTCTCACCGCTCATCCCTCACCTCCACCCGCATTCGGAAGGGAACCTCGCCGCCGCCCCTGGCCACATCGGTCCGTACCGCATCGACAGCCGCGGCTACGTCTTCTCCGCCGCCATCTCCCCTGGACTCGTCTTGATGCAGTTCCATTGGGGACTATCGCTATTGACGTAGGCGTACACCTCCCCGCGGACCAGGATGCCCAAATATGACGGCATCGCCGTCAAAGGGACGAAGATCGCCGCGACTCCGGTTTCTTCGTCATACGTGTGAGGAGGTGAGGGCCCAGGATCCTCCATGAAGTAGATCAGGAGGCGTTCCCCCGATCCGTAGGAGGCGATGTAGCCCTGGGTCGCCAGGTCCGCGTCTCCATGAGTCACCGTGATCCCCGGACCCACCGCCACCCAGTGGGACTCGATCCGGTACGTCTTGCTGGCCATGCGCTCTCCCCCAATCCGGACGCCGATCCGACGCGGCGTCCGCGACGGTCGGCACTCAGCACTTCGGGACGACGTCGATGACCACGGTCGGCCCCGCGCTCGACGCCGAGTACTTGAAGTTCAGGAAGCGGGAGTACTGCGAAATGTAGATCTGGTGAGGCCCTTCCACGAGCGTGCTGGGCGCACCACTCGGGACGTCGTCGAAGAACGCTGTGTCGTTTTCCGGTCCGCTCACGAGCTGAAAGGCGGTGAACGTACCACCGTTGTCGCTCAGCACCGTAAGCGTGACGCAAGCCTCCCGAGTGCCGGCCAGATCAATGGACTGGATGGTGTCGAAGTAGACGTCAGCGCCTACAGACAGCTTGGTGGGTCCGATCCGGAACTGCTTGAACTCCCCGCATCCCATGACGTACCTCCGTCTGCCGGCGGCTCCACCTTGCGCCGGCCGCATCTCGAACCGACGGTGTGCCGACCAGACTCGTTCGGGACGATGCCCCCCCCCCCCTGTCGCCCTGTCAAGAGGAAAGTGCGGTCCCCACAAGATTCGATCCGGAGTTGGGGCGTCCCCTACCAGTTCCACGCCGTGGTCAGGTAGAGGGCCGAGGCGGCGGCGACGCCCTGGGCGGCGATGAGGCCGTGGCGCAGGAGCCTCGACTCGACCTTCAGGGCGCAGGTGACGGCGGCGACGGCGACCAGGGGGAGCATGGGCAGGTAGTAGTGGTGGCTGAAGTGGTCCACGAAGGCCAGGAAGGGGAAGTAGCAGAAGGTGACGAAGAGGGTCAGGCGGGCCAGCCGGCCGGGGCGCAGCAGGGCGAAGGGCAGGAGCAGCCCCGAGAAGAAGGCCAGCTCCTTCAGGAACTCGAAGGGGCGCATCCACACGGGGAGGGGTTGGGCGTTGTTGGAGAAGTGCTCGGGGACGGTCTCGAAGAAGAGGACGTCGAGCCACTCCCCGAGCTGCCCCGTCCACGCGCCCCCCACCACCATCGACAGGCAGAAGAGGCCGATGGAGCCCCACATCGCCACCGCGAGGCGCCCCACGGAGCGGCGTCGCCCCCGATAGAACAGGGCCAGGCCCGCCAACACGAAGGTCACCACGGTGGAGCCGGGGTACCGCAGCAGCGTCGCCGCGAAGGACCAGCTCGCGAAGGAGCGGACCTGGTCCCGCACCGCGAACAGCACCGAGGCCAGCACCGCGAAGGCGAAGAGGTTGTCCGGGAAGTTCACCGATCCGTTGCCGTCCATGAGGCGCCCGTGGGAAGCGGCGACCAGGGCCAGGGGCGCCAGGGCCAGGGCCGGCACGCTCCCCACCTCGGTCTCCAGCAGGCGGGCCGACACCGCCACGATGCCCAGGAGCATGAGCAGGAAGAAGAGGCGGACGCTGAACAGGTGCGGGCCCATCAGCACCCGGATCGGGGCGTAGACGTAGCTCCAGAGGGGGGGCTGGTTGAGGGTGACGTAGAGGTCCCGGGTGTACTCGTCCGCCCAGCGCACGTTCTCGGCGACGTTGAGGAGCTGGTAGTAGTGCATCGGCCGGAGCCCGAGCTTGGGCAGCGCGGGGGCCAGGACCTCGAGATCGACGTTGATCAGGTCGTAGACCTGGGCCTGCTCCCGGGGCCACCGCCCCCCCTCGGCGTCGTCGAAGCCGGTGGCCTCCAGGTCCACCCGGACCCCGCCTGGCGGTACCTCCAGCTCGGCGCGGAGCTCGGCGATCCCCCAGTCCCAGTATCGCTCCACCGGCCCCTCCCGCTCGTTCTCGGCGGTGCGGCGGACCACCTGGGCCGAAGCGACCTCCTGCCCCGAGAGCTCCAAGGCCGCCTGGGTGCCCACCGGCCCCCGCCACAGCACCCACAGGGGCAGGGTCCGGGTGACGCTCCCGGAGTTCTCGACCCGCAGGGCCATGCCGGGTCGGTACGGGGCCGGGCTTCCGGGGCGGGTGGGCCACCCCCCCTCGGGGACCAGCGAGAGCCCCATGCCGCTGAGGTTCACGGGCTCGGACTCCCCCCGGTCCAGCACGTGGCTGAAGAAGTAGTGGGAGAGGTCGGGGGTGAGCATGGGCCGGCTCGTCCAGGCCCAGCCCCCGAGGATCCCCGCGGAGAGGAGCAGCCCGAGGACCATGCCCCAGGGGAGGGCCCGGAAGCGCGCGCCGCGGATCGCCGACCGGGCGAGGTACGAGAAGACCAGCGTCTCGGCCCCCACCAGGAGGAGCAGGGGCACGGCGGTGACGGTCAGGCCGGCGAGCTTGAGGGTCGTGAAGTTGACCACCGCCGTGAAGGTGCTGGCGATGAAGGCCTGGAGGGCGAAGGGCACGGGATCGAGGCCGCCCGGGCCGCCGGGGGCCCCTTCGTGCCGGTACACCAGGAGGGCCACGGGCACTCCGGGCAGGAAGCACACCACCGCCAGGCCCAGCAGGTTCCGGGCGAGGGACTCGGGGGTGATCAGCCCCGGCGCCGGGTGCGGCGTCCCCCGCAGCGCCAGCCACAGGAGCCCCACCCAGGCCGCGCCCAGCAGCGCGATCCAGATCCCCGGCCCCACCCCCGAGGGCGCGGGGGTGCGGGCCTCCTCCCCGGGCGGGACGGCGGCGAGGGGCTCGGCTGCGGGCGGACTCAACGGCGACGGCTCCGGTGCACCCCGGGGAGGCCCCGGGGCTCACGGGGGGATCATGCCAGAACGGCGGCGGACCCGGGCGGCCCGCGTCCCTAGAGGCTGACCAGGTCCCCGCCCAGGGTGACGTAGCCCCCCTCGGCGCCGGCGATCCCGGCGCTCACCCCGGTGAGGGTGAAGCCCGCGATCTCGGGGATGGCGATCTCCCCCAGGGCCCCCGCCACCTCGGGAAGGAGGGGGGGGACCAGCATCTGCACCAGCCCCTCGTAGGCCGCCGCCTCCGAGGTGTTCGCCTCGGGCCACACCACGTCCACCCAGATCTCCGCGTCGCCCAGGGTCGCGGTGAAGGAGGCGTCGCCGGCGGCCACCAGGTCCAGCCCGGCGATCGCCGACACCCACGCCTGGAGCACCTCGTTGCCCGGGGCAGCGGCGCCGTTCCACACCGTCACCAGCAGGTCGCCCACCCCGAGGTCGAGCATGGAGGCGCCGCTGCCGGGCACCACCACCGGGGGAAGGTAGGGCTCGGTGGTGATGCTGAGGTCCGTCAGGCCGGGCACGAACAGGGCGAGATCGGCCACGTCGAGGCCCAGGTCCTCGTCGGTGAAGGTCTGGTGGAGCATGCCGCCCCCCCAGAACCCCTCGAAGGCCTGGTTCAGGAAGTCCTGGGAGAGGCCGGCGATCAGCCCGTTCCCGCCGCCCAGGGCCGGCGCGGGGTAGCCGGCGTACAGGCTGCCCGGACCCGACACGATCCGGTCGTCGGGCCAGAAGGTGGTGGCCAGGGAGACGGTCAGCCCGGTCTCGTCCACCGAGACGCGGTCCGGGGGAGCGAGGACGTGGTAGTCCTGGCCCAGGAGGGACAGGGTGTACGCCAGCTCCAGGTCCTGGAGGGCGTCGCCCAGGAGGTCCGGCACGGCGTCGTACACCGCGTCGTAGAGCGCGTCCTCCATGTACCCCTGGATCAAGGAGTTCAGGTCGACCCCGAAGAACTCCAGGACGTCGTACAGCCAGCTATCCACGTCGAAGTGGAAGCCGCTGCTGGAGACCCAGACCGACTCCACCGAGAGGGCGATGTTCCCCCCCGAGACGCTGGGGAGGAGCGCCATGCCCACGGTGATGGAGTCCGCCCAGATCGAGCCCGAGCCGGAGTACCCGATCTCGGCCAGGTCCCCGCTCGCGCTCCACTGGAGGGAGGGGTTCGAGACCGTCAGGCTAGCCCGGAGCCTCCCGTCGCCTCCGGGGTCGATCTGGAGATCGGTGCCGCCGATGTAGGGGTTGTTCACGTAGACGGTCGCGGAGTAGACCGTGAAGCAGAAGCCCCAGACGCACTCCTCGTAGCTGTCCGAGAACACCGGGCTCGGGATCAGGTCGTCCAGCTCCGCCGAGCCGATCAGGCCCTCGCCGATCTCCTCCAGCTCGTCGATCCCGCCCGGGCCCTCGTTCAGGCGGGCCAGGACGCCGCCGCCGACGCTGGCCCCGGCGGCGCGGAAGTCGCCGGCGAGGACGGCGCGGTTCACCGTGGTCCCGTTGCCGTCCCCGTCCACGGCGGCGACCTCCACGACGTTGAGTCCGAAGCCCCAAGGGACGTTGGCGCTGAAGGATCCGTCGTCCGAGACCGGCACGGACGTGCCGTTCACCGTGAGCGAGACGATCCCCGAGGCGGCGTCGGTGGCCGTGCCCCACACCGAGCCGGTCCCCTCGGCGGCGGTGGCGCCCCGGTCCGGGGACTCGATGATCACCACCGGCCCCGTGGAGTCCACCAGGAGGGGGCCGACGGAGTCCGCCAGGGCCGTGCCGTCGATCCGCGCCCAGAAGGTGTACCAGCCCTCCCCGAGGACCTCGATGTCGTCCCCCGTCAGGGTCGCGGGACCGCCGGTCACCTCCAGGGTGTAGGCGGCGTCCACCGGGTTGCCGTGGGCGTCCCACACGGCGACGGTGGCGTAGGTGTGGTCGCCCACCTCCAGGGCCATGTCGTCCAGGGTGAGCTCCACCGACGCGGGCGCGCCCTCGGTGACCGCCACCGTCTCGTGGTCGGTGGCGCCGTCCAGGCTCGCGGTGACCTGGTAGGTGCCCACCACCGTCCCGGTGACGGTGCCGCCGGACACGGTGAGGTCCGGGCTGCTCCCCGAGACGGCCGCCGGGCCCCCGTCCACGGCGTTGCCGTAGGCGTCGGCGGCGGTGACGGCGTAGGTGACGGAGCCCCCCACGGCGAAGGACGGGGCGGAGAGGACCAGGTCCAGGTCGTCGGCGGGGCCGGGACCGACCTCCAGCGACGCCGAGACCTGCCGCGCCTCCCCCGACACGTCGGCGGTGGCGGTGACGGTGTGGACCCCCGCCACCGTGGGGCGGAGGCTGTCCTCGTCGAAGGCGAGGCCGGGCTCCAGGTCCGAGACCAGGGCGCCCGAGACGGGGGTCTCGACGCCGTCGGCGACCAGGAGCAGCCGGTAGCCGACGTCGTCGCCGGCCCGGGACGCGGCCTCGTCCAGCGCCAGGACCAGCTCCGGCGGGAGGGGCGCGGTGTCGTCGTCGGGGGGGGTGGTGTCGTCGTCCCCGGTGGCGTCGTCGTCCGCGGGGGTCGCGTCGGGTTCGTCGGTGCAACCGGCGAGGCCCAGGATCAGGAGGGGGAGGAGGCGGGGCAGGAGACGGCGCATGGGGATCCGGGGAGGCGGGCTCCGAGGGGGGCCGGCTCGGGTTCCCGCGCCTCGTGGGCATGTTCCTCCAAGCGCGGGGGGGTGTAAAGGCCGCTGGGGGGGCCACCCTGGGTCGAGGGGGGCGTAAATGTAAATGTGTTGGTGCCTGACACCCTTCTCTTTCCGGTGGGGGCGCGCCATCCTGGGGGGATGGAGCCTCCGCGCCGAGCCGCCGTGGCCGTCCGGGGCGTCGGGTGGATCGTCCTCGCCGCCGCCGCGCTGCTCGCCGTCGCCCCGCCGGCGGGAGGGGCCGGGGAGATCCCCGCGGAGCGGGCGGGCGATGACCGGCCGGATCCCGCCCACCCCCTCGGGATCAACCAGGGGATCGGCGCCGTCCCCCGGCGGCTGGCGGCGAGCTGGGACTTCTCGCGCTACGGGGAGCAGGTCCGGGCGGACGCCGACCGGGCCGCCCGGCTGGGGGCCCGCTGGTACCGCGCCAACACCATGGAGTACCCGTGGTTCGCCCAGCGGGACGTGGAGGCCAGCGGCTGGGACATGGCCCACCGGGACGCCCTGGTGCGGGCCCTGGGGGAGAGGGGCTTCGAGGTCCTGTTGATGATCGGCCCCGAGCGGGCCGACGCCACCTGCCGGGACGACGAGGTCTACCGGCCCCAGCACTACGCGCCCCGGAGCGAGGAGGGCTGGAGGCGCTTCCGGGAGTACGTGCGCCGGATGGTCGAGCGCTACGACGGCGACGGCGTGGACGACATGCCCGGCCTGCTCCGGCCGGTGCGGTGGTGGCAGGTGGACAACGAGGTGGACCTGAAGTGGCAGGACTGCCGGGCCCGGGGGATCGAGTACCTGCCCCCGGAGGACTACTTCCGGGTGGTGGAGGCGGCCCGGCAGGCATCGCGCGAGGCGGATCCCGAGGCGCGACTGATGACCGGGACCCTGGTGACCATCCGGCGGGAGCGGAGCCCGGGCACGGACTACGTGCGCCGCCTCTTCGCCCTGCGGGGGGGGGAGCTGGCGCGCCTCGTGGACGCCGTGGACCTCCACGACTACGGGGAGGATCCCGCGTCCCTGGACGACAAGCTCGCCCTGCTCCGGGCGTCGTTGGGGGAGCCTCGGCCGATCTGGCTGACCGAGACCAGCGTGCCCTCGGATCCCCGGGCCGCCCGGGGGTGGGACCGGCGGCGGCAGGCGGGGGAGGTGGTGCGGAGGGTGGTGCGGGCCCTGGGGAGCGGGGCGGTGGAGCGGGTCTTCTGGCACTCCCTGGGGGACGCCCCCCCGAACCCCGGCAATCGGGCGTGGAAGATGTTCGGGACCAACTCCCTGTGGGGCTGCCTGGCCCCGGTGCCGGCGGGGCCCCGGGGGAGGACCTGCAGGGGCCGGGAGGTCAAGCCCTCGGGGGCGGCCTTCGCCCGCCTCTCGGATGTGCTGGCGGGGCACGCGCGGACCGAGCGGCTGGACCGGGAGGGGAGGACGTACCGGATCGTGCGGGAGGGTCGGGGGGACGCCGTGGCCCTGTGGCGGGAGGGGGAGGCCCGCCCCGTGGACCTGTCGCGCTGGCTGGGCCGGGGCCCGGTGGAGGTGGTGAGGACCTCCGGGGATCCCGAGGCGATCCGCGCCGGGGAGCGCTACCCGGACGCGCGGGAGGTGCCGGTGGGGGAGGATCCGGTGCTGGCGTGGCGCAACGGCGGGGAAGAGCGGCCGGGGAGGGCGCGGGGGGAGTGAAGGGGGAGGGGGAGGTGGAGGGGGATCCCTTCAGTGGCGGGGCGCCGACGCCGGTCCCGGGCCGGCCTCCGGGGTGGGCCGTTCCAGGGCCATCACCTTGCGGGTGCCCTCCCTCCACACCACCAGGGCGACGTGGCGGCGGGGGGCCGAGGCGAGGGCGGAGGCCACGTCGTCGGAGGAGCGCACCGGCCGGGGCCCGACGCTCAGGATCACGTCCCCCGCCAGCAGGCCCGACGCCGCGGCGAGGCCCCCCGGGTCGACCCTCTGCACCAGCGCCCCCGCGCCCCCTTCGGGCAGGGGGGAGGTCCTGCCCAGCGCCGGGGCCACGTGGAGCCCCAGGGGCCGCGCGTCCCCCTGGGGCCGGAGGTCCGGCCAGTCCACGTCGGGAATCGGTCCCGGACCGGTGGCGATTCGGATCCGCCCCCGCTTCCCGTGCCGCACGTAGCCGACCTCGACCTCCTGCCCGATCCGCCCCCGGGCGATCCGGTTCGCCAGGTCGTGGGGTGACCGCAGGGGGCGGCCGTCCAGGGTGACGAGGGCGTCCCCCGGCCGGAGGCCCGAGTCCGCCGCGGGCCCACCGGGCAGCACCTCCAGGACCACCGCCCCTCCCCCCGGGGGGGCGCCCAGGGCGTCCGCCAGCTCGGCGCCGAGGTCCTGGAGCTCCAGGCCCAGCCACGGGCGCACCACCTTCCCGTCCGCGACGAGCTGTCGCCCCACCCGCTCGGCCAGGGAAGCCGGGATGGCGAAGCCCACCCCCGTGCCCACCCCCAGGATCGCCGAGTTCACCCCCACCACCTTCCCGTCCAGGTCCACCAGCGGTCCCCCGGAGTTCCCGGGGTTGATGCTGGCGTCGGTCTGGATGAAGTCCTGGAAGCGGACGTGGGGCATGTCGATCACCCTCCCCGTCCCCGAGATGTGCCCGACGGTGACGGTGTGCTCCAGGCCGAAGGGGGCGCCGATGGCGATGGCCCACTGGCCCGCCTTCACCCCGTCGGAGTCCCCGAACGGGGCGGTGGGCAGCCCCTCGGCCGGGACGCACACCACGGCCAGATCGGTGTCGGGATCGATCCCCCGCACCCGGGCGTCCAGGCGCCGCCCGTCGTGCAGGCGCACCACGATCCGCTCCGCCCCGGCGATGACGTGCTCGTTGGTCAGCACGCAGCCGTCCGGGGTGATGACGATCCCGCTGCCCCCCCGGGGCACCACCGGGCGGGCCGGAGAGGGGGACGGGGGATCGCCCGGGGGGCGAGGAGGGCCCCAACCTCCGGAGCCGTCGTCTCCTTCCCACGGCGATCCCGCGTCCCCGGCGGGCCGGGTCATGGCCTCGATCCGCACCACCACCGTCTCGACCCGCGCCGTGACGTCCACGAAGGCGCGCTCCAGCAGGCGCGCCTGCCGCACCGCCTCGTGGGCGGGAGGCTCCGCCGCCGGCCGAACCACCGCCAGGGCCACGAACGCCACCAGGGGCAGACCACCCCCCTCTCCCGGGAGCCGGCACACGGTGCGACCTCTCCCTCGGGCGGGACCGACCCGCCTCCCCCGGTGCACGCCGCTCCAGGGCGCCGCCCCCGGCGGGGGAGGGTCCCCTCCCCTCGCGCCGTGGCTCGGCCCCCCCAAGCCCCGATCCTGCCCTCTCCCCCCTCCCCGCCCGCGCAAGGCGCGCCCCGTGGGGATCGCCTTCCCGGGCCCGGGTCATCCCGGGGATCGAGTCGGGTAGACCGGGGCGCCCCCGCCGTCCGAGATCCCGTCGTCCGCGGCACAGGACCCGATCAGGAGATCGGCGAGCCGGCGCATTCCGCTCCTGGCGGGGAGGGGTGGACCCGCCCCCTCACGGCCCCGATCCCCGGTAGATCCGGGCGACCCCGCCGTCCGTGGTCCCGTCGTCCGCGGCGTACGCCCCGATCACCAGGTCGCCGAACCCGTCCCGGTCCACGTCCCCGGCCCCGGCGAGCCCCCGGCCCGTGGCGTCGCCCGCCGCCGCCGCGAGGAAGACGGCGCAGTCCCGGTCCAGCACCGCGGTCCCCTCCGGGGGAGGACCGTAGACCAGGTAGGCCGCGCCTCCGTCCACGTAGGGCGCGTCGCGGCTGGGAGCCCCGAGGAGGATGTCCGCCAGGCCGTCGCCGTCGACGTCGCCGGCGGCGGCGTTCCAGCCCCCGAAGTTCTCGTCGCTGGGGGCCACCAGCGTCGAGTAGGCCTCCCCGAGGAGGACCGGGCCCGCCGGGAGGGGCCCGAGGAAGACGTAGGCCTCCCCGGCATCGGTACCGATCAGGACGTCGTCCAGCCCGTCGCCGTCCAAGTCACCCGGGCCGACGACCCCCGTTCCCAGCTCCCAGTTGGGTTCCGGCGAGTAGATCCTCGTGGTGGCTCCGCCCAGGCCCACCGAGCCCGAGACCGGGCCCCGCACCAGGTAGGCGGCTCCGGCGTAGCTGCCGGCATCGTTCTGCCAGGGCGCGCCGATGAGGAGGTCGGCGTAGCCGTCCCCGTCGGTGTCCCCGGCCCCCGCCACCGACCACCCGGCCCGGTCGCCGGTCCGCTCCCCCGTGAGGACCGCGTCCGCCGTGGACAGGGACCGCGTTCCGGTGCCCAGGGGACCGCGCAACAGGTAGGCCCGGCCCCGCCCGCCCGCGGCCTCCTGCGCGCCGACGAGCAGGTCCGGGGCTCCGTCCCGGTCCACGTCCCCAGCGCTCGCCACGGCGTACCCCGCCTGGTCCCCCGACGACTCCCCGGTCAGGATCAGGTCGGCGTCCACCGCGTCCACCCGCCCCGCCATGGGGCCGAAGAAGACGTAGATCCGGTCCTTCCACGGGGCACCGACGACGACGTCGGAGATCCCGTCCTCGTTGAAGTCGCCCGAGGCCAGGCCCTCGCCGAAGGTCCCTCCCTCGCCCACGAGCACGGCGCCGGCGCCGGACTCCAGGTCGGAGGTCCCGGGTTGGATGGGTCCCCGCAGCAGGTAGACGGCACCCGCCCAGGTGCCCCCGGTCTCGTCCGAGGGGACCGCCACGAGGACGTCTCCCAGGCCGTCGCCATCGGCGTCCCCCGCCCCGGCGACGGTCCAGCCGGCGTTGCCCCAGGTGGAGTTGCCGACGAAGGCGGCGTGGGCGGTGGAGACCGGCACGTCGCCCGCCAGCCGGCACTCCCAGGAGTCCCCGTCGCAGTCCTGGTCGAGCCCGTCGCCGCAGGGATCCTCGGCCCCGGGGTGGACCTCGGGATCGCCGTCGTCGCAGTCCACCGAGGCCGGATGCCCGTCGCCGTC
The DNA here is from genome assembly GCA_023150875.1 of Myxococcota bacterium. Taxonomy (GTDB): domain Bacteria; phylum Myxococcota_A; class UBA796; order UBA9615; family JAKLKC01; genus JAKLKC01. The sequence continues at coordinate 60,257 of JAKLKC010000022.1, read as the reverse complement.
GGAGTCGGGATCGGCGGCGTCGTCGTCGGACCCGGCGTCGTCGTCGGACCCGGCGTCGTCGTCGGCCGCGTCGTCATCCCCGGGGACCCCCGGGGGGGCGAGGCAGCCCGCGAGCAGGGCGGCGCAGGACGCCGCGAGCACCTCCCCGATCCCTGGAACCGCTCTCAACTTGCCCCTCCCTGCGGGGTGGCGCGGCGGGGCCATGGGACCCCGCCCGGCCATCCTTACACCGGCAGGGAGCCGCCCTTCAAGGCCCCGGGCCCGGCACGAGGGGGTTCCATGTGCTCGCCCGGGGCGGGCGGCGACGAAGGTCACGGCCACGAACACGGTGGCACGGACACGGTCGCGCGAGACGCCCACGCGACGCGGCCACGAACACGGCGGCACGAGCGGGATCACGGTGGCACGACCAACGGGGGCCCAGGAGTAGGCGGTGGCGGTGCCCTGACCTGGGCGCGCCCCCGCTCGCCTCCCCCGCTCCCCCCGCATATCATGGCGCCACGGACGATGAGCACGAAGCCGGACGCCCCCAGCGAGTCGAGCGCCGCTCCGGGCCCCGGGAGCCTGGCGCGGCCCGTGGCGGGCGTGGGGCTCGGCGCCGCGGAGGCGGCCCGGCGCCTCGCCGAGGCCGGGCCCAACGAGCTGCGCCACGCCGCCGAGGTCCCCGCCTGGAGGGTGCTCGCCCGGCAGTTCGCCAGCCCCATGGTGGCGCTGCTGGCCGCCGCCGCCGCGGTCTCGCTCGCGCTCCGGGAGGTCGCCGACGCCGTCGCCATCGCCACCATCCTGGCGCTCAACGCCGTCGTCGGCTTCGTGCAGGAGCACCGCGCCGAGAGGGCCCTGCTGGCGCTCCGCTCCATGACCGCCCCCCGGGCGCGGGTCCGGCGGGAGGGCAGGGCGACAGTGGTCCCCGCCCGGGAGGTCAAGGGCACCACCGCCACCGCCCCGGGCACCCCCCTGGCGGAGCGCACCGACCGGGTCCGCACATCGTCATCGCGCCTCCAGCGCGCTCGCCATTTCGGCGAGGGGGATAGCCTGGATGCCGGCCTTGTCGGCGAGAACCAGCAGGAGCATGTCGTCGTCGAGCAGCAGGTCGACTCCGTCCGTCCCTTCGGTGACGGTTCCCTCGCTGACCGGGGCGTAGTCCCCCGCGGCCAGGAGCAGGTCGGGCCACACCTCGACCCCTGGCGCCGAGGCGGCAATGGAGCGTCCGGTCCACAGGGCGGCGGTGATGGAGTTTGTCCCCAGCTCCATCCAGTCGACGAAACGGCCGTGGCGAAGCGGCACCATCACGTCGTCCAACCCGTCCCCGTCCACGTCGCTGACCAGCAGGCCCGCACCGGTCCCGTTGTTCCAGGTCGGCGCCGGGAACCGCAGGACCACCGAGTCCTCCGGCTCCGAATACTCCGGCCACGTACCCGGGTTCAGGAACACCCTTACCGCCGGGAAGTCGTCGCCGCCGGTCTCGCTTCGAGCCGGGCACTCCGGGTCGCGGGGCGGATCCTCCCGCGCCGAGATGACGACGTCCCCGAGCCCGTCTCCGTCCACGTCGCCCCCCGCGGCCCGCAGCGGACCATTCAGGTACCACGGGTACTCTGGCTCGAGGTCGCAGTCGGTCACGGCGAAGGGACCCACCGGGCGGAAGTGGAGTGGAGCGTCCACCGGGTACAGCTCCCCCTTCAGGTCGGGCCCTCCCGGGAACACGAAGACCTCCCCCTGGTACCGGTCGTCCGTGTGGTGGGCGTAGATGCTGGTGGTCCAGCCGACCACCAGGTCGTCCACCCCGTCGCCGGTGAGGTCGCCGGTGCGGCGGGGGTCGAACCGGAGCCGGCCCACCACGTCCCACTCGTTCCACAGCACCGCCAAGGCGGCGCCGCCCTCCTGCGGGCCGGGACCCTCCCCCGCGTAGATGTACAGGTCGGCCCCCGACGAGATGGCGTAGTCGTCGCGCCCGCCGCCATCGATGTCCCCCACCAGGCTGGACGGAGCCCCGGTGTTGGGGACCAGCTCCAGCCATGGGTCGGGCAGCGTCCCTGGAGAGAGGGCCGTGTCGTCCCAGGCGAGCAGCGTGTACCCATCCCCCCACTCCCACGCATCCGCGTCCTCCAGGACCGGCCCCAGAAGCCCCCCGACCACGTGGTCCAGCCCCTCGTCCTCCCCGACCCGCCCCACCTCGTAACGCACCACGTAGTCGTCGTGCTCCCACCGGGGCGGATAGATCCAGTCGAAGCGGAACAGGGTCCGGTCCAGACCCAGCAGCGTCCGTCCCGCCGGCCATGGGCGCTCGGGGAGGAGGTAGCCGTAGATCCCCCTCAGGGACGAGTCCATGTAGGCGTCGCTATACTCCGACAGGAGCACCACCCTCCCGTCGGGAGTCCGAACGGCGGTGATCGCGTCGGAGTCGGTCTCCCGCTCGTCCACCGCGAAGCGCGGCCAGTCCTCGGCAATGCGGACCATCGGGATCTGGCAGCCGGGGTACGCGGCGCACTTCTCCGCGGAGCAGCCGGCCACCGGGCCGTGCATCGCGGTGCAGGTCGCCTCCAGCTCCTCCGGGGTCGGCCCCGCGCTGTCGTCGTCCTCCTGGGGAGCGGCGCAACCCGCGAGGAACACGGTGGCGACCAGCACCGCGCCCCTACTCACCGGCCACCCCCGGCGTGACCACGGGCAGCTCCACCCCCCGCCACTCCCAGATGAACAGGTCGTGGGCGTCGGCGGGAAGCTCCCGGTCGGGATAGAGCAGCCGGTAGAAGCCGAGGTACGCCTCGCCGCTCCAGGCACCCTCGCTGGCGCCAGGGACGAGCGTGGGCGAGAGCTGCCAGCCGGCGTACAAGGACTGCTCGGGGGCGAGCATCCGCGAGGCGAGGGACGCCGCCACATCGTCCCACAGCGCCTTGAACAGATCCTCCCGCACCCCAGCGAGGGTCCCGGCCGGGTTCAGCCCGTCGAGCATCATCTCCGCAGCCAGCGCCTGGGAGGGTCCCCCTCCCGGGACCCCGGCGTCCACCAGCATGAACTGCACCGAGGGGCCCAGGAAGCGGTCGAGTCCCAGGGCGCTCACGTCGAGGGTGTCGATGGACAGGCCGGGCAGGATCCGCAGCAGGGCCGGGAGCAACTCCAGCTCGTCGATGTCGGGGAACAGGCCATCCATCCCCCGGGAGCTGTCCCCCAGATCCTCCCAGAACCCCACCCGGTCGAAGTACGGGACCGCGGCGGCGAAGATGTGGCCCCGGCCGTCCAGGTCGAGCTTGGAGTGGAGCGTGCTCGCCAGATCCGAGAGGGGGCTGGTACTGGCGATCGAGTCCCACTCGGCGTAGTTCTCCCCCGGCTTCATCGAGGCGTTGAGCAGGTAGAGGAGGATGTGATCGACCATCTCCCCGAACGGCGGGAGGAACACGTCGAGCAGCTCGACCGGCGCGGCGTAGTCCACGTCCATCCAGCAGGCGGGGTGGCCGGTGCAGTCGGAGTCCGCGCAGTCGAGGGCTCCGTCCCCGTCGCCGTCGATGCCATCGCCGCAGAATCCCTCCACATCCACCCCGCAGTACTCGGGGGTGGGGACCTCGCACCCCGGGTAACCCTGGCATTGGCACTCCCAGTACTGCCACGGGGGCGGGGTCAGGGTCGGGGTCCCGGGGGTCATCGCCACGTCCACGGCCGCCATCACCGGGGTGGTCTCCAGGCTGTCCGCGGACAGCAGAGCCGTGAGCAGGGGGCTCAGTCCAGGCGCGATGAACTGCGCCTCCCGCCAAGCCTGGCCCCATTGCCAGGCCCGGTCCTCGGCCAGCGGCAGCGTCCATTCCACGGTCACCGGCAGCGCCACGTCCACCCCCTTCAACGTCACCTCGAAGTCGTAATCCGCCTCCATGAAGACAGGGTCGCTGAACGTCCCGTTGCACGTCTCCCCCAGCTCCCCGTGGATCTCCACCAGGTCCATGGCGGCGTCCACGTCGGCGCGGCCGTGCAGCACCAGCGTGTCCGACACCACGATGGCGGGGACCTCGGCCGCGAGCCCGAAGGAGGTTCCGTCCCAAAGGACCAGCCGAGGCGCCGGATCCTCGGACCCGTCCTCCAAGGCCGGCACCGACTCGTCGGCGGCACCCTCGGGACCGTACAGGCGCACGCCCGTGACGTTGGTCCGGGTGCAGGTGTCCCCCACCCGCTGCACCGACGTGAAGCGCACCTGGTTGTCGGGGTCCAAGTCCACTCCGTATTCGCCGATCCCCGTCTCCCCGTCGAGAGCGATGGTGTCCTCGCCGTCCACCTCCTCGTCCCCGTCGGGGTCCACGCGGGAGATCGGGTCGAGGTGGTTGGGGAACCCGTCGCCGTCGGGGTCGACGACGTCCGGATCGTCCCCGTCCGGGATGCCGTCGCCGTCCACGTCGAGCAACACGTCGGCCACCAGGGTACAGTCGCCGCCCTCGAAGTGGGCGGAGTGCACCTCCACCCGGAAGGTGCCGTCCTCGGCGTCGGCGATCTTCCAGGCGAACGGGCCGGGGACGCAGTCCAGCGGCTGGTCGTCCAGGTAGAGCGAGCAGTACTCCTCGTCGTCCGGGCGGCCGTCGCCGTCCGAGTCCCAGGCGGCGGCGAGGCAGTCATCGACGTCCCCCGGAGGCTCCGCCTGCGCGGTGACGGTATCGCGGCAAGTACGTGCCCAGTAGTCCCGCAGGTCGTGCTCCACCCCGAGGCAGGAGGGATTGCAGGTCACCGTCTCCAGCCCGCGGAGAACCTCCTGGGCGTCGTCGGCAGTGAGTTCGCCGCCCAGAAGTCCTCCGAGTAGGTCCGCCGTAGCGTCGATGTTGCCCGCCGAAGCCAGCGACCGCGACCCCGAGGACAGGACGGCGCACTCCTCCACGCACCGCGCCACCTCGTCCCCCAGGCCGCCGTAGGCATCGGCGTACTTGCGGTCGCAGTACCGGGCGTCGTCGTGGGGGACGGTCAGGCGCACGACGCTGTCCACGACGCGGCTCAGCAGGGCCCCGAGCGACGTCACCTGGTCGTCCGGGTCGTCGCCCGGATCGGTCGGGTGGAAGGGGTGGCGGGGATCGTCGAGGTCCCCGATGGCGGCGACGACGTCCCCCACGGCCGCCCCCCCGGCGAGCAGCTCGGGCGAAAGGGCGACCGTACCGAACGCTCCGAGCGTGGACGGGGACCGCGGGGGGAACCCGATGGGGTCCTCGTCCGAGAGCTGCAGGACGAACGTCGCCCCCGACGTCGAGCCCCAGCCCCCGCGCTCGCAGTCCGTGAGGTCGTTGCCGTCCACCGAGTCGACCGCCGGCTGCGTCGGCAGCACCGCCATGATCGAGGGGAGGGTGACGTCCTCGCAGGTCCAGAAGCCCGGCGTCGTACAGGATGCCGGGAAGTCGATGGGCACGTCGCAGCCCGGCCCCAGCCGCCCCGGGCAGCCGAAGGCGTCGTTCAGAGCGAACACGTACCCACCGAGGAACGCCTGAAGGCCCTCCGCGAAGTTCGCGGTCTCGTCGGCGATGGCGTCGGCGAGGGCGGCGCCCACCACCCGGTACACCAATGAGCCGATCTGCTCCTCCACGCCTGGATCGCCGGTGGGTGGCAAACCCTCGTACCACCAAGCGACCCCGATGGGCCCAGCGCTCCGGGGGTCCAGGTCCGCCGACACGTCCAGCGCCAGCGGGAGCGGGGGCGGATCGCCATCGGCACCGCCGAGGACCGGGAGCGCCACACCCGCGGTGGATCTCAGGATCGAGAAGGTCACGGGCACGTCGACCCAGGACTCCGGGCTCCCCCCTCCGGTGACGTGGACGTCGAGGGTGGAGGCGTCGGCCTTCGTGAAGTGGACATCGGCGCTGAACTCCCCGGCCCGAAGGCGCACGATGACCTCGAACTGCGCAGGGGTGCGCCAGGGCAGGGTCGGAGTCGCGGCCGTGGACTCGGACAACGAGGCGACGACCTCCAGCGGCTCGGGAAAGTACACCTCCGCCGCGGTGATCCGCACGCCGTCCAGGAACGGCCCGGACACCGACTCGTCGTCGTACACCCCCGGATCTTGCACCGAGCCCCTCGCCAAGGAGTACCAGTCGTCCTCGCTCCCGGTCGGCGGGCACCAGGCGGGCACGTCCACCGACGCCGCGGGGCCTGCCTCCCGGTACCGCCGGCAGACGTAGTAGTCCTGGAGCACGGAACGACTCGGTCCTTCGGCCACGGGCGAGGGGTAGTCGGCATAGGCGAGGACGGGGTCGCCGTTGACGGCAGCGGGATCCAGGTAGAAGTCGGCGTTGGCCATCAGGGGGAAGTCCTCCGGAGCCGCCGTCGTCTCCATCCACCCATGCCGGGGGAAGAAGTCCCCGCAGTCCCCGGGGCGAGCCCCCTCGATGGAGGTGAGCCCCTGCGGGTTCGCGATGTCGACCATCGGCGGATCCGGGTCGACGACGGGCGGAGCGGTGTCGTCGTCCCCCACGGTGACGTCGTCGTCCCCGTAGGAGACGTCGTCGTCGCCGATGCTCCAGTCGTCGTCCGGGGGCGGGTCCGCGTCGTCGTCGGACGCTACGTCGTCGTCGCCCGTGCCCGGCAGGTCGTCGAGGTGGGCCAGCAACAGGTCCAGGCCCGCGGGGACCACGTCGTCGGTCACCGGGACTCCCTTGCCGAAGTGCGCCACCCCGTCCCAGGTCACCCATCCCACCACCACCAGGTCCGTGGACGTGCTCTCGTCCCCGAGGGCGGTCCATCCCGGCGTGGCGTAGTCGAGGAGGGCCTGGGCGCTCCCCGAGGCGGGCTCCAGGCGCGCCAGGATCCGGCCGTCGGGTTCCACGACCGCGGGGAGGGGGTAGTCCTGTCCGGGGACGCACGCCGGCTCGTCCAGGCAGGCGCGGACCTGGTCCGCCGTGACCAGCGCCGCGATGGAGAGGCGCGCGCCGGTGACCTCCTCGTCCCGCTGGGGCCGGGTCGACCAGGGGCGGCCCGACAGCGCCGGCTCCTGGCCGAGGGACTCGAGGGCCGACAGGGGCAGGCGCCCGAGCGCCTCGACCCGCACCCCAAGCGGTGTGTCCACCGTCCGAAGGGTGGCTCCGCCGGTCCAGCCCAGGGCCGCCACCTCCTGCGCGACGGCGGCGGCGTCCGCGCCCGACGGATCCGCGGCCACCGCCAGCTCCAGCGCGGCCGTCATGTCCGTGGCGTCGAACCACGCCCGCCCCTCCGCCAGGGGCTCGATGCAGGCCGGGTCGCCGGCACACGCGACCACCGGATCCAGCAGGCCGATCACGTCCCCGTGCAGGCCCGGCGCACGGAGCGGCTCCGGCGTGATCCCGACGTCGGTGGCGGCGGAGAGGCCCGTGGACAGGTCCGACAGCAGCTCCATCCATACGCCGCCGTCGTCCTCCCCCGCCACGGACACCGTCCACTCGATGAAGGTGAGCGCGTCCGCCAGGACCCAGCGCTCCAGGATCCGTACCCGGTCCGGATGGCGGGTGGCCCAGGCGTCCACGATCCCCGCGTCCTCTCCGGCGGGGAGGGCGAGCCGGAGCTGCGGAGCGCCGGTCACCGGGTCGAAGGCCACCCGACCCTGGTAGTAGGAGAGGCAACCCGGATCCTCGGCGCACTGGCGCTCGGCCCCGATCATCTCCAGGAGGGTGGCGCTGCCCCAGAAGGCCACGGGACCGTCCATGAGGAACGACAGGTCGTCCGGGCCGGAGCCCAGCCCAAGGGAGGCGAGGTCCTCCGCGACACCGAGCGTGACCGTCAGGCCGCCGGGGACGGCGTGGCCGCGGCCGAGCTCCAGGAGGGCCACGGCGTCCGCCCACCCGACGACGTGAACGGTGCCGGAGGCGTCGGCGAGGGAGCCCAGCTCGCTCCAGCCCGCCGCGACGAAGGCGTCCAGGGCCGTGGACCCACCGGTGCGGGGCGCCACGCGGACGAGGACGCGCCCGCTGGCATCCAGGACCGCGGGGACCGGCAGATCGCTCCCGTCCTCGCAGGGCGGGGGACCGCCGCACCGCTCCACCCCCACGGACGCCCCCACCACGTCCAGCCGCAGCCAGGAGTCCGTCCGCTCCTCGTCCCGCAGGGGGCGGGTGTGCCACTCCTTGCCGGAGAGGAACGCCTCCTGCGGCAAGCCCCCAAGGGTGGACGCGGAGAGCGGGCCGCTCGCCACCACCCGGGTGAGGGTGGGGGCCTGCACCACCTGGACGCGCGGCGTCCCGGCCCAGGAGAGGCCCGAGAGCCAGGACTCGATGGCGGAGACGTTGGAGGCGTCGGCGGCGGCACGCACGGACAACGACACCGCCGCCGCCGAGGTGGCGGCATCGAACCAAGGGCGGCCGGACTCCAGCCCCGAGACGCAGGCGCCGTCCCCCTGGCACGCGCCGAACGCCGAGGACAGGTTCAAGAGGTCGGGGTGCAGCCCGGCGGTCGGGCGGGCTCGGGAGTCCAGAGCGCGACCGCTCCCACGTCGAGACTCGCGGCGGCGGCCACGAGGCCGGGCCAGAGCGCCTGGGGGTCCGGACCCGCGATCACCACGAGGAGCCGCGTCGCCGAGGTTCCCCCTTCGGTGACGATGCGCTCCTCCACGGACACCGCGCTGGGGTGGCTCGCGGCCCAGTCGAGGATCGGCGTCGCCGAGGTCCCGGCGGACAGGTCGATGCGGACGCCGGGAGCGCCGTTCACCGGGTGGAAGTCGATGGCACCTTGGAATCCGTCCAGGCAGGCGGGGTCGATGGCGCAGCCGAGCTGGGCGAGCTTCAGGTCCAGCAGCGTGCGGCTCCCCCACAACTCGACGGTGCCGCTGGAGCTGCCCGAGAAGCCCTGCGCCGAGACCCGCTCCGAGACCGCCAGGCCCGCCAGGACCGAGAGGACCATCGTCTAGCGGACCGCCGAGGATCCCAGGTTCCCCCGCCGGCCGACCGCCGGAAGCACCGCACCCTGCCCCCCTACGCGCTGCTCTTCCATGACCTGATCCCCCTTCCTTGGGCACCGCGTCCCACCCGAATCGACCCGACGGCCGGGCGGACTCATCCCGTACTCTGGACGCTACGAGGCGCGCGAAGCGGTGTCAAGCGGGATCGTAGCCGCGGCGACATGCCACGCGGCAGGGCCTTCGCCTGCCCGGCGACCTGCTGCGGCGCCGGGGGCGCGCCCCGGCTCGCCTCCCTCGCTCCCCCCGCCTATCATGGCGCCTCGGACGATGAGCACGAAGCCGGACGCCCCCAGCGAGTCGAGAGCCGCCCCCGGCCCAGGGAGGCCCGCGCCTCCCGAGGGATCCGCGGGCCTGAGCGCCCCTGAGGCGGCCCGGCGCCTCGCCGAGTTCGGGCCCAACGAGCTGCGCCACGCCGCGGGGATCCCCGCCTGGAGGGTGCTGGCCCGGCAGTTCGTGAGCCCCATGGTGGCCCTGCTCGCCGTCGCCGCCGCGGTGTCGCTGGCGCTCCGGGAGGTCGCCGACGCCGTCGCCATCGCCACCATCCTGGTGCTCAACGCCGTCGTCGGCTTCGTGCAGGAGCACCGCGCCGAGAGGGCCCTGCTGGCGCTCCGCTCCATGATCGCCCCCCGGGCCCGGGTCCGGCGGGAGGGCCGGGCGACGGTCGTCCCCGCCCGGGAGGTCGTGCCCGGAGACCTGCTGCTGCTGGAGGCCGGGGACGTGGTGGCCGCCGACGGGGTGCTCCGGGAGGCCCACGAGCTGAGCGCCGTCGAGGCTCCCCTGACCGGCGAGAGCGTGCCGGTGTCCAAGGGCACCCAGCCCACCTCCCCCGGCGCCCCCCTCGCCGAGCGCACCGACCGGATCTTCCTGGGCACCGCCATCGCCACCGGCGCGGGGCTCGCCGAGGTCACCGGCACCGGCATGGCCACCGAGATGGGGCGGATCGCCGGCCTGCTGGAGACCGCCGAGCGGGGCGCCACCCCCCTCCAGGTCCAGCTCGCCCGGGTGGGGCGCACCCTGATCCTCGCCTGCCTCGCCGTGGTGGCCCTGGTCTTCGGGCTGGGGCTGCTCCGGGGCCAGGATCCGCTGGAAGTGCTGCTGCTGTCGGTCTCCCTCGCCGTCGCCGCCGTGCCCGAGGGGCTGCCCGCCATCGTCACCATCGCCCTCGCCGTGGGGGTGCAGCGCATGGCCAGGCGCCACGCCCTCGTCCGCCGCCTCGCCGCCGTCGAGACCCTGGGCAGCGCCACGGTGATCTGCACCGACAAGACCGGCACCCTCACCGCGGGCGCCATGGCGGTGCGGGAGGTCCGGGGCGAGGACCCGGACCGGGTGCTGGACGCCGCCGCCGCCTGCTGCGACGCCGAGCTCGGCCCCGGTGGGGGGGACGGCACCGGAGATCCCACCGAGATCGCCCTCCTCGCCGCCGCTTGGAAACGGGGGATCCGCCGCGAGGACATCGAGTCGGCACGCCCCCGTTTGGAAGTCCACCCCTTCGAGACCGCCCGGCGCCGCATGTCGATCCACCGGGGGGACGGCCGCCTGTACGTGAAGGGGGCGCTGGAGTCGGTGCTGCCCCTGTGCTCCCGGGGGACGGCGGGGGCGGAGAAGGCCAACCGCGCCCTCGCCTCCCGGGGGCTCCGGGTCCTGGCGGTGGCGGTGGGGGAGGGGCCGTTGGAGGGGGACTTGGAGCTGGTCGGCCTGGTGGGGCTCGCCGATCCGCCCCGCCCCGAGGCCATCGACGCGGTGGCGGCGGCGCGGCGGGCGGGGATCGCCACCGTGATGATCACCGGGGACCACCCCGACACCGCCCGGGCCATCGCCCGGGAGATGGGGATCGTGGGGGAGGGCGAGGACCCCCGGGAGCGGGTCCACGCCCGGGCGACCCCCGAGGACAAGATCCGCATCGTGCGGCAGTGGAAGGAACGGGGGGCGGTGGTGGCGATGACCGGGGACGGCGTGAACGACGCGCCGGCCCTGCGGGAGGCCCACATCGGCGTGGCCATGGGGCGCACCGGCACCGAGGTCACCCGGGAGGCCGCGGACCTGGTCCTGGCCGACGACAACTACGCCACCATCGTCGCCGCCGTCCGGGAGGGGAGGGCGATCCACGGCAACATCCGCAAGACCCTGGTCTACCTGCTGACGGGGAACGCCGCGGAGCTGTCGCTGATGCTGGGCACCGCCCTCGTGGCCCTGCCCTCGCCCCTGGTGCCCATCCACCTGCTGTGGATCAACCTGGTCACCGACGGCCTGCCCGCCCTGTCCCTGGTGGTGGATCCCCCCGATCCCGACGTGCTCCGGCGCCCCCCGCGCCCACCGGGCGAGCCCATGCTGGGGCGACCCCAGTGGAAGGCGGTGGCGGCGGTCGGGGTGCTGGAGGCGGCCCTGGTGGGGACGGTCTTCGCCCTGGCCCTGCCCCGCCACGGCCTGGACCTCGCCCGGACCCTGGCCTTCGACACCCTGGTGGCCAGCGAGCTGCTCCGGGCCTTCGCCGCCCGCAGCCCCCAGAGGATCTTCTGGGAGGTGGGCGCCCTCACCAACCTGGCCCTGCTGGGGGTGATCGGGATCTCGATGCTCCTCCAGGCCGCCCTGCACGCCTGGGAGCCCACCCGGGAGCTGTTCCGCCTGGTGCCGCTCTCCCCGGAGCAGGCCCTCCTCTGCGTCGCGCTGGGGCTGATCCCGGTGTCGGCGGTGGAGCTATGGAAGCTGGGGGCGAGGTGGGTGGGGCGCCCGGCGCGGGAGGCCTGAGGCGGTCGGGGGGGTGGCCCGCCGTGGCGGTGGCGACGCCCTCGCCCTACCGTGCTCCCATGGTCGCCCTCCGCCTCGCCCTCCCCCTCCTCCTCCTGGCCCTGGCCGCTGCCCCGCCCGCCCGCGCCGAGCCCGCCGCCGCGGCGGCGGCCATCGAGGCCCGGATCCCGCCCCCGCCAGGGTTCCAGCGGGTCCCGGCGCCGGGGGGGAGCTTCGCGGCCTTCCTGCGCCGCCTGCCCCTGCTCCCCGGCCGCCCGCCGGTTCTCCTGTACGACGGGCGCAGGAAGTCCAACCAGGACGCGCACTTCGCCGTGGTGGACCTCGACGTCGGGAGCCGGGACCTCCAGCAGTGCGCCGACGCGGCGATCCGCCTCCGGGCGGAGTACCAGAGGGCCTCGGGCAGGGACGAGGCGATCTGCTTCCGGTTCACCAGCGGGGATCCCGCCCCCTGGAGCCGCTGGCGGGACGGGGAGAGGCCGAGGATCTCGGGCTCCCGGGTGACCTGGGCCGCCGCCGCGCCACCCGACGGCGGGCCGGCCAGTTTCCGGCGCTACCTCGACGCCGTGTTCACCTACGCCGGCTCCGCCTCCCTGGCCCGGGATCTCGTCCCCGTGCCCGCCTCCGCCCCCGTGGAGGCGGGGGACGTCTTCGTCCAGGGGGGCTTCCCGGGCCACGCCGTGCTGGTCGCCGACGTCGCCGAGGACGGCCGCGGGCGCCGCGCCTTCCTGCTGGTGCAGAGCTACATGCCCGCCCAGCAGGTCCACGTGCTGAGGGCCCCGGGCTCCTCCCTGGACCCCTGGTACCCCGCCGAAGGCCCCGGCCCCCTGGTCACCCCCGAGTGGACCTTCCCGAGCCGCGCCCGGGGGCGCTTCCCCGAGTCCGGCTGCGGACCCTGACGGCGCTCACCCGGCCGCGCCGCCCCCCGGCCCCGCCCCCACGGCCGCCGCCTCCCGCCTCCCCACCCGGCGATAGCTCAGCCCCGCCGCCGCCGCCTCCACCGCGGCGTCGTACGCGGCCCCCCGGACGTGCTCCGCCAGGGCCGGGGCCAGCGGGTAGACCATCGCCGGAGCCGTCCACCGCGCCGCCTCGCCGGTGGCGACGTCCACGACCCGCCCCTCGGCCACCGCGCGGGTCGCCTCCACGAGGGGCACCCCCTCCAGCGCCTGCCGCAGCGCCGCGAAGCGCGCCTCGTCGCGGGGCTCCCAGAACGCCATGTGCCCCCGGGCCAGCACCGCCATGTGGTACCAGCCCGGGCGGAACAGGACCCCGTCGAACTGGAGGCGCACCGCCGCCATGGTGAGCATCCCGATCACCTCCAGCAGGCACCCGAGGCCCGGGTGCCGCTGGCCCGGCAGCAGGGGGCGGCCGGGATCCGCCCCGGCGCGGGGGTTCTGGAGCATCAGCCACTCCACCAGCAGCAGCCGGAAGGGGGGGATCTCCCGGGTCTCCCGGGTCACCAGCTCGATGAGCAGCTCCCCCCCGCCGTCGTCGGCGTACACCCGCACCAGGTGGCCCGTGGGGTTGGCCAGGTCGAACTCCACCCGGGTCCGGGGGATCCCCTGGCGGCGGATGGCCTCGGTCACGCCGTAGCGCTCCATGGCCACCTCGACGCCGTAGGGCGTGTAGTACCCCAGCAGGCGGGTCTCCGGTCGCGTCCCGCCGAGGTCCCCCATGACGTCGGCCAGGGTGATCCCGAAGTCGGCGTCCTCCCCGCCGCCGCTCAGCTCCTCCCGGCCGAGTCCCCCGGCGATGTGCCGGAACCGGGCGAGGCTGACCTCGGTCCCGGTGGGGATGGGCGCGTCCCGGCCGTCGGCGACCCACGCCAGGCTCCGGGCGGTGTGGCGCCAGGCGTCGGGGCCGTAGCCCCCCGCCAGGGTCCACACCAGCGGCAGGTCCCGGGCCCGCTCCATCACCTTGCGGTCCCGGGCGGCGATCCCGTCCCCGGAGAGGCGCCAGTTCCCCACCAGGTCCTCCAGCGCCACGTCCACCCCGGCGACGTAGAACACCAGGTCGGGCCGGGCCTCGGCGAAGGCGCGGGGGAGGTGCTCGTCCAGGGCGGCGTGGTACGCCGCGTCGCCGATCCCCGGCCCCAGGGCCACGTCCAGGTCCGCCACCGCCGGCTCCTCGTCCCAGGCCACCGCGTGGATCGAGAAGGTGTAGACGGTCTCGTCCGCGGCGAAGATCCGCCGCGTCCCGTCCCCCTGGTGGAGGTCCAGGTCCACGATCAGCACCCTCCCGCCGAAGCCTTCCTGCCTGAGCGCGTGGATGGCGATGGCCACGTCGTGGAAGGCGCAGAAGCCCGATCCCTGGCCCCGCCGGGCGTGGTGCAGGCCCCCGCCCAGGTTCACCACCGGCCCGCCCCGGCGCCCCGCCTCCACCGCCTTGCGGGCGGCCAGGAGGGTGCCCCCCACCATCCAGCGCTGGGCGCCGAGGGCGGCCTGGGCGGCCCCCTCGCCGAGGCCCGGGAAGATCCGGTCGAGGCCCCCCCGATCCTGGAGGTGGGCGAGGTACTCGGGGTCGTGGACCCGGTCCAGGTCGGCGATCCCGGCCCTCTCGGGCACCAGCACGGCCCGCGGCCCCACCAGGGCGTGCTCCACCAGCCACGCGCGGATCCGGGCGCCGCGGTAGGGGTCCACGAACCCCGTGGGGCCGGGGTTGTAGGCGTCGTGGTGGACGAGGGTGAGGGGGGGGCCCCGGAGCGCCCGGGCCAGGCCGCGCCACGCGCGCAGGCCGGGGCCGGGGCGGCGGCGGGGAGGGGGAGCGGTGGGAGGGGACTCGGACAGGGCTCGACTCCTCGCCCCCGGTCGGCCGGGCGGCGCCTCGGCTCCGCCGAGTGTACCCCCGGGGCGGGATCGGCGACGGGACCGGAAGACGACCGGGGGGAGGGCGGGGGCGTCTCCCGGCACGGTCGGGCAGCGGAAGCCCTGGCCCAAGTGCCCCCTCCGTTGCTATTCCCTGCGGAGCGCGGACCCGGGATCCCCCGCGGTCCACGTCCGCCCCCCGGCACCCCCGGAGCCCCCCCTTGACGTCCGCCACCCTCTTCCCCCGCGAGCACGGGGCCTACGCCCAGCTCTCCCTCCCCCTCGCCAGCGCGCTGGCGGTGGGGGACGCCGCCGCCGGCGCCCTCGCCCTGGCCGCGGGGGCCGCCCTCGTCTTCCTCGCCCTGGAGCCCATCCGGGTCCTGCTGGGACACCGCGGGCGCCGGGCGCTGAGGGAGGACGCCCCCCGCGCCCGCCTCCGCCTCGCCGTCCTCGGCCTCCTGGGCGGCGGCGCCGCCTGGCTCGCCGCCTCCCGCGCCCCCGCGGACGCCTGGGTCGCCGTGGTGGTGCCCGTCGCGGTGGGCCTCGCCGTGGCCGCCCTCCTCGCCCGCCGCCAGGAGAAGACCACCCGGGGCGAGGTCCTGGCCGCCGTCGCCCTGAGCGCCACCGCGCTGCCGGTCGCCCTGGCCGGGGGCGCCACCTGGGCGGCGGCCCTCGGGATCTGGTGGGTGTGGGCCATCGGGTTCGCCGCGGGCACCGTGGCGGTCCGCTCCATGATGGAGCGGCGGGGCGCCCCGGGACTCGCCCCCGCCGTCCCGGCCCTCGCCACCGTGGGCGGGGGGTTCGCCGCCTCGGCGTCCCTGGCCGCCGCCGGGGCGGTGCCCGGCACCACCCCCCTAGCGGTCGCCCCCCTCGCCGTGGCCGCCGGGCTCGTCGCCCTGCTGCGCTGGCCCCCGCGCCGGGTGCGGGCGGCGGGGTGGACCCTGGTGGGGGCGAGCCTCCTCGCCTTCGCGGTGGTGGTGGGCACCTTCCGCTGAGGCCGGCCGGGGGGCCCGGGCACCCACCAGGGTGGCCCGGACCACGTTGCCGACGAAGGCGACCAGGGCCAGGGCCGAGAGCATCGCCCCCCAGCGCCTCGCCCCCTGCCAGCCGCCGAGATCGCCGCCGATCCGTAGGGCCAGCGAGGCGTGGAGGAGGACCAGGGGGCCGTAGAACGAGGGGCCGAAGGCCATGGGCACCCGCAGCACCGCGGGGAAGATCACCGGGGCGTGACCCAGCACCATGGACATCACGAAGCCCACCAGCACCGCGTGGAGCTGGGCGTCGTACACCGGCCCCGCCGAGGCCGCCCCCAGCCCCAGCGCCAGGGCCCCGCCGATCCCCAGCCAGGCGTAGCCGGAGAGCAGACAGAAGGCGATGTACCGGGTCAACCCGCCCGCCGCCACGGTGCGCCGGGCGACGTCGTAGGCCACGAGCCACCCCGCCAGGGCCAGCAGCACCGCCCCCAGGACCCGGATCCCCAGGGCGGGGGCGGCGTGCGCCAGGCCGAGGGCCGCGACCAGGAGGAGCACCAGGACCGCGAAGACCCCGCGGTTCCGGGCGCTCAGGCCCCGGACGCGGTTCAGCTCGATCCGCTCGCCGACGATGGTGAGCACCAGGAAGCCCACCCACCACCACGCCACCGCCGAGAACGCCGCGCCCCGGAGCCAGGCCCCGGTGCCCGCCACCCACGCGGCCGCCCCGCCCACCATCACCGCCAGGTGGAACGCGGGCTCGCGGCGCAGCAGCGCCAGGAAGATCGCCACCAGCCCGAGCCCCGCCACCAGGGTCGCCGCCGGGGCCACCGGCCAGGGCGCCCCCACGAGGGTGGCGAGGGCCCCCGCCCCGGCCACGGCGGCCACCCCCCAGGCCCAGGGCCGCTCCAGGGCCACCGCCCTCTCGACGCAGATCAGCGTGCCCAGGAAGCCCGAGACCATCAGGGGTCCGTGGGCCCCCGGGGCGGGGCCGACGGTGGGGTCCAGCCACCCCAGCCGGGAGAGCCCCGCCCACAGCCCCGCCAGCAGCGACAGCATCCCCGGCGCCAGGAGCGGCAGGCGCTCCAGGCGCGGGGAGATCCGCGGCGCGTCCCCCCTCGCCGGCCTCGCTCCGCTCACCTCAGGACCCCATGCCCAGGGCGCGCCGGGCGGACTCGCTCATGTCCTCGGGGCTCCACGGCGGGTCCGAGACCAGGTCCACCGCGACGTCCCGCAGCTCGGGGAGCGCCTCCAGGACCGCGCTCCTCGCCTGCTCGGCGATCCACGAGCCCGCGGGACAGGCGGGGGAGGTCAGCGCCAGGGCGATCCGGGCCACATCCCCCTCCCGCTCCACCCGCCGCACCATGCCCAGGGACACCACGTCCACCCCCAGCTCGGGGTCGATGACCCCCTCCAGGGCCCGGAGCGCCGCCTCCCGGGTCGCCCCGTCCGCCTCCGGCATCGGCGCCGAGGGCTCCCCCTCCCCGGGGGGACCCCCCGCCGCCCGCCGCATCCACTGGAACCAGTCGGTCATCTCGTTCGGACTCCTTCCCCCCGAGACCGGGCGATCCATGGGGTCCGCCGGGCCGGCGAGGCAAGTGGGGGGGCTGACCCTCCGCCCCCCAGGGGGGCAGCGCCCCTCCCGACCCGCCGCGGGGAGGGACTAGAATAGCCCCGCCGCCCGCGCCCCGCCCCGAGGACCCTCCGTGACGACACCGCCCTCCCCCTCCCGCAGCACGCCACCCGCCACCCCGGCGGACGGGGCGGTGATCGCCGTGTGCGTCGGCGCCGGGGGGATCCCCAACCACCCCCAGCCCCGCGCCTTCCTCGGCCGCGAGGGGCTGGCCGGGGACGCCGTCGCCCACCCCCGCCGCCACGGCGGCCCCGAGCAGGCGGTCTGCCTGTTCAGCGTCGAGAACTACCGCCGCCTGGAGGCGCTGGGCCTGCCCCGCCTCTCCCCCGGCGCCCTGGCCGAGAACCTGACCCTCCAGGGGCTCGACCTCCAGGCCCTGGAGGTGGGGGACGTGCTCTCCATCGGCGGGGCGGTGATCCAGATCAGCCGCGTCCGGACCCCGTGCCGGACCCTGGACGCCATCGATCCCCGCCTGATGGACCTGCTGATGCCCCTTTCCGTCGCGGGAAAGTTGGAGCGGGTCGCCCGGGAGGGGGGTTCCCGGCTGGTGGACGCCCTGCTGCCTGAGCCGGTGGCCGACGCCCTGGCCCGCCGCGTGCCTCCCCCCCGTGCACCCCGGGATCCCGGGAGCGCCCGGGGCCCCGGATCCCTCGGACCGGGCTGGAAGGCGCGGGTGCTGGAGGAGGGCGAGGTGGCCCCTGGGGATCCGGTGCGGCTGCTGGCCCGGGGTCCGGCGGCCTGATCCGGGCTCCGCGGGAGCATCGGTGACCAGGGGCGGGCATCCGCGGACCGCGGCTTCGGTGTTCCGTCCCCGCCGTGCGCCCTCGACGATCCGATAGGTTGTCCCTCATCTGGTCGGCCGGCATGATCCCGGACCAGTCCGATCTGCGAAAGTGCCATCCAGGCGTCAACACCAGGAAATCCTGCAAGATACACACAGATTTTCATGGTAGTTGTATCCCATGATCCCTCGCCGCCGCCACGTCGATCACCTCCGCCTCCTGCTCCAGGAGTTCCCCGTCGTCGGCATTCTCGGGCCGAGGCAGGTGGGCAAGACCACCCTTGCGCGCCAGGTCGCCGTCCACGAGGGCGGTCCGGTCCACTTCTTCGACCTGGAGGATCCGCGGGACGTTGCGCGCCTCGCCGACCCCGTCCTGGCCTTGGAGCCCCTGGAGGGACTGGTCATCCTGGACGAGGTCCAGCGCGTCCCCGACCTCTTCCGCGTCCTGCGCGTCCTGGCCGACCGGCCGTCCGCACCCGCCCGCTTCCTGCTGTCCGGGAGCGCCTCTCCCCCGTTCCTGCGGCAGACCTCGGAGTCCCTCGCGGGTCGCGTCGCCTACCACGAGCTGACCGGGCTAGCCCTCGACGAGGTGGCGGGGGATGGGGACCGGCTCTGGCTGCGCGGCGGCTTCCCCCGCGCGTTCCTGGCAACGACCGACGCGGCGGCGTTCCGATGGCTGGGCGCGCTCGTGCGGACCCACGTCGAGAGGGACTTGCCCGAGCTGGGGCTGCGGCTGGCTCCCGAGACCATCCGACGCTTCTGGACCATGCTGGCCCACTACCACGCCCAGATCTGGAACGGCGCCGAGCTGGCGCGCGCCTTCTCGGTCTCCGAGTCCACCGTCCGCAACTACCTGGACGTCCTCGTGGGAACGCTCATGGTCCGCCGCCTGTCCCCGTGGCACGCCAACATGGGCAAGCGGGAGGTCCGTTCGCCGAAGGTGTACCTCGCCGACACGGGCCTGCTGCATCGCCTCCTTGCCGTCTTCGACCGCGAGGACCTCCTCTCCCACCCCAAGGTCGGGGCCTCCTGGGAGGGCTTCGCCCTCGATCAGGTCGTCGCCCGCCTCGGCGCGGAGCACGAAGAGTGCTTCTTCTGGGCCGTCCACACCGGCGCCGAGCTGGATCTGCTGGTGGTGCGGGGCGGCCTCCGGCTCGGATTCGAGTTCAAGCGCACCTCGGCGCCGCACCTGACCCCGTCCATGCGCTCGGCCCTCACGGTGCTGGGTCTGGAGCGCCTGGACGTGGTTCACGCCGGCCCGGACACATTCCCGCTGGCCCCGAAGGTGCGGGCGGTGGCGATGGCGAGGCTCCTCCAGGACCTGGACCCCCTCTGACCCGCCACCGAGGCCACAGGGGGCTCGATCCCCGCCTCGACAACCTCCTGGTCGCGCAACCTCTTGCACCGGGTCAACCACCAGCGCGCGAGCCATCGGGGTGGGTTTCTGGCCCGTCCACGGCGTGCTCCCGCCGCGTGCCTCCCCCCCGCGCGCCCCGGGATCCCGGGAGCGCCCGCGGCCCCGGATCCATCGGTCCGGGGTGGAAGGTACGGGTGCTGGAGGAGGGAGAGGTCGCCCCGGGGGATGCGGTGCGGCTGCTGGCCCGTTCGGCGGGCCCCGCCTGAGAAGATCCGGAGTAGACCGGAAAGGGCAGCGCGCCGTTTCCCCTACGGCCAGCTACCGATCTCGCGGTAGCCCGGTCCCGTGTCCCGATCGACGGGGGGTACCGTCTTGAGGTACCGGTAGATGCTCCGCAGGTCGGCGTCGGTCATCGTGCCGAAGTTCTCCCAGGGCATGATCGACGTGAGGTGCTGCCGGCCCCCCCTGAGCCGCGCCACGAAGGCGTCCTCGTCCACCTTCCCCACGTAACCCGTCGGCGAGGGGGTGAGGTTCGTGGGGGCGTACTCGAACTCCGTGTCGGCGCCGTGGCTGGGCTCCACGTTCCCGCCGCTGTATGGCGGCCCGGTCACCCGGAACGTGGCCATGTCGACGGGACTGTGGCAGCCCTGGCAGAACGCGACGTGGTCGGCGAGGTACTTCCCCCGCTCCACGCTGGGCTCGTCCCCGGGGGGGACGTGGGCGGGCCCCTCGAGCGGCCGCGGTTCCAGGCCGAAGAGGCCGAGCCGCAAGAAGGCCCGGGTGAGGAAGCTCCAGCTCCCCTGCCGGACCTCGTTCCTCACCGGGGGCAGCGAACGGAGGAACGAGAGGACGGCCACGAGGTCCTGGTCGCTCAGCTCGCCCACGGACACGCTCATGAAGACCGAGAGCTCCCCGCTGGGCAGGACACCGGTGCGGATCGCCCGCGCCACCTCGGCGTCGGTGTACCGCCCGATCCCCGTCTCGGGATCCGGGGTGAGGTTAGGCGCGTAGCGGGTGCCGAGGGGGCCCATGGCGAACTCGAGCCCCCCGTCGAAGGGCTCCTGCATCACCCGCTCCGGATGGTCGCGGTCCTCGCCCGTGTGGCAGATGGCGCAGTGGGCGGGCCCGTAGGCCAGGTACCGCCCCCTCTCGATCACCTCCGGATCGGTGGAGGCCGCGAGCTCGGGCATGGGCCAGTCGGGGAACTGGAGGTCCTGCTCCCCCGTCGTACCCGCCCAGAAGACCACCCCGCCCAGCATCGCGGAGCCGCCTCCGAGGGTCCCTCCGCCCACCTTCAACCACTTCTTCCACGCCACCATGGGGCACCTCCGCTGGCAGGTCGATGGTATTGATGTACCATCCCTGCTGTCAATACACGGATACGTCACGAAATGGCACGGACCTATCGCTCCCCCCTCCGCGAGTCCCAAGCCCTCGCCACGCGCGCCCGCATCCTCGACACCGCGTGGGTTCTGCTGCGCACCACCCGCGCGGCGGACCTCACGTTCGAGCTCCTCGCGGCCGAGGCCCAGGTCTCCGTGCGCACGGTGTACCGCCACTTCCCGCGCGCGGACGACCTGTTCCTGGCGCTCTCCGACCGGCTCTTCGAGAAGCTCGGAGCGGAGGGCGACGACCCGCAGCACCCGACACGCTACACCCGGGAGGACGGGGAGGCCCTCATCCGCCGCCAGTTCGCGGCGATGCAGGCCGATCCCGCCGTCTTCCGCGCCTTCTTTGCCGTCCCCACCCGGTCGCGGATCCGGGGCCCGCACCCCCTCGAGTACATGTTCGCGTCCACGCTGGCCCCCCTGCCGCCCGAGGAGAGGCGCATGGCCCTGGGGCTCCTGGACCTGCTCGGCTCGCCCTACGCCTGGGACGTGCTCCACGCCAACTGGGGGAACGACGCAGACCAGTCGAGTCGAGCCGCCCTCGCCGGGATCCGCGCCATCCTGGACATGCTCGCCCGCGACCCCCGTGCCCTCGCGCCCCGGCTACCGGAGGATGAACCGTGATCGCCCGACTCGCCGCCTTCGCCGCACCCCGTGCCCGCGTCCTCAAGTGGATCGCGATGGGCTACACCAGCTTCGTGGTCGTGTTCCTGGCTACGTGGAACCTCGCCCCGCGCCTCGCCCCCATCGAGGCCCCCCTGGATCGCCTGCTCCTCGCCGTGCAGCTCCAGGCCCTCCCCGCCGCCGTGGTGATGCTCGTCCTCCAAGGCCTGTGGCGCGCCGGCGACACCGTCGAGGCGGAGACGCGGGTGCTCGACGGGATGGAGAGCCGGGGCTGGAAGATCAACCAGCGGGTGATGGACAACACCCTGGAACAGGCCGCGATCTTCTCGCCGATGCTGGCCGCCCTCGCGCTCCGCATCGATCCCGAGCACACCTTCGTCCTGCCCTTCCTGGTGGGGATCTGGACGGCGGGGCGCGTGCTGTTCTGGATCGGCTACCGCATCGAGCCCGTGTACCGGGCCATCGGCATGGACTGGACCAGCTCCGTCGCGATGATCACCGCCGGATGGCTGGCGTCCACGCTGCTCTGACCGCCCTCGGGACCGCCGGCCCTACAGCGTCAGGATGTAAGCGATCAGGTCGTCGATGTCGGCGGCGGACAGGTGGCTGGTGCCGCCGTGGGTGTCCGGCACGCCGTCCCGCTCGTTGAACCCCGTCTCCCCGGGCTGGAGCGCCGGGTGGCCCGGAGTGCAGAGGACCTCCCTCAGCCCCTGGGCGCGGCCGTCGTGGAGCATCGACGGGGAACGGTCCCAGATCCCCCGCAGCGTGGTCGCGCCCAGGAGGACGTTGCGGATGTCGTCGCACACGAAGGGATCCGCGGCGCAGGCTTCCGGCCCGCAGAGGTCCTCGCAGCTATCCTGGGAGACCAGGGGGAAGGAGTCGATGAAGCCGTCTGAGAAGATGTCGAGGTTGGTTCCGTCCTCGTCCCGGTTGGGGGTCACCACCGGCCCGAAGAACAGGGAGATGTTGCCCGGGTTCACGTCGGTGGAGACGGTGAAGGCCGGCGCCGGGTGGCAGGTGGCACACGCGGTCCGCGGGTCCTCGTATATCGCCCGACCGCGCCTCGCCATCGCCGACTCGGGGTCGTGGGGGTTGGGGGGGAGCCCGGTGTTCGCCAGCAGGAAGAGGCCCAGGGCCTGGGTCGTCCCGTCGAAGTCCAGGTTGATGGGCTCCCGCTCGCCGGTGACCAGGTTCTCGAAGTAGATCCCGTCGCCGAAGGACTCGGTGCGTCCGAACACCTGGGCCGAGGCCTCCAGGAAGAACCGGTTCCGGGACGGCGCCGAGGTCGCCCGGGGATGGAGGACCACCCCCTCGACGCCCCGTACCGCCGCGAAGCCGTCCAGGGACGAGGCGTTGGGCTCGGTCGCGCACTCCGGCGGCGGGTCGTCGGCGCAGCCGGCGGGAGCGCCGTCGGGCCACAGGGTGTAGTCGTCGCAGCAGAAGTTCTCGATGCGGGCGAACTCGTTGATCACCGGCCGGAAGTTGGTCTCGTCCATCGCCGACTCGAAGAACCAGGGCCTCGTGTCGGCGGCGCCGCGGCACGCCTGGTTCAGGCGCGAGCCCCGGCCCGCGTAGCGGGTGAGGGGCATGGACAGGGCCTTGTCGACGTTCCCCATCTCCCGGTGGCAGTGGCTGCACGCCTGGTCGCCGTCGATGGTGAAGGGCGCGGTGACGAAGAAGAACAGCTCCCCGATCTCCGCGTCCGTCGCGGGGAACTCCCCCCCCGTCACGTCCCCCACCACCACGTCGTGCAGGAGGGCTCCGGAGTCGGCGTCGTAGATCCCCAGGGTCTCGGACAGCCGGTGGGCCACCAGCACCCGGTCCCCGGCGACCGCCACGCCGTGGGGGGCGTGGCCCGAGGTGGGGAAGGTCCCGTCCGGCGTCAGGGCCCCGGTGGCGGGGTCGGCGATGAACCGCTGCATCTGGTCGGAGGCCGAGTAGGTCACCCACACCTCGGTGCGGCCTCCCCTCTCCACCGCCGTCACCTGCTCAGGCAGGGCCCCCTCGACGATCCAGTCCTCCCGGGGGGGCAGCATCTCCGCGTAGCGCCCCTCGTCGCCGGGGTCCACGTCCCGGTAGTCCATGCAGCAGATCGTGTCCGAGGTGTAGCGCTTCAGCGCCTCCCCCGTCGAGGCGCGGAAGACGGCGATCTCGTTCTGCAGGTCCTGGAAGTTCACGTTGGGGGTACCGTCGCCGGGGTTTCCGTCGCCGTCGCTGTCGGGACCTTCCGTCGGGAGGTGGTGGGTCGAGGCGGACATCGTGGCCGCCACCAGCAGGTCCCCCACGATGGCGACACCGTTGGAGGGAGCCCCCAGGGACAGGGTCGCGGACACCTCCCGGGAGGGGACGTCCACCAGGGTGAGGTCCAGCCCCGAGATGGCGCCGACCGCCACGACCTTGCCGTCGGCGGAGATCGCCACGTCCCGGGGGTTCGGGGAGACCGGAAGCCGCAGCCCAGTGGACTGGATGGAGAAGGAGCCGGGGGTGGGGTCGACCTCCCACCTCACCACGGCGTCCAGCCAGCGGTTGGTCACCCACGCCTCGCGCCCGTCGGGGGTGAAGACCGCCTCCATGGCGTAGAACTCGGTGGGCACCTGTTCCACCACCTTGTCGGTCTCGGTGTCGATCACCGAGGCGAAGTTGCTCAGGCGGTTGAGCACCAGCAGGTGGCGGCCGTCGGGGTGGAGGGCGAGGCCGCCGGGGGCCGATCCGACCTCGATCCTCGCCGTCGCCTGCCCGGTCTCCAGGTCCACCACGGCGACGGCGTTCCCGGGGGTGTCGAAGGTGCCCATCAGGGCGACGTAGGCCTTCTCGCCCGCGGCGTCCACGACGACCTCGGTGGGCTTCTCCCGGACGGGCTGCTCCGACCAGAGGCGGTCCCCGGGTCCGAAGGAGTTGACGTAGGGCTCCAGGGACCTCGGGGTCCACTCGGGCTCGCAGGCCGCAGCGGCCCCGGCGACGAGGACCGCCGCCATCAGGTTCGCGGCGTATCGGCTCACGGGTCCTCCCCCTCCTCCTCGCAGTCCGTGTCCTCGCCCGTGTGGATGCAAGGGTCGTCGTCCACCAGGATCCCCGCCGCCGAGGCCACGCAACGCCATCCGTCCCCCTCCAGGGCGACCGCCAGGTCCGCGGCGCGCCCCACGTACTCGCTCATGCTCCCCCCGTTGAGGAACATGAGGATGTCCTCGCTGAGGTAGTCCCCGCTCCCCGTGGGGTCGAGGGTGACCAGGGGCTGGGCTCCCCCGATGGACCCGTGGCCGTCCATGGTGATCCCGGTGGAGGCGTCCACCAGCTCGGGGCACTCGGGCTCGACCCGGAGGTTGACCTCGATCCAGATGAAGCCCTGGAACCCGAGGATCAGCTCCAGCCGGTCCGCGCCCTCCCCCAGGGGCACGAAGGTGCCCTCGGCGTCGGTGAGGCCGAGGGTGCAGGTGCCCTCCACCACTTCCCCCCCGGTGTCGTCGTCGGTGCCGTCGGGGTTGCAGCCCGGGGCGAGGACCGCGAGGAGGGTCGCCAGGGGGACGACGCCAAGGGAGGGCGGGACGAGGGAAGGAGGCATGACCGGTGCTCCCCGGGCCCGCCGCCGCATCAGGGCGACGGCGGACGCACTCAGTGGATTATACTATCGGCTGAAACTCCCGTCCGTCCACCGGCGGGAGCGTGGAGGCGTGCGGCATGACGAGGCGTTCCTGGGGGGGGAGGAGGCGGATCGGCGCGGCGGCGCTGGCGGTCCTGGGGCTGCAAGGTTGCACCGAGGACCCGCCCGTGGAGGAGGGACCGACCTTCTCGCTGATGGCCGACCGCATCGCCGGGGGCGCCCTGATGTCGGCGTGGAGCGACGGCGACACCCTGCTGATGGTGGGGGGCGAGATCGGCTCCGGTGGAGGCATCGCCGTGACCTGGGACGGCGACCGCCTCTGCGTGGAGCGGGACGTCGCCGACAAGACCCTGTGGTGGGTCCACGGACCGCGGGCCGGAGAGTGGTACGCGGTGGGCGAGGCGGGCCGGATCGTGCATTCCGTGGACGGGGTGCGCACCCGGGAGGACGTGCCCACCGAGGCGACCCTCTACGGGGTCTATGCCCTCGGCGACGAGGTGTTCGCCGTTGGCGGCGCCTTCGACGCCGAGGGGGGCCACGGGGAGATCTGGCGGCGGCGGGACGGGGAGTGGTCCGCGGTGGTCCTGGACCTGCCCCGCATGGCCTTCAAGACGTGGGAGGGCCACGTGGTGGGCGACCAGCACATCTGGCGCATCGACGGCGATGCCGTCGTCGAGACCTGGCAGGGGGAAGACCGGCTGCTCACGGTGCGGGGGACCGGGAGCGACGACGCCTTCGCCGTGGGCGGGGCCAGCTCCCCCGTCCTGCTCCACTGGGACGGCGCGTCGTGGACGCCTTCGGACGCGGGGCCGGTGACCCAGGCCCTGGCCGGCGTGTGGACCGCGCCGGGGGAGGCCGTGTGGGTCGCGGGGCTGAACGGCGCCACGGCCTTCCTGGACGACGAGGGCTGGCACGCGCCGGAGTGGCCCGTCTCCGGGGAGCACTTCCACGCCGTCTGGAAGCACGGGGACGAGGTCTTCTTCGTGGGAGGCAACTGGATGGCGACGAGCGGCGAGCGGTACGGGACCATCGCCCGCTACGGCGAGGAGACGGCGGAGGTCCAGGCCGAGGACTGCGGCTGACGGGGCGCCCGGAGGCCGGCGATCGGGGCGCCGCCCCGGATCACGGCTTCGGGGCGTGGTTCCACAGAAGGCGGTCCCGGATCCCCGAGCTGGCGTGGACTCGCGCCGCGTCGTCCACCATCACCGCCTCGACTCCCGGCAACGACTCGACCAGGGCGATCCCCCGGCTCGGACCGAGGACGAAGAGGCCGGTGGAGAGGGCGTCGGCCAGGGTGCCGTCCGCCGCGATCACCGTGGCGCTCCTCACCCCCCGGGCGGGCCAGCCGGTGCGGGGGTCCAGGACGTGGTGGTAGCGGACCCCTTCCCGCACGAAGTACCGCTCGTAGTCGCCGGTGGTGGAGACCGACGCGTCCGAGACCTCGACTAGGGCGAAGGCGTCGTCCCGGCTCCCCCGGGGGTCCCGGATCCCCACCCGCCAGGGGCGATCCCCCCGGAGCCCCGCGACCGTCACCTGGCCCCCCGACGAGAGGCTGAAGGAGCCGATCCCCCGGGCCCGGAGCGCCGCCGCCGCCCGGTCCAGGGCGAGGCCCTTGGCGATCCCGCCGAGGCCGATCTTCATGCCCTCCCGGGGGAGGCGGGCCGTGCGCTTCGCCGGGTCCAGCTCGACGGCGCGGAAGTCGATGAGGGGCAGGCGCGCCCGGATCGCCTCCTCCGGGGGGGGCTTCGGGTCCGGGCCCGAGAAGGTCCACAGTCCCCACAGCGCGGCCCAGGTGACCTCGAAGGCGCCCCCGGTGAGCTCTCCCATCTCGACGCCGCGCCGGAGCAGGTCGAAGAGGTCCTGGGGCACCGGGACGGGGGGCCCGCCGGCCCCCCGGTTCACCGCCGCGAGGGGGGACGACTCGCGCCACTCGTTGGCCGTCTCCTCCACCTGGGAGAAGGCGTCGAAGACGACCGCCGCCGCCTCCCGCGCCCCGGGGCCCTGGGGGAGGGTGGCGTCGATGCGGGTCGACATCCGCTCCTCGGAGAAGGTGACGTACTCCGGCGCGGCGCGGGCGGCCGTGGGCGCCGGGGGCGGCGTCCCGCCGTGGGCGGGCCCGGCGGCGGCGAGCGCCAGGAGCAGCGGCAAGGTCCAGGGACGTAGGGGTTCGCGCACCGCGGTCCTCGGTCAGAGGGTGAGCAGGAAGGCGACGAGGTCCTCGATCTCCGTGGGCGAGAGCTGGCTGGTGCCGCCGTGGGTGTCGGGGATCCCGTCGCGCTCGTTGAAGCCGATCTCGCCGGGGAGGAGCGCCGGGTGGCCGGGGGTGCACAGCACCTCCCGCAGCGAGCGGGCGCGCCCGTCGTGGAGGAAGCGGGGCGTCCGGTCCCACAGCCCCCGCAGCGACGGCACCCCCAGCCGGACGTTCCGCAGGTCGTCGCAGGCGTCCGGATCCAGGGCGCAGGACTCGGGGGAGCACACGTCCTCGCAGGCGTCCTGCTCGGCGTCCGGGAACCACTCCAGGAAGGTCTCCCCCAGCAGGTCGAGGTTGGTGCCGTCCTCGGCCCGGTCCGGGGACACGACGGGGCCGAGCCGCAAGGGAAGGGAGTCCACCGCGGCCTCCACGCCAGAGGCGTCCGGCAGGCCGTGGCAGAACGAGCAGCCCACCGTCCCGCTCTCGAAGAGCAGCCGCCCCCGGCGCGCGGCGCCGGAGTCCGGGTCCTGGGGGTTCGGCAGCAGGGCGGACTCCTCCAGCAGGAACAGCCCGAGGGCCCGGGAGATCCCGGCGACGTCCAGGGCGATGGGCCACGGGGTCGCGGCGGTGCCGTGCTGCTCCGTCAGCGCGTCCCCGAAGCTGCTCGTCCGCCCCAGGACCGCCGCCGAGGCGTCCAGGAAGAAGCGGTCGCGGGTGGCCGCCGCCGTGGGCCAGGGGTGCTGGTAGGGGGCGCGGTCCCCGCCCCGCGCCGGGGCGAACCCGTCCAGGGAGGAGGGCCCGGGCGCGGTGGCGCACTCCGCCGGCGGGTCCTCGCCGCAGCGGGCTGGCGGGCCATCGGGCCACAAGCTCTCGTCCTCGCAGCAGAAGTTCGCGCTCCGGGCGAACTCGTACAGCTCGGGGCGGAAGTTGCTCTCGTCCAGGTTCGCCTCGAAGAACCACGGCCGGGTGGCGGCGGCGTCGCCGAAGGGGGGCGTCGTCCGGGTGCTCAGGGTGGGCCTGCGGGCCCACGGCACGGCGAACGCCTTGTCCACCTGGCCCCCCTCGCGGTGACAGTGCATGCAGGACACGTCGCCGTCCACGGTGAAGGGGGCGGTCACCGTGGCCACCAGCTCGCCGATCTCGGCGTCGGTGCTGGGGAATGTCCCCCAGGACACGTCCCCCACCACCACCGTCGCGGCGTGGACCAGCGTGCCGGCGTCGTGGACCCCCAGCGTCTCCGAGAGGCGCTCGGCCACCAGGAGCCGGCCCCCGGCGACGGCGAGGCCGTGGGGGGCGTGACCGGCGGTGGAGGCGATGGGGCCCGGGGCGAGGGCGCCGGTGGCGGGGTCCACGGCGAAGGACTGGACCTGGTCCGAAGCGGAGTAGGTGACGTAGACCCGGTGGCCCTCCCCCTCCCGGACCGCCACGACCTGCTCGGGCAGGGCCCCGCCCACGATCCAGCGCTCCCGGGGCGGGAGCCGGTCGCCGCCCCGGGCGGCGTCGGCGGGATCGACGTCGCCGTAGTCCCGGCAGCAGAGGGTGTCCGAGGTGTAGCGCCACGCCTCCTCGCCCGAGGGCAGCCGGTACACCGCGATCTCGTTCTGGAGGTCCTGGAAGCCCACGCCGGGGGTCCCGTCGCCGGGCTGGCCGTCCCCGTCGCCGTCGGGGCCGTCGTCGGCGCCGTGGTGGGTGGAGCGGGAGAGGGTGGCGACGACGAGGAACTCCCCCGCGAAGGCGATCCCGTTGGGCGGGGCGCCCACGTCGACGCGGGCGATCTCCTGCCCCGCGGCGGCGTCGACGAGGGACACCGAGAGGGCGCCCGGGGACGCGACCGCCACGAGGCCGCCGTCCGCCGACACCGCCACGTCCCGGGGGTTGACCCCCACCGGGATCCCGGGCTCGGAGCGCTCCAGCACCGACAGCCCCTCCTCGTCCGCGGCGACGGCCCAGGTGGCGAGGGCGTCGCGCCAGCGGTTGGCGACGTAGAGGCGGGTGCCGTCGGGGGAGAAGGCGGCGCCGGTCGCGTAGAAGTCGCAGGGGAGGACCCCCGCCACCGCGTCGGCCGCCGTGTCCACCACGGAGATCCAGTTGCTGAAGGCGTGGGTCACCACCAGCCAGCGGCCCGAGGGGTGCAGCGCGAGGCCCGTCGGCATGGAGCCCACGGGGATCCGTCGGGGCGGTTCCGTCGAGCCCGGAAGGACCACCGCCACCGCGCTGCCGGGCTCCGCGGGCGTGCCGGAGAGGGCCACCCACGCCTTCGTCCCGTCCGCCGAAGCGACGACGGCCGTGGGCTTGTCCCGCCGGGGCTGGGGGGCCCACAGCGGGTCGCCCGGGCCGAAGGCGCGGGGGACGGGGGGAAGGATGGCCAGGTCGGGCGCCGGCGCGCAGGCGTGAAGCGCCATCGCCAGGATCAGGAGGGCGCCGCGGGGAAGGTCAGAAGTCCGAGTCGACTCCCACACCCCCGATCCAGGCGTTCCTGCGGGGGTACGACGGGAAGTGGGGGTACCAGTACCAGACGTGGTCCAGCCGGACGTTGAAGGTGAGGCGGAGCAGGCGGGGCCCCGCCGGCAGCGCCCACTCCACCCGCCCGCCGGCGAGCACGTTCCGGACGCCGGAGAGCTCCCGGTCGATGCTGCGGTAGGCGGGGACGGTGGGGGAGTCGGCATCCGTCTCGTAGGTCTCGCGCCAGAAGGCGACGGGGCCCTGTTCGGTGAACCGCCCGCGGGCCTTCAGGATCAGCCGCTCCCCGAAGAAGGCTCGGGAGAGGCTGAGGTCCACCGTGTGCCCCACGACGCGCCAGGTGTCGCCGTAGAGGCGGTAGCCCGCGTGCAACGCCATTCCCTTACCGATCCCTTGGGCCACGCGCAAGGAGATCGCGCCCCGGCCGAGCCGGTCCGGGTGGCGCTCCCGGGCCACGAACTGCACCACCCCTCCGGCGGTGATGGGCACGTAGCGGTAGGGGCCGGGCTGGCAGCCCAGGACCTCGCCGCAGGACGCCCAGGAGCCGGTGGCGAGGGCGGTCAGGGTGGTGCGGCGCCCCAGGATGTGGACCCAGGAGAGGTCGAGCTGGTGCTGGACGGTGCGCTCGCTGAGGGGGTCGTCGGTGGCCAGCCCGGCCTCCTCGACGCTGAGGCCGTAGGAGACGCGGCCCGTCGCCATGCGCCCGAACAGCTCCCCCGCGAGGGAGACCGATCCGGCGAAGGTGGTGTAGTCCTCCTCGACGCTGGCCACGGCGCCCCCGCCGATGGCGACCTCGGGCCGGGGGCGGAAGGTGGCGTCGAGTCCGGCCTCGTGGCGGACGTCGTCGAAGTGGGTGGCCGAGGACGTCGCGTCGGGGACCATCACCTGGGTGGCGCCGGAGACGACGTCCACGGTGTAGTGCCCCCGGACGGACACCCTCCCGTCCCGGGGCCCGACGACGGCCTCCATGGAGGGGGCCACGACGGTGATCCACTCGTCGGCGTACAGGTCCACCCGGGTGGAGAGCCCCCCCGCCGCGGGTTCGGCGGCCACGGCGGCGCCGGGCCAGGCGGCGAGGAGGACGAAGAGGAGGACGGTGGCGAGTGGGCGCGTTCTGGACGGATCGTTCCCAAGCGAGGTCAGTTGCAGCCGCACGAAGCTCCCCCTCCCGCCGAGGCTCCCGACACCGCCTCCCGGGTGCGGTGCACGTGGCCGTCGAAGGCCGCCTCCATCGCGCAGGGGGGATCGGCCATCACCCGCGACTGCAGCTCGCCCCGCTCCCAGGTCTTCAGGGCCGTGCAACCTCCGGCGAGGGCGGCGAGGACGAACGCGGCGGCGAGGGTCGGCAGGTGGCGGTTCACGGCGACTCTCCTTGTCCGGCCAGGGCCGCCGAGACCCAGGCCTCCAGCGCCAGGTACTCCCCGTCCCCGGCGTCCTCGAACTGGTTCCCCCCCCCGTGCTCGGCGCCGCCGGCCTCGGTGGAGAGGGGCTTCCGCAGGAGCAGGCAGTCGGCGGGATCATCGAGGTCCATGAGGAACACCCGGCACCTCTGCTCGTTGAGCCTCATCTCCTCGCCCGTCAGGGGGGAGTCCAGGAACACGTCGGCGGGGTCCAGGCGGTGTTGGTGGACGGCGTAGATCTCCAGGGGGCGCCGGACGTTGCCGTGACACGACGGGTTGGCGCAGCGGGTCTCGAGGACGGGCTGCACCGACTCCTCGAACGACACGGCGTCCGCCTCGGGGAGGGGGAGTCCCTCGCCCGTGCCGTCCACGCACCCCACCACCCCGGCGAGAGCGATGAGAGGACAGACCACCCGCGCTGGGATCACGGAGCGCCCTCTCCCGTTCCCACGAACGACGCCCCCAGCTCGATCCAGCGGATCAGCGTCCGGATGTCGGCGTCGGTGAGCGAGGGCGCGCCGTCGTCTCCCGACGGGTGGGCCTCGCCGGGCGTGTCCAGGGTCCTGGGAGCGTCCAGCTCCCGGCCGAGGACCTTCTCCATCAGGTAGCTCCCCCGGGCGCTGCCCTTGGGCTCGTCGACGTAGGCCATGCCCGAGCCCGAGCCCTCGCCCCGGGCCAGCAGGCTCTCGTAGGCGTCGGTGTAGGCGTCCGTCGCCGCTCCGCTCAGGCCCAGCCCGGCGGCGGGCTCGGCGCCGGAGTGGCACCCCCCCGTGGCGCAGGAGCGGTCCAGGATGGGCTGCACATCCCGGACGAAGTCCACCTCCACCCGGGTGTACTCCCCGCACAGGGGCGGGTCGACGGGCCTGCGCGGGTCCTTGGACTCGTAGCGGCTCAGGGTGACCGAGGCCATGGTCATGGCGTCCGGCTCGATGAACGCCTCGTTGGGGTCGCCGGAGGCCGCGCCGTGGCAGGCGGCACACCGGGAGGCGTAGAAGACCGGGTCCTCGGCGGAGATCCCCTGGCGCATGGTCTGTCCGGGGTGGAAGTCCAGCCAGCGGTTGTGCATCCGCCCCACCGCCATGCCCGAGGCGTCGAGGGCCTGGAGCCGGATCGCGACCCCCGCCGGGACCTCCGCCTGGAAGGTGCCGTCGGCGGCGAGGGGGATCTCGGCGAGGACCCGCGCCGGCGCGTGGTGGCCGAGGGTGGTGGTGGTCGCGCCCTCGCGACCGTCCCGGGTGAGCTCCGGCGCCACCGGGGCCCGCCGCTCCGGCGTGGTGGGGATCGCCTCCACCAGGCGCATCCCCACGATGTCGTCCCGGGGCACCTTCTCGCCCGAGGGCGACAGGTTGCTGAGGATGGCGTCGATCATGGGTGCGCCCATGTGGAACAGCAGCGCCGTCTCCGCCTCGGGGTCCCACTCCAGGGGCGCGTCCAGGGGCGGCGGGGCGCGGAGCACCAGGGGCTCGGGGTCGAAGTCGGCGACCCCGGGCTCGTCCACGAGGACGGTCCGGGCGCCGATGGCCGGCCCGCTCCCGTCGACGCCCTCGGTGAGGCTGAGCACCTCGATCCGCAGGTCGGGGACTCCCCCCTCGTCCCCCAGGTCGAAGGGGCCGGGGGCGTAGGACACCAGGATCCTCCCATCGGGGAGGGGCGCGGGGTCGCGGTACAGCCCCGAGGTCTCCCCGGACGACGCGGCGTCGGGATCGAGGCGGACCAGCGGCGCCGCGTAGAAGGGCAGGGCGGCGGCGTCCGAGATGGAGTTCTCGTTCATCTCCGGCCCGAAGTTCCGGTCCACGATCCCGAGGCGGCCCCCCTCCCAGGCGTTCTCGAGGTCCCCGATCACGGTGACGTAGCGGCCGTCGGGCATCTCGCGGGTGTCGTGGAAGAGGTCCTCGACGGGGGTGATCCCGAAGTGCTGGTGGTACTCCGTGGCCAGGCCCGGCGGGAACCGGAACGGGTGGGCCCGGCGCTGCTCGGGGATGGCATCCCGCAGCGAGGTGAACGCCACCGTCGCCGAGGTCTCCTCGCCGATGGCGTAGAACGTGGGCTTGCGCTCGATGTGGGGGGTGAACGAGCGGCGCCGGACCTCGCCGGTCTCGGGGTCCAGCTCGTACAGGTCGGCGTCGGGGCGCCGCCCGTCGTCGGCGAGAACGCCGGCGCGGGTGGACGTGAACCAGATCCGACCGTCCGCGGCCCAGGTGGGGTCCCGGTCGGTGGCCAGGACCCCGCCGGGAAGCCAGCCCGCGCTCTCCGTCAGGCGCCGTACCTCGTAGGTGGCGAGGTCCATCTCCCAGATCTCGTGGCCCCGGTCGGCGCTCGTCCGCATCGCGAAGGCCAGACGGGTCCCGGAGGGGTCGATGGCGGGATCCCGGACGTCCGCATCGCCGTCGTGGAGGGTCTCGGTGAGGGGGACGACGTCGACGTCCGAGAGGTCGGTGCCGGCGAAGGTGGCGAGGTGGAGGTCGGTGCCGGGGACGAAGACGTCGAGGTCGAAGGGATCCTCGGGCTCCACCGGACCCCGGACGAAGACGAAGCCCGAAGCGGGCGGCTCGCTGCCGGTGAGGCATGGGGAGCCGACCCGGGCGAGGCGCTCCGCGCAGACCCACGTCCGGATGTCCGCTGCGCGGGAGTCGTCGCTCTCCAGCAGGAATGAGACGTTCCCCCCCTTGTGCAGGATCCCGCCGTCGTGCAGCGGCAGCGACTTGCGGAGGAGCCGGGACTGGGAGGGGTCCCCGTCCAGCGCCAGCATCTGGATGGCCGCCTCGCGGTTGGCGCGGGTGGCCTCGATGGAGAAGGCGCCGGAGAGGCCCGGATCGATCCGGAAGGGCACCGCCGCGAGGGGGCCGTGGCAGTTGCCGTTGGCGCACGACAAGGAGATGAGGGCCGGCTGGACCGTCTCGGCGAAGAGGGTCTCCAGCTCGTCCAGGGGCTCCGGCGCCTCGCCGCCCCCCTCCTCCAGGGCGATCCACTCCAGCATCGCCTGGTAGTCCGCGTCCTGGGGGGAGGCGTACTGCTCCCCTCCGGCGTGGGGCAGGCCCCCGTAGGCGATGCGCATCGGCTTCCGGACCAGGGTGGAGAAGGCCGGGTCCTCGGTGGTGTTCACCACCGCCTTGGCCGCCTCGTAGGCCGCGTCGACGTCGGTGATCTTCCCCTGGGCGTCGACGTGGAAGAAGAGGCGGGACCAGTCGATGACCTCGCCGCTGGCTTCGGCGTCCGGGAGGACGCCGTGACAGCGGGAGGAGGCGCAGCTCCGCTCCAGAGCCGGGACCACCCGGGCCTCGAACACCTCCCTGCCGTCCTTGCCGGCGCACGCGGCCAGAAGGCCGAGGGATGCGGGCACGGCGAGCCGGAGGGCGCCCGCGGCGCGGGACGAAATGCGCACCGTCATTGGGGATCCTTCACGTCCGCCCCTCACGACCGTGGCTCCTCCGCCACCAGGGCGGCGACCTGCTCGCGGACGGTGCGGAGGGACCGCTGGTCCAGGGCCCCCATGTGGACGTGCCGGACCTTTCCCCCGCGGTCCAGCAGGTAGGTCGCCGGCAGCCCCGAGGGGTCGAAGCCCGCCACCGCCGTCTGGGCAGGGTCGTAGGCCACCGGGAGGCGGAGTCCGAGCCGGGCGCGCACCGCCTCCGCGGCGGGGCGGGCGACGTCCACGTTCACCGTGACGACCGCGGCGTCGGCGGGGTCCAGCTCCCTCCCGAGCGCGTCCAGGAGGGGGAGCTCCGCGAGGCAAGGGGCGCACCAGCTCGCCCAGAAGTTGAGGAGGACCACCTTCCCCCGAAGGCTGGAGAGGGCGAGGGAGCCACCGTCGGCGCCGGGGAGATCGAAAGCGGGAGCAGGATCCCCGGCCCGGACCGCGGCCGCGGCGGGGAGGGCTCCGAAGAGCGCGAAGGCGATCCACGGCAGGGCGCGAAAGAGTCGAGTCAAGAGAACGACCTCCGTCAGGCCCGCGACGCGGGGGACCCAGCGACTCAGGACCCAATAACATCCACTGAGTTAAACCCGCAAGGGGTATCATTGCGCCCGATGGGGCCCGTGCCCTACGTATCGGTCGGTTCTCGGGTCGATGGAGCGGGGGAGGCACGCGGGCGCCCCCCGGGTCCGGCGCCCACCAAGGCTCCCCCTTGGCGCCGAGGGGCTCTATGCTTTGGCGGCCCTCGCGTCCACGAGCGGGTCGCGGGGGGACGCGCCGGAGGAGATCCCCGGCTGGACGCGGCTGCCTTCCGGACCCGAGGCCCGGCGGGCGTGTCGCGGTGAAGGTCCCCATGACACCTCTGAGCCCCGGCCTTCCCCT
The DNA here is from genome assembly GCA_023150875.1 of Myxococcota bacterium. GTDB lineage: Bacteria > Myxococcota_A > UBA796 > UBA9615 > JAKLKC01 > JAKLKC01. The sequence goes on along the minus strand of JAKLKC010000022.1, from coordinate 25,139 downwards.
GACCTCCCGGTACGCCCTGGCGGCGGTGATCGCCCTCGCCCGGCTGCCCCCCGGGACCAAGGAGAGCACCCAGAGCCTCGCGGAGCGGACGTCGGTGCCCCCATCGTTCCTCTCGAAGGTCTTGGGGCAACTCGCGCGGGCGGGGATCGTCAGCGGACTGAAGGGGCACGGCGGGGGGTACGAGCTCGCCCGGGACCCCGAGCACATCTTCCTGGGCGAGGTGCTGGACGCCCTCGGGGACGCGCCGGCCACGGCCCGGCCCTGCGTCATGGGGGACCGGATCTGCGACGAGCGGTGCCCGTGCGCGCTGCACGACCGCTGGGCGAGCGCGTCCGCGCCCCTCGCCGAGCTCCTCCAGACCGTCACCGTGGGTGCCGTCGCCCGCACGACCTCCGTGGCGGTCCCGGCCCTCGCCCGCACGGGGCGGGGCTGACGTGGGCGGATCGCCGGCCCCGGAGCCGCCCCGGGCGGAGCCGCCCGGCCCCGCGACCGCCGATCCGGTGGCGCCGCCGGTCCATCCCCGTGCGCGCCCCGCCGCGGCCGGCTCCCCCGGGACGGCGCCCCTCCCCCCCGGGGAGGACCGATCCGACCCCCCGCGCCGCGCCCTCGCCCCTCCGCGGTGGCGCTCCTACCTCGCCCTCACCCGGCCGGGCGTGCTGGTCCTGGTGACCCTCTCCGCCCTGCCCGCCCTGGTGCTGGACCCCGCGGGGGGGCCTTCCCTGGCCCGAGGTGCGGCGATCCTGGCGGGGACGGGGGGGGTCGCCGCGGCGTGCAGCGCCCTCAACGCCCTGCTGGAGCGCGACCGGGACGCCCGGATGGAGCGGACCCGCCGCCGCCCCCTGGTCACCGGCGCGCTGCGCCCCCGCCAGGCCCTCGCCTTCGGCGTGGCCACCGCCCTGGCCTCGGGGGCCGTCCTCGCGGCGTCGGGGGGAGCCCTCGCCGTGACGCTGGCCGCGGCCACCTTCTCCACGTACCTGGGCGTCTACACCGCGTGGCTCAAGCCCCGCACGCCCCTCGCCACGGAGGTCGGCGCCGTGCCCGGCGCCGCAGCGCCCCTCATCGCCGACGCCGCCGTCGATGGGCGCCTCTCCCTGGCGGGGGCCACCCTGTTCGGGATCGTGTTCCTGTGGCAGATGCCACACTTCTGGGCCATCGCCCTCCGGCGTTGCGAGGAGTACGAGCGGGCGGGCATCCCCGTGCTCCCTCTGAGGTCCGGCGTGGCGGCGACCCGGCGCCGGATGGTCGCCTACGCCGCCCTGCTGCTGCCCGCGGGGGCCCTGCCGGCGGCGGTGGGCGTCGTCTCGGTCCCCACCGGCGCCCTGGCCGCGGCCCTGGGCGCGTGGTTCCTCGCCGTGACTGCCCGCGCCGTGGGCGACCCGGATCCGGGCGCCGACCGAAGGGTCTTCCTCGCCTCGGGACGCTACCTCGCCCTGCTGCTCTTCGCGTTCGTGGTGGACGGGCTGGTCCGGGGCTAGGAGCGAGCGGAGGGGGATCGGCCCGGCGTCAGTGCCAACCGAAGCCGTGCCCCTTCTCGAAGAGGGCCACGCGCCGCCCCTCCTCGCCGAACTCCAGGATCCGCTCCTCGACGTGGTCCCAGGTGGCGCCGTCCGGCGAGGCGCCGATGGCCACCTCGACGCGGCGGGTCCCCGGCTCCACCGGGAGGTGCTCCAGCGCCAGGCTGTTCCCGTCCCCCCAGATCCCCCGGGGAGGGTAGGACCGTTCGAGGACGACCCGGCCGTCGACCGTCACCCGGAGGCGCACGGGCACCCGGGCCCGCTCGCAGATCTTCGCCTGCCGCATGTGCACCGGCCGGGCGGCGCTCTCGGCGGCGTCGGGCTCCCGGCAGTCCTCGGCGACCTGCCCCGGCAGCTCGAACGAGACCACCAGCTCCGGCCCCGGCGAGCCGGGCAGCGGCAGCGGGACCTCGCTCCCGGCGGCGACCAGGGCCCCCGAGACCAGCGAGATCGCCGCCGCCCCGACCGCCACCCGGGCCCGGATCCCCGCGCCGCGCCCCGGCGCCGGGACCCCGGGCGGCGGCCCGGCGGCCTCCGCGCGGCGCACCCCCTCTTCCCGGAACTCCCGGGCGACCCGGATCAGCTCCCCCCGGCGGGTGCGGTCCAGCGCCACCTGCCTCACCCTCGCCGGATCGATGGAGGCGGGGAGGGACTCGGCGGCGCCCTCCCCCGCCAGGCGCTGGGCCGTGGAGGCGTGGCCCTCACGGTAGGCTCCGCTCGCCGGGGGGCAGGACACCACCAGCACCCCCGCCGCCCCCCGCCGCAGCGCCCGCTCCACCAGCGTGGGGGGCAGCCACCCCGCGCAGGGCACCGCCAGCACGCGGTAGCCCGGCAGCTCGCCGCACCGGCCGCTGGCGGGATCGACCCGGAGCCCGCCGCCGGCCGCGCCGGCGCACAGCACCGCCAGGGACACCTCCTCGCCCTCCTCCGCCGCCTGGCCGATCCATCCCTCCACGTGGCGCCGGGCGTCCCGGACGGGGACCTCGGGCAGGCCGATCCCCCCCGGTCCGCACGCCCCCACGCAGATCCCGCAGCCCACGCAGCGGGACGGGTCCACCTGGGGCTCCAGGGGGAAGGCCCTCCCGTCCTTCCGGGGCACCATGGTGATCGCCCCGTAGGGGCAGTCCACGACGCAGGCCCGACAGGCGTTGCACCGGGCGGTGTCGACCTCCACCACCGCCGCCCGCCGGCGGGCCATCCACCAGGGCACCGAGAAGAGCACCAGGCCCCCCACCAGCGTCGCCGCCCAGATGGCGCCCCCCGAGAGTCGCTCCGCCAGGGTCAGGGGGAGCAGGAACCACCCGTCCCCGGCGAGGTCCGTGGGCGGCTGCAGCATCCGCGCGGGGGGAGCGCTGGTGGCCGGGTACGCCAGGGACAGCACCACCATCGACCCCACCACCCAGGCGGTCATGGGGCGGTCCGTCAGGAACCGCGGGCGGTTCAGGCGGGTGATGTGGAGCCACAGGGCCACCCCCATGGCCAGGGGGATCAGCATGTGGAGGAAGAACACCACGAAGAACAGCAGGGAGTTGACCGCCTCGTCGATGAGGAAGGAGCGGGAGAGGGGCTCGGCGAAGATCGGCACCAGGTCCAGGGGCCGCGCCGTCGCCACCGCCACCTGGTGGGCCCTCTCGTCCCACACCAGCCAGTACCCGAGCCACCCCACGAACCACAGGAGCCCCACGAGGCTGATCCCCGTGACCCAGGCCAGCCAGCGCGCCCCACCGAAGCGCCGCGCGGCGAACAGGCGGAGCGCGTGCACCAGCACGAAGAGCATGCACCCGTCGGAGGAGTAGCGATGGAGGGACCGCACCAGCCCCGCCGTGAGCGGCGCCTTCCCCATCGCCTCCACCGAGCTCCACGCCTGGTTCACGCTGGGCACGTACCAGACCAGGAGCAGCACCCCCGTGGCCGAGGCCACGATGAAGGCGACGTTGGCGATGGCGCCCGCCTGGGCGATGGGGTTCCAGCGGTCGGGGACCAGGACCCGCAGCCATCGCTCCAGGTGGAGGAACCCCGAGTCCACGGCCCGGAGCAGGGGCTCCCCCAGCACCCGGGGCTCGGGGCTGGCGTCGGCGACGAAGATGGGGAGCGAGGAGGAGCCGGCGTGGGAGGAGGCACGCCGGGGGAGTGGGGGCGAAGACATGGATCCGGGCTCCGGTCTCCCGGCTCGACTCAGGGTCGGGCCGAGGCGACGGCGCGCTCGGAGAGGAGGACTCCGAGCGCGGACACGAGCCACCGCTGCTGACTCTCGCCGAGGGCGAGGCGGTAGGCGATCTTTCCCCCCCGATCCACCAGCACGAAGAGGTTGGCGTGATCGATGACCCCAGTCTCGGGGTCCCGGACCCTTGCGAACTCCAGGGAGTCCAGGACCCCCTCCACGGCCGCGGGCTCGCCGGTGACGAGGCGCCACGCCGGGGAGGAGACCCCGTACGCCCGGGCCAGGTCCGCCAGGACCTCCGGGCGGTCCCGCTCGGGATCGAGGCTGATCCCCACGACGGTGACGTCGTCCCGCAGCGGTGGGGGCAGCGCGGCCATCGCCTCCCGCAGCTCGGTCAGGATCCGCGGGCAGGTCTGCGCGCAGTGGGAGTACACGGCGGTGAGGACCACCACCTTCCCTCGGAGCCCCTCCAGGGTGACCCGGCGGCCGTCCTGGTCCACCAGGTCCAGAGCCGGCGCCGTGAAGGAGGTCCGCAGCGCCTCGGCGGGGAAGGGCAGCTCTCCGGGGGGCCGGCGGCCGTCCCGGGAAACGTAGACCCCGAGCCCCACCACCACCCCGACGGCGACGGTGAGTCCGGCCACCGCCCACGACCGATGGCCCCGCAGCCGACCCGCCATGGCCTCCCGCAGGGGCTGCCGCCAGATCCCGATCACGATGGCGCCCAGGACCACCGGCTCCAGCAGCATCGTCGCCGTGTGCGCCCACTGGACCCGCCCCGTGGCGGGATCGTAGCCGAAGCACCACGTCTTGAAGTCCTCGGCGAAGCCGGCGAGGTCCCCGGTCGGGGTGGGCGTGACCAGCGCCAGGAGGAGGATCGCCTTGAACCCCACCAGGATCGCCAGGGCGAACACGGCGAACCGGGCTCCCGACATGAAGTCCTCGAGGCGCTGGACCATGCGCTCCATCGGGCCTACCTCACGCCCCAGACGTCGGCCAGGGCCTTCCAGTTGGCGAAGTAGTAGATGACGAACGACAGCAGGAGGATCCCCACCAGCACCGTCGTTCCGGGCATGTGGTGCTCGTCCGCCGCGTGGGTGGGGGCCGCCGCGGCCCGCTCGACGTGCCAGGGCGTCATGGCGCGGCCCTGGATGCGCGGCCCGAAGAAGACCGCGGCCACGGTGAGCAGGACGTACAGGAGCAGCCCGGTGAAGGCCAGGACGGCGCCGACCCCCATGATCCCGAGCATCAGGTGGGCGCCGGCGTCGAAGCCCGGCGTGTAGGCGGCGCCCGTGAAGTCGATGTCCCAGTGGCGCCGGGGCACGCCGTAGGAGCCCGCGAAGGACATGCCCAGGGACATGGTCACGATCCCCGCCGCGAAGAGGTAGGGCTGCACCCGGGCCAGGGCCTTGGCGTGGAAGTCCCGCTGGAAGAGCAGGGGCACGACGTAGTAGGTCAGGGCCATGAAGGCCAGGGTGGTGCCACCGACCACGGTGGCGTGGAAGTGTCCGGGGATCCGCAGCGTGTTGTGGGCGATGATGTTGATCTGCTGGGTGCCGAGGGTGACGCCGGTGATCCCGCCGATGAAGCCGAAGATCAGCAGGGACAGGAAGAAGCCCGAGAAGCCCGGGTTGCCCCAGGGCGCCGCCGCGAGCCAGCCGAACAGCCCCTTCGTGTAGCCCTTGGCCCGCTGCGCCACCTCGATGGAGGCCGGCACGGTGAAGCCGTGGATCATCGAGGCCAGCACGGCGAGGTACATGGCGTAAGACGTGTTCCAGATCTTCCAGCTCGTGCCCATGGCGGGGTCCACCAGCAGGTGGTGCGCCGAGGCCAGGTTGATGAACAGGATGTAGAGCACGAAGGCGCCGCGGCACACCGCCTGGTTCACCGGCTTCGCCCCGGTGGTGATGGTGCCCAGCAGGTACCACACCGACACCATCGCGCAGACGTTGACCTGCTGGGACTGGTGCCCGAGCCCCCACCAGATCAGGCGGTACCACGCCGGATCGGGAGCCCCCATGAGGCCGAGGGACCACAGGAAGGTGGGGATCATCACGATGGCGCCGTGGAGCAGGGTCACCACGGCGATGATCGCCGCCGCCGTGGCCCCGAACACCACGAGGGGCACCGAGCCCGAGTACGTGCGGTCCCGGCGCGCGATGTAGAGGGTGGCGAAGAAGTTCCCCACCCCGATGAGGGTGCCCACGGCGACCAGGATGATGCCCAGGTAGAAGACGGGGTGGGCCTGGAGGGGGGTGTAGGACGTCAGCAGCACGTCGCTGCGCCCGGTGAGGGTCGTCCACTCCACCATGCCCGCGCCCGCGACCATCATCAGGAACGAGGTCCAGGCCGTACCCTTGGACGCGAGGCGTGAGTTGAGCAGGGTGGTGCTGACGAAGTAGAGGATCGCGACCTCGAAGAACAGGATCCAGAAGATCAGCATGTTGAAGCCGTGCAGGGTCAGGATCCGGTAGTACCACTGCGCGGGGAGGAGGTGGACCGCGGGCCACCGGGTGAGGGCCAGCAGGAGGGCGGCGATGCCACCCACCAGCAGGCACACCACGGCCGAGACCGCGTTGAACTGGATGAACTTCTGCGCCGTGAGGCAGACGGGCAGCCCGGTCGTGTCGCAGGTCCGGGCCCCGGACACCGCGCCGCGCAGTCCCACCGGAGGGGCGCCCAAGGGGATCGTGTCGTGGCTCGCCATGGCCGCTCCTACTCGACGATGATCCTGCCGGTCATCAGGTGGTGCCCGATCCCGCAGAACTCGTTGCAGATGATGGAGAACTCTCCCGTGCTGGTCGGCGTGAGCGTCAGGACGTGGTCGTAGCCCGGGAGTACCTGGAAGTTCATGTTCATGGGCTGCAGCGAGAAGCCATGCTGCAGGTCCAGGGCGGAGAGGTGGACGCGGTACGTCTGCCCCTGCCGGAGCTTGAGGATCGGGTACCAGGCCCACATGCGGCCCAGGAGGTAGGCGTCGCCGCCGGGGGTGGGCTCCACCACGGGCTGCCCGTCCAGCTCGCCCACCTTGTGGGCGGCGACGAATCGGTCCACCCGCGCCGAGAAGTCGGCGGGCTCCACCCGGTACGCCTCCCCGCTGCTGTTCTGCTTCCCCTTCACCGCCCAGTAGGGCATGGCCATGGACATGATCAGGCACCACACCAGGGCGAGCCCGATCCACGCGCGCTCGGCCCCCGTCGGAGGCTTGAACCAGTCGGCCGGAGGAGTATGGATGCTCATGGGCGCCTCCTCGTCACGGCAGCGCGGCCGGCTTGGTCAGGGCGATCTCGATCCAGCCCCACGCCGTGTACGACACGAAGGGGACCAGCAGGCCGAGAGCGAGCAGGAGCCAGGGGTTGTCCATCAACCTCTGGATCGGGTGAGGGCGATCTCCCTGTCGTTCCATGGATGCCTCCAGTTCTGGGGGGCCGAGGGCGCGGACGCGGGACGGCGCCACGCCGAGAGGACGAGGTAGAGGAAGAGGAGCCCGCCGGCGGCGGCCACGAGGCCGCCGAGGCCCATCGTGCCGAGCCCGACGATCTCGCCGAGGGAGCGGGCGTCCTGCTCCTGGCCATAGACCTTCCGGGCCATGCCGTGGCTCCCCGCGAGGGCGAAGCCCGCGGCGAACACCATCTGGCCACCGCCGAAGACCAGCGGCTGCCAACCCGCCCAGCGCCGCAGGCGCGGGGTGGGGATCCCGTGGCCGAGGGACTCCAGGATCCCGAGCCCCACCGCCATGAACGCCGCCGTCACCGCGCCGATGGAGGCGTGGTAGTGGGCGGGGATCATGGTGTTCGATCCGCGGATGGCCGCGCCGAGCCCGAAGCCCAGCGCCGTGAGGGCCGCGCTGACCGCGAAGCCCATGATCCGGGGATCGGCGAGGCCGGCGGAGGGCAGCCCCCCCGCCCTCCGGGCCCGGACCACCGCCAGGACTCCGGCGACCAGGAAGACCGAGACCACCGGGAAGATCCCCCAGCGCATCATCGTGGTGAAGGCGGAGTGGACGAAGCCCCGGGTGGTCCCCGACAGGGTGAGGGAGGGGGCGGCGAAGACCGGGGCCAGGAGCAGCCCCGAGAGGATCGCCGAGGCCCGCCGCGACACCGGGGCCCGCCCCAGGGCGGACTCCAGCAGGACCATCCACACCGCCACCATCCCCAGGACGCTGGCGAACTGGAGGGCGTGGCCCATGCCCCAGAAGAGCAGCTCGTAGTAGCCCTGGGCCGGCAGCCCCCGGGGGGTGGTCAGGAACGCCCCCACCCCCGCCAGCAGCGCCAGCACCAGCGCCAGGGCCGCGGCCCGGGCGGGGGGCCGGGCGGCGGGAGGGAGGGCGAAGAAGCCGGTGGGCGCCTCGTGGCTGGGGAGGAGCCGGGGATCGAGGACGGCGAGGGCGACCCCCAGGAAGAAGGCCAGCAGGCCCAGGTTGTGGGCGGGGTGGTCGATCACCGGGATGTAGTTGGCGAGCACCGGGGCCGCCCCCCGCATCCCCGCCCCGGCCATCATCGCCACCACTCCCGCGGCGGCGATGGAGGCGCCCGCCCGGGCGAGCCGGCCGGGGGCGCGCCGGGAGGGCACGAGGAACGTGATCGCCGCGACGAAGCTGTAGAACCAGACGACCAGGGCCAGGTCCACGTGGACCACGAGGCCGCGCTTGAAGAACAGGGGGTCGGAGAAGAGGCGGTCCAGGGGCGGCGTGCGCCCGATGACCAGGAGGATGGCGAAGGCGCCCGCGAGCACCAGGCTGCCGACCGACAGGGCGAGCCAGCGGCCCGCCTCGCGGCGCGCCTCCCTGGCGGGAGCGTCGGGGTGGCCGTGCTGGCCCGAGGGCATGCTCTCGTTCCTCCTGGGTCCGGGGTGGGACCGCCGGCCCACGGTTCGCAGCGAGGTTCTTAACAGACTTCCATGTCCGTTGAAAGGGTCCCGATCAGGTGTCGGGGCACCGCTCGTCGCCCCCGGGACGGGTTTCGGGGCGGCTCACCCGAGGGGGGCGAGGGACGCCGAGAAGTGCCTCAGGAACGGCGGTTCCTCGGTGATCCGGTAACCGCGCAGGTCCCCCGCCCGGGCCTGGACCCGGGCGGCGACCTCGATGACGTAGTCCACGTGGGCCTGGGTGTACGAGCGCCGGGGGAGCGCCAGCCGGACGAGCTGGAGGCGCGCCGCCGGGAACATGAAGGAGCCCACCTCGACTCCCCGCACGCCCCCCTCCACGTAGAGGGCGGTGGCGAGGGCCTGGCCGGGGAAGGCGTCCTTGGGGATGTGGGGCAGCAGCCGGCCGGCGTCGAGGTAGACGGCGTGGCCTCCCGGGGGGCGGACCACCGGCACGCCCACCGCCAGCAGCCCCTCGGCCAGGTAGGCGACGGTCCGGGCGCGGTAGCGGAGGTAGTCCGGGTCCAGGGCCTCCTCCAGCCCCACGGCGACGGCCTCCAGGTCCCGCCCCGCCAGGCCGCCGTAGGTGGGGAAGCCCTCGCCCAGGATCAGCTCGTTCCGGAACCGCTCCGCGAGCGCCGGGTCCCGGGTGGTGAGCAGGCCCCCGATGTGGGAGATCCCGTCCTTCTTCGCCGACAGGGTGCAGCCGTCGGCCAGGTCGAAGAGGCGCCGGGCGATGTCCGCCACGCTCCACGAGGCGTAGGCCGGCTCCCGGGTGTGGATGAACCAGGCGTTCTCGGCGAAGCGCGCGGCGTCCAGGAAGAACGGCACCCCCGCCGCCCGGCACCGGGCGGAGACCGCCTCGACGTTGGCCATGCTCACCGGCTGCCCCCCGGCGGCGTTGTTGGTGAGGGTGAGCATCACCAGGGCCACCCGCTCCCCGTGCCGCGCCAGGGCCTCGTCCAGGGCGGCGAGGTCCATGTCGCCCTTGAACGCGGACTCGTCCTCGGGCACGGCGGCGGCGGCGACGGGCAGGTCCTCGGCCAGGGCGCCGGCCTGCTCGACGTTGGCGCGGGTGGTGTCGAAGTGGGTGTTGTTGAGGACCACCTGCCCCGGGGAGAGCATGGTGCGGGCGAGGATCCGCTCCGCCGCCCTGCCCTGGTGGACCGGGAAGAAGTGGGGGTGGCCGATCACCCGCCGCACCACCGCCTCCAGGCGGTGGAAGGACCGGCTGCCGGCGTAGGTCTCGTCCCCCACCATCATCGCCGCCCACTGCTCGGCGCTCAGGGCGCCGGTGCCAGAGTCGGTCAGCAGGTCGATGGTGACCTCCCGGGCGTCCAGGCGGAACAGGTTGTGCCCCGCCCGGTCCAGGGCCGCCCGGCGCTCCGAGGCCGAGAGGATGGGGATCGCCTCCACCATCTTGATGCGGAACGGCTCGATGACGGTGCGGTAGTTCCAGCCCTTGTCGCTCACGGGGGACTCCTCCGGGCGCGGGTCGCTCGCGGCGGCGAGCGAAGCGCAGCGGGCGCTCACAGTAAGTCTCCCTTCAGGAAACGGCGACGGGCCCCCAGAAGGGCGGCGCCGCCCACCGCGAAGGGCCAGGCGAGCCCGTAGGCGACGGTCGCCGGCGCCCCCAGCGTGATGGTGGCCCAGGTGCCCACGGGCCCCAGCACCCCGAGCTGGGGATCGAGGCCGGCGAGCATGCCGACCCTCCCCGCCTGGATCGGGTTCGCCACCGCGATCCCGAACACCGCCTGGGGGGGGAGGTCCCAGCGGAGCAGCAGCCCCAGCAGCACGAAGTCCACCAGCGCCGCGCAGGCCGCCCACAGGCTCAGGCCCAGGAGGAGCGCCTGCTCCGGCGCCCGGGCCGTCACGCCCACCGCCATGCCCAGGGCGGCGAAGCAGAAGCCCTGCCCCAGCAGGAGCAGCAGGAACTCCCCGAGGAGGGCCACGCCCACGGGCTGCCCCAGGCCCCAGGCGACCGCCGCCAGCACCGCCACCGAGCCCGCCACCGGCAGCAGCACGGCGCCGAGCCGGGGCAGGAACAGGCCCCAGAAGACCCGCGCCCGGGACAGAGGGTGGGCGAGGTACCACTCCAACACCCCCTGCTGGCGGGCGGCCGACGCCGCCTGGGTGGTGGAGAGCAGGGCGAGCAGGGGCAGGAAGAGCAGCGACGCCTGGACGACGCCCCCCATCACCCGGCCGAGCCCCGTGAACCCCACCACCGCCGACTCCCGGGACCCCACCACGACGAAGAAGCCCACCAGGGCGGCCGCCAGCACCCACGCGGCGGTGAACCACCGGGCCCGGGCGACTCCCCGGGCCTCGATCCGCAGGACCGCCGCGCTCACGGCCGCCCCCCGGAGAGGGCCCGGGCCCGGGCGTCGGGGAGGGACAGGGCCCCCGGCGTCCCGGCGGGGACGGCCACGAGCCCGCTGCCCATGGGGGTGGTCGCGCCGGTGGCGAAGGCCACCCCGACGTCCGGCAGCCAGGCGTCCTCGCCCTCGCCGCCGCGGAACCACAGGTGGGCGACGGCGGGGGAGCGCTCCGCCTCGTAGCGGAAGAGGCAGCCGGGGTCGTCGAAGAACTCCACGTCGCCGGACCGGGTCACCAGCTCCGCGGCGTGGCGCGGCTCGCCCACCAGCATCCCGCAGTGATCGCAGGCGACCTTGTCCCAGGGGACGGGGACCGGGCGGTCCAGGTCCCGCCCGCAGGCGGACAGGGGCAGCGCCACCGCGAGGGCCAGGAGCGTCCCCCACCGGGGTCCCCGGATCCGCCTCACCGGGTCCTCCCGAAAGGGACCACGCGGCCGCCGGTGTCCATGCCCGCCGCCGCCGCCACGCCGGGCTCGGTGAGGAAGCGGTCCACGGGGGCGTCGAAGGTGATCCGCCCGTCGGTCAGCACCAGCACCCGGTCCACCAGGTGGGTCACCTCCTCCAGGCGGTGGGAGGACAGCACCACCGTGGGCGCGGGCCTGCGGTCCCGGAGCATGGCCAGGAAGACCTCCCGGGCCTGGGGATCGAGGTTCGCGGTGGGCTCGTCGAAGAGCAGGATCGGGCACTCCGTCGCCAGCGCCATGGCCGCCAGGAGCTTCTGCTGCATCCCCCCGGACAGGGCCGTGAAGGGGACCGTCCCCAGGGCCTCCACGTCCAGGCCGAAGACCCGCGCCACCGCCCCGAGGCGCTCCGCCCCCAGGCGCCGGGTGGCGCTCCAGAACTCCACCACCTGGGCCACCGTGGCCGGGAGCCCCGGGGCCCGCTGGGGGACGTAGGCGACGTGCACCTGGGCGGCCTCGTGCTCGGACCAGGCGTCGTGTCCGGCGATCCGCACCTGCCCCGTGGCCCGCACCAGGCCCAGGAGGCAGCGCATCAGCGTCGTCTTCCCCGAGCCGTTGGGACCGACCAGGGCCACCCGCTCGCCGGGGGCGATCTCCAGGTCCACCCCCTTCAGGACCGCCCGGGCCCCGTACCGCTTGACCAGGCCGCCGACCCGGACCGCCGGGCAGCCCCCACCGTCCCGGGGGGGGATCACGTCGCCCCTCCGCGGCGCATCGCCGGGCGCTCGTCCCGGGCCAGGGGCGCGGGCCCGAACATGGGGAAGGCCGCGCCCAGCAGGTCCAGCAGCCCCGCCGCGGGGGTGCCGGCGAAGAACGCGATGGCGGGCCGCCGGTCCCGCAGCGTGTCCGAGAGGCGCCTCAGCTCGTGGGGCAGGTCCCCGTAGCCGTCCCGGTCGAGGTCGTAGCCGGCGTAGTCGCTCCACGCGTTGCCCGCGAAGCGGGAGCCCAGGGCGTTCCCCCGGCCGTCGACGGCGACCTGGGCGAGGTTCTCGTGGAAGGAGTTCCCCACGAACTGCGCCCCCACCTGGGAGCCGTGGATCCTCAGCCCCACGTCGTTGTAGGCCACCAGGTTGCCCTCGAAGCGGGCGAGGCCGCCGACCTGTTGGGGCGTGGTGTCCAGGTAGATCCCGGTGGTGTTCCCCACGAGGCGGTTCCCCCGGGCGATCACGCCCTCGCTCTCCTTGAACCCCAGCCCGACTCCCGCCGCGCCCTTCCCGCCGGTGACGAGGTTCCCGTCCAGCTCCACGCCCCGGCTGTACATCACGAAGACGCCCACCACGTCGTCCCGGAAGACGCTGCCCGAGACCACGTTGTCGTCGGCGTGCATGAAGTGGGTGCCGTAGCGGGCGCGGGTCACCTCGTTGCCGACGAAGCGGTTGTCGTCGGAGTACCAGACCACCAGGTCCCGGACGTCCTCCAGCCGGTTCCCCTGGACGAGGTTGTCCCGGGACTCCCACAGGCGGATCCCGTCCCCCCGCTGCCCCAGCGGCAGGTCGGTGCGGCCGGCGACGTGGCAGTCCCGGACCGTCGCCCCTTGCACCTGCCTCAGGTCGATCCCGATGAGGGCCCGGTCGACCCTCACCCGCTCCAGCACCGCCCGGTCCCCGGCGACGAGGATCCCCGCGTCCCCCGCGGTGGGGTTCGCCCCCCCTCCGGTGACCCGGAGGTCCGCCACCCGCACGTCGGGGGCGACGATGGACAGCACCGTTCCCCGGCCGGGGCCCTGGACCACGGCGCCGGGCTCCCCGACGAGGCTCAGGGGCCGGTCCACCACCACCGGCCCGGCGTGCACCCCCGCCCCGAGCCGCACCGAGGAGCCCGCGGGCAGGGCGGCGAGGGCGGCGGAGAGAGCCTCGCCGGGCTCCACCCGCGCCTCCCGGGGAGGGCCGCCCGGCAGATCGGTGCGGGCGGCGGCCTGCGGCGGGGCACCGCCCACCGGGGGGGCGTGGCCCGGGTCCGCCGCCACCAACGCGCCGGCCAGCAGCAGCCCCGGGAGCGCGAACCTCACCGCCCCCCCACCCCGGGATCCCCGGGGACCCCCACCAGCGCCTTCGGGCACACGAGGCCGCAGCGGTCGTGGAGCGGGCAGGCGTGGCACACGCGGCGTCGGCGGACCACCGCGTAGACCACCAGGGCGAACCCCGCGAGGGAGAGCCAGAAGCCCCACTCCGGCGTGGCGAGGGTGCGGAACTGGCCCACCCTCCCCTCCCCGAAGAGGGTGGGGGTGAAGGGCTTCATGGTGATGGGGGCCATGGGGTCCAGCTCGTGGCCGAACCGGTACATCCAGTAGAAGGTGTCCAGCACGAAGCCCAGCGGCAGCACCACCGCGGGCAGGGTCGCCAGCCACCCGAGCCTCCGGCCCGAGGCGACGATGAGGACCGCGATCGCCGCCCCGGCGACGCCGATCCCCCACGCCGCGAGCTGGCGCTCCAGCTTCGCGGCCTCCCCCAGGTGACCCATGCCGATGTAGTGGTTGATGATGTCGATCTCCTGGACGTCCCCGGTCACGCCGGTGAGGGAGATCACCAGGTTCAGGCCCTTCGGGTACTGGGGGGCGAACAGGGCGAAGTGCCAGTAGGGGAGGAAGTACGAGACGGCGATGAGCGCGGCCCCAAGCAGGGCGAGGCCCAGCACGACCCACCTCTGGGAGCGGGACCAGGTCGCCCGGGGTCCGGAGACGAGCCGCGACTTCTCTTCGACCGGGTGGACCGGCGCGGCGCCCATGGTCAGCCCTCCTTCCTTTCCAGCAGGTAGGCGAGCAGGAGCTTCAGGTCCTCGTCGTCGATCCGCTGGTCCGTCATCTGGACCATGTGGGTCCGGAACAGGTCCTTGGCGACGGGGTCCCGCTTGGTCATCTGCTCCGGGTGGCGGATCATGCGGGCGAGCCACGGCGTCGAGCGGCGCTCCTTGAGCCCGGTGAGGTCGGGGCCCACCAGCTTGGATCCGAAGGCGTGGCACGCGCCACACCCCTTGCCGTCGAACACCGACTTCCCCCTGGCCAGGGAGGCGGCGTCGGTGGGCAGCGAGGAGACGTCGGGGATCGCCAGGTCCGCCGGTCCGTCGGGCGAGGGCGCCTCGGCCGCCGGGGAAGCGGCGGGCGCGACGGGCGTAGGGGGCGCGGTGGAGGAGCCGGTCCCGTCGGTGGAGCCGCCGCACCCCCCGAGGGCGATGAGGGCGGCGAAGGGCAGCGCGAGCTTCATGTTGGGGACTCCCATCCCTTTTGGAGCGGTCCGCCGGGACCTCAGGCCCGGGGCTTGACCAGCAGGTAGCCCGCCATCTCCAGGTGGAGGGCGGAGCAGAACTCGGTGCAGTACAGGGGGAACACGCCGGGGCGGTCCGCGACGAAGCTCACCCGCTCGTACTTCCCGGGCTCCAGGGACACGTTGAGGTTGTACATGTCCACGGCGAAGCCGTGGGTCTGGTCGAAGGCCTGCTCCAGGTTCGTCAGGTGGAACGTCACGAGGTCGCCCTGGTTCACCTCGATGGTGTCCGGGGTGAAGTGGCTGCGGATGACGCTCATGTAGACGTCGACCTTGTTGCCGTTGCGCTCGATGCGCTCGCCACCCGCGGCCACCGCGTGGGGCGACACCTCGTCGGTGTAGGGATCGGTGCCCGCGGGGGTGTAGACCTGGATGGTCTTGAGCTTGTCCGCCTTGATCATCTGGGCGTAGTGGGGCTCGCCCAGGGGGATGGGGAGGTCGTAGATGAGCTCCATCTTGGGCCCGGTGATGTCGATGAGCTGGAAGTTCTGGGGCAGCAGGGGGCCGACGCCCAGGTGCCGGTCCTGGGCCATCTTGTTCATGGCCACCACGTAGCGCCCGTCGGGGCTGGCGCTGTCCCCCTCGGCGGCGGTGATGTGGCCGATGTTGTAGTGGACCGGCAGGGCCTCGGTGGGCTGGCCGATCTGGTTGTAGTTCCACTTGACCACGGTGCTGTCGAGGAACACCGAGGTGTAGGCGTTGCCCTTCTCGTCGAAGACGGTGTGCAGGGGACCGAGCCCGATCTCCTGCTGGCCCCGGAGCGCCTTCTGGAAGTTCAGGATGGGCACCCCGTAGGCGTCGCGCCCCTCGAAGTCCTTCTTGGCGATCAGCTCCTTGACCTTCGCGAACTCGAACACGGTCGCGTGGGTGTCGAGCTTGCCCCCGACGACGATGGCCTTGCCGTCGGGGGTGACGTCGCAGCCGTGGGGGCTCTTGGGCTCCCCCACGAAGGTCAGGACCCCCTCCGCCGCCGCGGTCGCCAGGGGCAGGACCCGCATGCCGTTGATGTCCGTGGTCTTCCCGGCCTGGACGAGCTGCTCGGCCTTCTTCCAGTCGATGATGTGGAGGTAGTCCATGTCGTTCTGGCTGGCGCCGCTCTCCATGGGCGGCTTGTCCTTCCCCTCGGTGCCGGCGGACATCTCGGTGTTCCACGAGCCGATGAAGACCCAGCCGTCGGAGTCGAACTTGCCGGCGTCGGCGAGGTCCTGGGAGTAGGGGGGCAGCTCGATGGCGAAGGAGGCCGCCTCGTCGATCCGCCCCCGGCTCCGGTCGAACTTCCAGAAGGTCGCCGCCCCCCGGTACTTGTCCTTGTACTCGGAGAGGGGGGCGTAGGCGCCCCCGAGGGGAGCGGGGTACTGGCTGGTCTCGACGACGTACTCGGTGTTCGGGGTGACGAAGGCGCCGCCGTGGTCGCTCATCACGAGGCGGTTGGCGATGATCTGCTTGGTGGTGAAGTCCTTGAGGTCCACCACGGCGATCCGGGCGTTGGCCTTGTCGTTGACGAAGATGAACTCCCCGTCGTACTCGCCGTTGGTCTCGGAGAGGTTCGGGTGGTGGACGTCCCCCCAGGTGATCTGCTTGCCCCCCTGCTTCGAGTCCTCGTAGAGCAGCTTGTCCCCCAGGCCGCCGTAGCCGTAGCCCTGCCAGGGCTCGGGCCCGAAGACCGCGACGTACTTGAGGATCCGCATGCTGGGCACGCCGATGGCCACGAGGTTCCCCCCGTGCCCGCCGGAGGCGAGGATCACGTACTCGTCGTGCTTGCCGGTGGGGGTGTAGGTCTTGGCGGCGGCGATCACGTCGGCGTCGGTCAGGCCGCGCTGGGCCATGACCTGCTTGAGGTCGACGGCCCCCCCGGGGGCGGACGGTCCTGGGGCATCGGGGCCGCAGCCCGCTCCGAGGGACACGCCGAGCGCGGCGGCGAGCAGCGGTACAGCGAGAATGCGCATGGGGACTCCTGGAGTTCGACCGGTCCGTCACCGGGCGCGCGGTCACGTTAGCAACCTCCGCACCAAGCCCTCCAGGACGCCGCGAGCTGTCCGCTCCGGCCTACGGAGACGGGCAAAAATCGCCTCCTCCCGCGGATCCGGGCCGCGTGGTTCCCGAGTCCCGGGCTGTGCCTCGGCACACAACTCCCCGGACTCGACCGCCGGGTCGTTGTGCCCACCCGCACCCGGACCCATCCGGGGGGAACGGCCCCGGAGCGTCGGACGATGCCCCCACGGCGCCCCCGGGGATCACGACCCGTCGTCGTTGCGGTCCTTCGCTCCCGCGCCGACTCGGACTACACTCCGCGCCGACCAGGCCACTCCGGCCTGCGGGCCTTGCCGAAGCATTACGACCGCGGTATACGGTCCCCGTAATGCGCGGCGCCATCGAACGGGAGATCGGGCTGGCGTTCTGCAAGATGCACATCTTGCACCACGCCGTCTCGCGCGACGTCTACGGGCTGTGGCTGCTCGAAGAGCTGGCGGACCACGGGCACCGGCTCAGTCCCGGGACCCTCTACCCGCTCCTGGCGCGCATGGAGAGGAACGGCTGGCTGTGCTCGGTGCCCGGACAGAGCGAGAAGGCGCGGCGCAACTACCGCATCACGCCCCTGGGCCGGCAGGTGCTGGCCGCCCTGGCTCCCCAGATCGCCGAACTGCACCGGGAGGTCGTGCTGAAGGTGGAGCCGGTCCCCGCGGGGGCGCCCTCCCCCGCCCTGCCGAGGCTCGGCCCGCGTTGACGGACGAGGCGACGGTGACGACGCCCCATGGGAGGAGCGCCGGGGAGGCCCCCGCGCGCCGGACTGGTCCTCGGACCGGCGATCCCCTAGAGGTAGCCGAGGGCCTTGAGCTTCTCGATCTCGGCGGGGTCGAGCCCCCCCTGCTTCAGGGCGTCGATGGCCTCGGTGAACGCCGCGTGCTCGGCGGGGAAGCGCTTGTCCCCGGCCGCCAGCACGTCGATGGCGCCGCTGGTCTCCCCCGCGGCGTTGAGCTTGTCCGCGAGGGACCGATAGAGGGCCGGAGTCACCTGCTGCGGGTACTTCCCCGCGAGCCGCTCCAGGGACGACACCACTTCCGCCCCCTGCTTGGCGTGGGCGAGGGCCTCCATGCGGACCTGCTCCAGCCTCCACGCCGTGGCGAGGTCCTCCCCGACCTCGGGGCGCTGGAGGGCCTGCTCGGCCACGGAGCGGGCCTTGGCCCAGTCCCGCGCGTCGAGGGCGGCCCGGGCGTCCTTCTCCTGGTCGGCCAGCGAGGCTCCGCAGGCGGCCATCAGGCCGACGAGGGCGAGGAGGGAAAGGGATCTTCTCATCATCGTGTTCCTTCGTGGAGGAGGGAGGCCGTCGGAGTCGGCGCCGCCGGGAGCGGTCCCCGCGGCGGCGGGGGAGCGAGGGTGGGCCCCGCGGGGGGCGGGGCGGCGGCGATCCTAGCAGGGCAACCCCGCCGCCGCACCCTGGCCCGCCCACACCGGGACTCGATCCACCGCACGACACCTGAGGGGCGGGCTCGTCCTCCCTCCGAGCCTGGCCCGACCGACCGGGCGCGAGCACCCCTCGCACCCGACCCGAGATCACCGTGAACCACCTGGAAACCTCGTCGCACCGCTCCCCAGCGCGCCCCGGCGCCCGGAGCGCCGCCGTGCTCGCCGTGGCCGGCCTCGCCGGACTCTCCGCCGTGGCGTGGTCGCCTCCGGCGATGGCCTACATCGGTCCCGGCGCCGGCTTCGCCTTCGCCGGATCGCTGCTCCTCATCGTCGCGGCCGTCGGCCTCGCGGTGCTGATCATCCTCGCGTGGCCCTTCACGGTCGCCTGGCGCCTGATCCGGGTGGGGAACCCCTTCAAGCACGCCACCGCCAAGCGGGTCGTCATCGTCGGCCTCGACGGGATGGACCCGGGGATCGCCACCCGCCTGATGCAGGAGGGCCGGCTCCCGAACCTCCAGGGGCTGGCGGGGCGCGGCGTCTTCCGCCCCCTGGACACCAGCAACCCCTCCATGTCCCCCGTCGCCTGGTCGACCTTCTCCACCGGCGTCGATCCCTCCCTGCACGGGATCTACGACTTCCTGACCCGGGACCCCTGCACCTACGCGCCCGTGCTGTCCAGCACGGACATCGGCGAGGCGAAGAAGGTGCTCAACATCGGCAAGTACCTGATCCCGCTGGAGAAGCCGCGGATCAAGCTCCTGCGCAAGGGCACCCCCTTCTGGAAGCTGCTGGGGGACCGGCACATCCACTCCACCATCCAGCGCGTGCCCATCACCTTCCCCCCGGAGCCCTTCCGCGGGCTGCTGCTCAGCGGCATGTGCGTCCCCGACCTGCGGGGGAGCCAGGGCACGTTCAGCTTCTTCAGCACCGCCCAGCAGGACGGGCAGGCGGCGTTCACCGGGGGGGAGCAGACGGTGCTCCGCCGCAACAAGGAGGGGACGATCCGCAGCCGGATCGTCGGTCCCGACAACGGCATGGTGAAGGGCAGCCCGCGGATGACCCTGCCGTTCTCGCTGCACGTCGCCTCCGACCGGCGCACCGCCCGCCTGGAGGTGGAGGGCAGCCCGCCCGTCACGCTGGAGCTGGAGCGCTACTCCGAGTGGGTGACCCTCTCCTTCGATGCGGGCCTCGGCATCCAGGTCAAGGGAATCGCCCGCTTCTACCTGGTGTCGCTGGAGCCGGAGGTCAGCCTGTACATGACCCCGATCCACATCGACCCCGAGAACCCGGCGATGCCCATCAGCCACCCCGCGGTCTACAGCGTCTACCTCGCCAAGCTGCTGGGTCCCTTCGCCACCCTCGGCCTCGCCGAGGACACCTGGGCGCTCAACGAGCGGGTCATCGACGAGAAGGCCTTCTTCGAGCAGGCGATGCTGATCTGCGAGGAGCGGGAGCGGATGCTCTTCGAGGCCCTCGATCACACGTCGAAGGGCCTGGTGACCACCGTCTTCGACACCACCGACCGCGTCCAGCACATGTTCTATCGTTACCTGGACCCCACACACCCCGCGAACCGGGACAAGGAGGCGACGGCCTACGCCGACGCGATCTTCCGGGTCTACCAGCACATGGACGCCATGCTGGGCAAGCTGCTGGCCAAGGTCGGCGACGATCCGGACACGGTGGTCATCGTGATGAGCGACCACGGGTTCACCAACTTCCGCCGGGGCGTCAACCTGAACGCCTGGCTGCGGGACGAGGGCTACCTGGTCCTCAAGGACGGGGCCCACACCAGCGGCGACTGGTTCGGACAGGTGGACTGGAGCCGGACCCGGGCGTTCAGCCTCGGGCTGACGGGCATGTTCATCAACCGCAAGGGCCGCGAGAAGTCGGGGATCGTGGAGGAGGGGGACGAGTACGTGGGCCTGATCGCCGAGATCATGCGCAAGCTGGAGGCCCTGGTGGACCCCGCCACCGGGCAGCGGTGCGTGCGGAAGGTCCGCTCCGCCATCGCCTCGGCGGACGGACCCTACCGCTTCGACGCCCCCGACCTCCTGGTGGGCTACGAGGGCGGCTACCGCAACTCCTGGGAGTGCGCCACGGGCGCGGTCACCGAGGAGGTCTTCAGCGACAACACCAAGAGCTGGAGCGGTGACCACTGCGTCGACCCGGAGGTCGTCCCGGGCGTGTTCTTCTCGAACCGGGCCATCGCCGTGGACGCCCCCCACATCGCCGACATCCCCGTGTCGGTGCTGCGCCTCTTCGGCCAGAAGCCGCTGCACCAGATGAAGGGCCGCATGCTCTTCGCCACCCCGGGCCAGCCCGCCGAGGTCCGGGGCCCCGTCGAGCCCGAGCGGATCCTCCAGTCCGGCGCCGCGCCCGGCGCGCGGGTGCACCTGCCGGGAAAGGACGTGGCCCATGGCTGACCGGCGCACCCCCATCGCCGCCGCCGCCCTGGCGGTCCTCGCCCTCGCCGGCTGCTCCCCCGAGCCCCCGGACGAGCCGGGGCTCTTCGTCCTGGGGGTCGACGGGATGGACCCCGTCATCCTCCAGCGCCTGATGGACGAGGGGAAGATGCCGAACGCCTCCCGCCTCGCCGTGGAGGGGGGCTTCCAGTCCCTGGGCACCGCCAACCCGCCCCAGAGTCCGGTGGCGTGGTCGACCTTCGTGACCGGCCGGGACCCGGGGGGCCACGGGGTCTTCGACTTCGTCCACCGCGACCCCAAGACCTACCTGCCCATCAGCTCCGCCACCCCGCCGGTGGAGCCGGGGGAGGCGATCGAGCTGTTCGGGTGGTACCTGCCGGTCTCGGGGGAGAGCCCGGTCAACACCCGGGGTGGGACTCCGTTCTGGGACGCGCTCCACGACGCCGGGGTGGACGTGGAGGTCTACCGAATCCCGGGGAACTACCCGCCCACCCCCTCGGACGCCAAGGTGCTGTCGGGCATGGGCACGGTGGACATGCGGGGGGGCTACGGCGTCTACACCTGGTTCACCGACCGGCCGGTCCAGGGCGCGCAGCACCTCAAGGGGGACATCCAGCTCGTCAGCGTCCAGGACGACGACCTGGACGGCACCCCCGACACGGTGCGGGGCAGCCTGAAGGGCCCCCCCGACCTGTTCCACCTGCCCCCGGGCCAGATCCCCGGCGACGCCGACTACCTGACCGCGCCGGTGACCTTCCGCATCGACCCCGACCGGGACGAGGTCCTGGTGGAGGCCGGCGGCGGCCGCGCCCTGCTCAAGGAGGGGGAGTGGTCGGAGTGGATGCCCCTCGGCTTCGACGCGCTGCCGGCGGGGATGATGAACCTGGAGGGGATCGTGCGGTTCTACGCGCGCCAGGTCCGCCCCCACTTCGAGGTCTACGCCAGCCCCGTCAACGTCTCCCCCGCCGCCCCCGCCCAGGACGTCACCACCCCCTCGGGCTTCGCCACCGAGCTGTACGCGCTGCTGGGGCACTTCTACACCCAGGGGATGCCCGAGGAGACCAACGCCCTCAAGGACCGGCTGTTCGACGACGACGACTACCGCCGCCAGGTCGCCCTGGTCCAGGAGGACTCCGGCGCGATGATCGACCTCGCCCTCGGCCGCTTCCAGCGGGGGGACATGACCTTCTTCTACCTGTCGGACATCGACCTCCAGTGCCACATGCTGTGGCGACTCGGGGATCCCAAGGACCCCTCGGCGCCGCCCCACCCCGCCTTCGAGCCCGAGGCCGCCCACACCCACGGCCAGGACATCGAGGGGTACTACCGGCACGTCGACCAGGTCCTCGGCCGGGTGCTGGACCGGGTCCCGGAGGACACCCTGGTCATCGTCATGAGCGACCACGGGTTCCAGTCCCAGCCCAGGACCGCCCACCTGAACTCCTGGCTCCGGGACCAGGGATACCTGGTGCTGAAGGACGGGAAGAGGACCGGCCAGATCGCCACGGGCGACGTGGACTGGTCGAAGACCCGGGCCTACGGCCTGGGGTTCAACGGGGTGTACCTGAACCTCGCCGGGCGCGAGGCCCAAGGCATCGTGGACCCCGGGGCGGCGGACGCGCTGCTGGGCGAGATCTCGTCCCGCCTCCAGGGATGGGCCGACACCGAGAAGGCCGCCCCGGTGGTGCGCCGGGTGTTCCGGGCCCGGGACATCTACTCGGCGGACCGCGTCGCGGAGGCGCCGGACCTCGTCGTCGGCTACGACGCGGGGTACGGGTGCTCCGACGAGTCCACCCTGGGCGAGGTGGTGGAGGCGACGCTGGAGGACAACACCTCCCGCTGGTCCGGAAACCACCTCATGGACCCCGAGGTGGTGCCCGGGGTCCTCCTCAGCAACAAGAAGATCCCCGGGACGGGCCACGACCTGCCCGACGTCACCGCCACCCTCCTGTCCCACTTCGGTGTCCCCGCGCCCGCCGGCATGGAGGGCAGGGACATCTTCACCCCCTGAAGGGAATCGCCATGTTCGGATTCGGGAAGACCGTCCCCGTCAAGCTCGACAAGGACCTGCACGAGCGCGTCAGGAAGATCGCCGACGTCGCCGGCTACGCCACCGTGGAGGAGTTCGTCGCCCACGTCCTGGAGAAGGAGATGATCCACTTCGAGGACGCCAAGAACGACGAGGACATCCGCAAGAAGCTCAAGGGGCTCGGGTACATCTCCTGAGCGCCGCCGGGATCTCCCCCCGGTCTCGACACCCACCCGGAACGACCCTCCATGGACCTGTTCAACGCCCTCACCAGCGCCGTGTTCGACGTGCTCCTCGCCCCTTTCGGATACAGGCTCGCCTGGTTCGACCTGGTCCTCTGGCCCGTCCTGGCCGGGATCGGTGCGCTCCTCGTCTACAAGAAGGTGAGCAACCAGGCGGGGATCGCGGCGGCCAAGCAGCGCATCATGGTCCACATCCTCGCGGTGGTGATCTACCGCGACGACATCCTGGGCGTGCTCCGCTCCACGGCCCGGGCCCTGGGCTGGAACGTCCGATACCTGGCCCACAACGTGGTCCCCCTGCTGGTGATGATCGTCCCCATGACGGTCCTCATGGTCCAACTCGTCGCCCACTTCGCATACCGGCCCCTCGAGAAGGGAGATGTCCGGCTGTTGGAGGTGGCCCTGGACCCCGAGTCGGGGGTGAGCCCCAAGGCGGTCCAACTCCAGGTGCCCCAGGGGGTCGCGGTGGACGCGGGACCCGTGCGCACCCCCGACGGGCAGGTGGTGTGGCGCCTGAAGATGCAGGACGAGGGCGACTTCACCCTCCGCCTGACGGCGGGGGACGAGGCCCAGAACAAGGCCCTCGCCGTGGGCGGGGGCCCCCGCAAGGTCCCGGTGCTGCGCAGCAAGACCTGGGAGGCCCTGCTCTACCCCGGCGAGGCCGCGCTCCCCAGGAAGTCGGCCTTCGAGTCGATCCGCGTGGCCGCCGATGAGCGGGACGTCAGCCCCCTGCCCGGAGGCGAGGGGGGGATCGTGCTCTGGTTCTTCGGTACCTCCCTCGTGGCGGGTTTCCTCCTGCGGAACCGCTTCGGGGTCACGCTCTGACCGTCACGCTCCGATCCGTCAAGAGGCTCGAACATGCTCCAGTCGATGAAGGACCTGCTCTCGAGGCGGCGCTACGGCGCCCCGGTGGTGATCGTGTCGGGGCTGCCCCGTTCGGGGACCTCGATGATGATGAAGATGCTCGACGCCGGCGGCGTGCCCATCATGACCGACCACGTGCGCCAGGCCGACGTGGACAACCCGAAGGGGTACTACGAGTTCGAGCGCGTCAAGGACATGGAGAAGGACCCGGACAAGTCCTGGGTGCGGGACGGCCGGGGCAAGGCCGTGAAGGTGATCTCCTGGCTGCTCAAGCAGCTCCCCGACGACAGCGCCTACGACATCGTGTTCATGCGACGCGACATCGACGAGGTCCTGGCCAGCCAGAACAAGATGCTGAAGCACCGCGACGAGGCCGACGCCACCGACGACGCGGCGATGGCGGAGGCCTACCGCCACCACCTCGCCGAGGTCCGGATCCTGGCCCGCAAGAAGCCCAACTGGCGAATGATCGAGGTCCGGTACGACCAGGCGGTCCAGGACCCGGCGGCGGTGGCGAAGTCGGTCAACGCCTTCCTGGGCGGCCGCCTCGACGAGCGCAAGATGGTGGAAGCGGTGGACGAGAAGCTCTACCGCAACCGCAAGGACGGCCTCACCGCCCCGAAGCCGGCCTGAGGCGCTGGAACTCGGTCGGGGAGCGACCGAGGGGGATGCTGTTTGCCTGTCCGGTGGGAGTCCACCTGGCCGGAGTGGGCCTTCACCTCGGAGCGGGAGCAGGCCCGGCAGGCGTGCGAGCGGTTGAGCTACTTCGCCGCCCAGGGGGTGGAGAAGGTGTGGTGGTACACCAACGAGGGGGAGACGAACGTCGTCGGCGAGACGGGCCCTCTCACCGAGTTCTACTCCTTCGGCCTGACCGCCGACACCCTCGACGACGCGGCGGTCCCCTACCCGCAGCGGCGCAAGAAGCTCGCCTTCTGCGCGCTGAAGCGGTGGAACGACTTCCTGGACCGGTACCTCTCCGCGGACATCGTCCTCGGCCTGAACGGCGAGGCCGCAGGGTGGGATGGCGTGTACGCGGTCCTCTTCCGCCGGTCCGCAGAGTCCGCCGCCGCACTTGAGCCCCCCAGCGATCCTTCTGGCGACGCTCCCTACGACATCGGCAAGTGGCCCTACGCACTGGTGCTCTGGGCGGACGCGAGAGCGTACGACTGGGACGCCCACGGCGGCGGCGCGGACGAGCCGCCCTCCAAGAGCTTCCGGGTCCTGTTCGCCAAGCGCGACGCATCGACCCCTCCCCCCAAGATCGTGAGGATGATCCCGAGGGAAGAGCGGGCCACGACGGGACTCGATGCCGTCGTCCAACCCTGTGTCGGGAGCACGGAGCTCGCCGACGGGTCGGTCGAAGTGGAGAGTCCGACGGTGGGCGCGGTCGACGTGGACTACCAGGGAGGGGATCTCCTCGTCTTCGAGCCCGATGCGAGTCCGGCGGGACTAGTACGTCGTTCCTAAGGTTCCTCCCCAGTTTCTCCGTTCCCAGGCCCACCCGATCCGGAACGTAGGGCGGGGGCTTGTCCCCCGCCGCGG
>JAKLKC010000021.1 GCA_023150875.1 Myxococcota bacterium | reverse complement strand
TGGGCCGTTACCCCGCCTACTAGCTAATGGGCCGCGGGCCAATCCTCCGTCGGTACCATATGCAGAGGGCACCTATCCCGGGAAGCCCTGGTGGACTCCCCGTCGTACGCGGTATTAGCGCGCCTTTCGGCACGTTATCCCCCGACCGGAGGGCATGTTACCCACGTGTTACTCACCCGTCCGCCACTTTACTCAGGCCGAAGCCCTTTCTCGTGCGACTTGCATGTGTGAAGCACGCCGCTAGCGTTCGCTCTGAGCCAGGATCAAACTCTCCAATTTGATGCCTGTACTCGAATCGACTACGCGCAAGACCTCTCGTCTCGACCGTCCTGCTATTCCGCTTTCAAAGACCAAGCCCACGAAGGGCCTCCCCACCCAAGGGCGGGGCTGTCGGCGCGACCTCGCGGCCGCGGCCCGTCATTCTACTTGAGGTCGCCGGTTCGTCAACCCCTCGCCGGTCTTTTTTCCGGACCGGCCGGGATGGGCGCCGGGGGGAACCCCCGCGGCAACCGGCGCAATCTAGGGTCAGGAGTTCCGTCCGTCAAGCCCTCGTCATCGAATTTCGAGGAGGAACTCGCCGGACCGCCGCGGGGCGCGTGCCGCCCCAAGAGCGTTCGCCAGGGTAGGGCCATCGTCGGGGCCTGTCAACGCGCTGTGGGGCGAATGGCGCTTTTTTTCGCGCCTTCCCCTTCCGCCGTCAGCGGGCGTACTCGATGGCCCGGGTCTCCCGGATCACCGTTACCTTGATCTGCCCGGGATAGCTCATCTCCTCCTCGATGCGGCGCGCGATGTCCCGGCTGAGGACCACGGCCTCGTGATCGCCGATCTGGCCGTTCTCCACCAGGATCCGCACCTCCCGGCCCGCCTGGACCGCGAAGGACCTCTCGACCCCGGGGAAGGAGTTCGAGATCCGCTCCAGGTCGTCGAGGCGCTTGAGGTAGGTGTCCACCATCTCCCGGCGGGCGCCGGGGCGAGCGCCGGAGATCGCATCGGCGGCCTGGGTGAGGGCGGCGTAGATCGTCTCCTGGGGGACCTCCTCGTGGTGGCTGGCGATGGCGTTGACCACCAGCGGCGACTCCCCGTGCCTCTTCGCGAACTCCGCCCCGATGAGGGCATGGGAGCCCTCGGCGGTCTGGTCGATGACCTTCCCGATGTCGTGCAGGAGTCCGGCGCGCTTCGCCTTCTTCACGTTGAGGCCGAGCTCGCCCGCCATCATCCCGCAGAGGAAGGACGCCTCGAGGGCATGCTGCCACTGGTTCTGGCCGTAGCTCGTCCGCCACTTCAGCGCCCCCAGCAGCTTGACGATCTCCGGGTGCACGCCGTGGACGCCGGCTTCGTAGCAGGCCTGCTCACCCGCCTCCTTGAGGCGCTTCCCGAACTCCGCCTCGGCCTTCTTGACGGTCTCCTCGACTCGGCCGGGGTGGATCCGACCGTCGGCGATGAGGGCCTCCAGGGCCATGCGTGCGACCTCTCGCCTGACCGGGTTGTACCCGCTCAGGATCACCGCCTCGGGGGTGTCGTCGATGATCAGGTCGATGCCGGTGGCCGCCTCGAGGGCGCGGATGTTGCGCCCCTCTCGGCCGATGATGCGCCCCTTCACCTCGTCGTTGGGCAGGGGGACGACGGTGACGGTCTTCTCGCAGGCGTAGTCGCCGGCGTACCTCTGGATCGCCGTGCTGATGATGTTCTTGGCGGTCTTCTCGGCCCGCTCCTGGACCTCGTCTTCGACCTTGCGGATCCTCTGGGCGACGTCCTTGCGCGCGTCCACTTCGGCCGCCTCGATCACCTGCCGCCGCGCCTCCTCGGCGGTGAGGCCGGCCCTCTCCTCCAGCGCCCGCCGGGCCTCCGCCTCGAGCTTCGGGATGCGGTCCTCCCCTTCCTTCAGGCGGGCCTCGCGCTCCGCGAGCCTCTCCAGGCGGCGGTCGAGGTCGGCGTCCCGCCGCTCCGCCTGCTCCGCCCTCTTCTCGATGGACTCCTCCCGCTGGCGCAGTCGGCGCTCCCACTCCTGGAGCTCCTTGCGGTCCCCGGCGAGGGCGGCCTCCTGCTCCTGCCTGAGGCGGAGGGCCTCCTCCTTGGCGGCGATGGCCGCCTCCTTCTCCAGGGCTCGGGCACGGCGGCGGGCCTCCTCGACCAGCCGCTCCGCCTCGCCCGTGGCCTGCGCAAGGGACGGGCCCGGCCCGGACGGCGCGGAGGTGGCGGCGAGGCGGGCCTCCTCGAGGAGCCTTCGGGCCTCGGCGGCCTCGGCACGGGCCCGCTCGCCCTGCTCGGAGAGGCGCGCCTCGGCGACCTGGGCCGCGCGGCGGGCCTTCCCGGCCTGAGCGACCGCGGCGACGATGGCGGCGACCGCGATGACGATGGAAACGACGACGGCTGCCGAAGCACCCACTGCCCGACCCTTTCGGCCCCGGCGCCGGCAACGCGGCTTCGGGACGCATCGTGGCGGGACGGCGCTCACGGCCGAGAAGGGCTCGCCTCGGGCCCGGAGCGGCGGAGGGGCCGCGCACGGTCTCCTGACCGCTCCGGGCATCTGGCGTCGTGCGAGGCGCGGGAGCGTGGCCGCTCCGGCTCCCCCCGTCAGAAACGCCGGTGGGCCCTGGCCCCACCGGCGGCAACCGATCGCTCTCCCGGCCGTCGGAGCTCGATCGCCGCCGACGCCCTGTATCGATGAACGGCTTCCCGGGGAGGGATCGCTGCCGTCACTCCCCGTCGCCGTGAAGTTCGCGCAGCGCCCGGTCGACCCGATCGACGATGGCCTGCGCATCCTGACCGACCGCCTGGCGGAGGGTCTCGGCCTCGTCGCGCAGCTTGAAGAGCTCGCTGGCGACGTTCATGCACGCCAGGACGGCGTGGGGGAAGGACGCCGCGTGGCGTCCCCCGGTGACTTCGGACAGACGGCCGTCCACGAAGCGGGCGACCTCGATGAGGTGCTCCCGCGTCTCGTCCGACCGCACCAGGAACCGCTGGCCCTGGATGTATAGCTCGACTTCCGGTCGCAACGCCCCTCCGCCGGAGGGCGAGTTCGTGCTGGTCCCGCTGACGAAGGGGGCACTCTAGCCCCAGTGCATCGAGCGTGTCAAGACGCTGCGGGCCGCTGGCCTCCCATGGGGGGAGACGGGCGCGCGGGCTCCTCCCCATCGCCGAACAGGGCGCGGACGAAGTCCGCCGAGCGGAAGTCCCGGAGGTCCTCGACCTTCTCGCCGATGCCGATCAGCTTGATGGGCAGCCCGAGCTGGTCGGCGATCTGCAGGACGACACCCCCCTTCGCCGTTCCGTCGAGCTTGGTGAGGACGATCCCGGTCACCCCCACCGCCTCGTCGAAGAGCCGCGCCTGGGTGACGGCGTTCTGACCGGTGCTGGCGTCCAGCACCAGGAGCACCTCGTGGGGGGCACCGGGGAGGGCCCGGTCGGTGACGCGCTTCACCTTTCGGAGCTCGTCCATGAGGGGGGCCTTGGTGTGCAGGCGGCCCGCCGTGTCGGCGATGAGGACGTCGAAGCCCCGGGCGGACGCCGCCTTGACCGCGTCGAAGATCACGGCGGAGGGATCGCTGCCTTCCTGCTGGCGCACGATCTCCGCTCCCGCGCGCTCGGCCCAGATCTCGAGCTGCTCGATGGCGGCGGCGCGGAAGGTGTCGCCGGCGGCCAGCATCACTTTCTTCCCCTCGCGGGAGTAGCGCGAGGCGAGCTTGCCGATGGTGGTGGTCTTCCCGGTGCCGTTCACGCCGACGACCATGATCACCAGGGGGCCCGCGGGCGGGGGCGAGACCAGGGGCTGATCCCGGCCGGCCAGCAAGGCGGAAGCCTCCTCGCCGAGGTAACGCCGCAGCGCCGCTGCGTCCGAGAGCTCCTCGCGGGAGGCGCGGTCGCGGATCGCCGACAGAAGGCGCTCGGCGGTCCGGATCCCGACGTCGGCGGTGACCAGGACCTCCTCGAGGCGCTGGAGCAGGTCTTCGTCGATCCTCCTGCCTCCCCGGAACAGGTCGTCCACCCGCTCGAAGAGCTGGTCCCGGGTGCGGGAGAGCCCCGATCGCAGCCGATCGAACCAGTCCGCGGCGGGGGGCGCGGGCGTGGGGACGGCGACCGGTGCCGGGCGAGGCGACTCCTCGCCAGCGCGGGCCGGCGGAGCGCGTCGGCCGCGCCACCAGGCGTAGGCGGCTCCCGCGGCGGCCGCGCCGAGCGCGGCGAGGGCGGGGAGATCGGGGATCCCGGGGATGATGTCGACGGCGAAGACGGTCACGGCGAGGGACTCCCCCGCCCGGGGGCGTCGGAGCGCCGCGACCCACGGCGCCCGGACCCGGAGCGGGGCTTGGGGGGGCGGGATACTAGGAGCGGGCCAGGAGCGCGTCAACCTCGCTCCCGCCCGGCCCCACGGGCGCGGTCCCGCCCTCCAGCCTGACGCTCACCAGCCGCGACACCCCCGGCTCCTCCATGGTCACGCCGTAGAGCGTGTCCGCGACCTCCATCGTCGACTTGTTGTGGGTGATGACCAGGAACTGGGTGTGGCCGCTCATCTCCCGCACCATCTCGTTGAAGCGGACCGCGTTCGCCTCGTCCAGGGGGGCGTCCACCTCGTCCAGCAGGCAGAATGGCGAAGGTTTCACCAGGAAGATCGCGAAGATGAGGGCGATCGCCGCCATGGCCTTCTCGCCCCCGGACATCAGCGTCATGTTCTGGAGCCTCTTCCCCGGGGGCTGCACGATGAGGTCGATCCCCGTCTCCAGGAGGTCGTTCTCGTCGGTCAGGCGAAGGAAGCCGCGCCCTCCCCCCACCAGGCGGGGGTAGAGGACCTGGAACCGTTCATTGATGGCGTCGAAGGTCTCCCGGAAGCGCTCGCGGGTGGAGCGGTCGATGCGGGCGATGGCCTTGCGGATCTGCTCGAGGGACTCCTCCAGGTCCCGCTGCTGGGAGAGGATGAACTCGTGGCGCTCCGTCGCCTGGGCGTACTCCTCGGGGGCCGTGAGGTTGACCTCGCCCAGCTTCTCGAGGCGCCCCCGTAGGGCGGAGAGTTCGGCGCGGGCGTGGGTCAGCCGGGGAGCGTCGACGAGGTCGTCCCAGGCGATCCGCATCGAGGCGGGGGGCGTCGGAGCCCCCTCCTCGTCGTCGCCGTCCTCCGCGGTGGCGGGGGGGGCCGCCGAGGGTTCCAACAGCTCGACCTCCCCCTCCTCGTCGAGCCGGCGGAAGAGGGGCTGGAGCTCGAGGTCGAAGCGCTCCTTCACGCCGTCCCGCACGTGCGTCAGCTCGACCCGCAGCTCCGCCACCCGGACGCTGACCGACTGCATCTCCTCGCGCACCGCGTCCCGGTCCCCTCGGGCGGCCTGGAGCTCGCCCTCCGCCACGGAGTGCCGCTCGGAGAGGAGGCGGTGGCGCTCCAGGGCCCCCAGGACATCCTCCCCGGCGCGGGAGACCTCGACCGAGAGCGCCTCGACCTCCCTGGCGAGGCCCCGCGCCTCCTCCCCCAGGCGGGCGCCGCGGTCCCGGGCCGAGGCGACCTCGGCGCGGTCCCTCTCGAGCCGGGACGCCAGGGCTTCGGACTCCGAAGAGGCGCGCCCCAGGTTGCGCCGGGCGTTCTCCAGCGCCTGCCGCTTCGACGCGGCCTCCAGGCGGTGCTCCGTCAGGGCCGCCCGGTGCTTCTCCAGCCGCGCCGCGGCCTCCAGCGCCCGGGACTCCAGCGCCCGCGACTCCTCCTCGCGGCGCGCGCGGAGGGACTCCGCCTCCACCAGCCGGCGGCGCAGGATCTCGGCCTCGCGGCTGAGGTCGCCGTGGCTCGCCTCGAGGCCCCGGACCTCGGCGCCCAGGGTCTTGGCGAGGTGGCGGCGCCCCTCCAGGTCCTTCTCCAGCGCGTGCAGGTCCCGCTCCCGCGCGACCCGCTCCAGGTCGGCGGAGTGGAGCGAGGCGCGGATCTCGTCGATGTGCCGCTGCCGCCGGGCGACGTCCTCCCGGGCATCGGCGGCGACGGCCCTCTCTCCCTCCTCGCGCTCGCCCAGGGTTCGGACCTCCCGCTCGAGGCTCCGCAGGTCCCGGCGCTGCTGAAGGATCCCCGCGCCGGCCCTGTCCCCCGCTCCACCGGTCAGGAGGCCGTCGGGGGCGAGCACGTCGCCCTCCGGGGTGACGAGGAGACGCCGCGGGCGGCCCTCGCCCCAGAGGCGGAGCGCGTCGTCCAGGGAGCGGACCAGGACCGCGTCGCCGAGCAGGACGTCCAGCACGGATTCCTGCTCGGGGGCGGCCGCCCGGACGACGTCCCGGAGCGGCCCCAGGACCCCCTCCCCCTCCGGGAGCGCGTCATCGAGACCGCCGCGCCCCGCGACCGGTACGAAGGCGGCGCGGCCGGCGTTGCGGGAGCGGAGGTCGGCGAGGGCGGCGGCGGCGGCGGCGTGGTCGCGGACGACGATGGCCTGGAGGCGCTCGCCCAGCGCCGCCTCCACGGCCTGCTCGTGCTCGGGCGGGGCGTCCACGACGTCCGCGACGGTCCCCAGCACGCCCGAAGAGGGATCCCCCCCGCGGCGCGCCATCACGTCCCTCACCCCCCGCTGGAACCCCTCGAACCTCTGCTGGATCTCCTGCAGGGAACGGAGCCGCGCCTTCCGGGCGTTGAGGTCCTGGGCCGTGCGCTGGTGGCGCGCGTCGGCCGCCTTCCGCGCCTCCTGCGCCAGGGCGGCCTCGCCTTCGGCATCCACGAGCTGGGCGCGCAGGGTCGAGCCCCTCACCCGCGCCCCCTCGACCTCGGTCCTGAGCACGCCCAGGTCCGCTTCCAGGGCCTCGACCCGAGCCGCCACGGTGCCCCGGTCACGCTCGGCGTGGGCGCTGCGCTGCTTGAGCTCCTCCTCGCGCCGCTCGATCCCCGAGAGCTGGGTGCGGGTCCGGGTGACCTCCGTGAGCGCCTCCACGGCCTGGCGCTTGAGGGCTTCGATGGAGCGCGCGAGCCCCTCGGCCTCGCGGCGGAAGCCGTCCTCCGAGCCCGCTTCGGCCTGGAGGCGGGCCTGGGACTCGGCGGCCCGGCCCTCGAGCTCCGCGACCTCGACCCGGAGGGAGGACGTCTCGGCGTCGAGCTGGGAGAGACGCTCCGCGGCCCGGTCCACCTCGCCGCCCAGGGCGACGGCCCGGCGCGCGAGGCCGGCGGCCTCCCGCTCGCGGTACTCGCGCTCCCTCCCCTTCGCCTCCAGCTCCGACTGGGCCTTCGATCGACGCTCCTTGGCCGCGTCCACCTCCGCCGACGTCCGGGCCCGTTGCTCGACGAGGCGGGAAGCCTCGGCTTCGGCCCGGGCGATGCGTCCCGCGGCGAGCTCCAGACGCTCCTCCAGGGAGGCAAGGGCGTCGGCCCGCACCCTATACTCCTCCACCAGCTCCCGCGTGCGGGCGAGGGCGACGTAGATCTCGACGTGACGGAGCCTGCCGCGCAGCGCGCGGTAACGGGACGCCTTGGAGGCCGCGCGCTTGAGGGAGCCGACCTGCTTGCGGAGCTCCTCGGCGACGTCCCGGATGCGGGAGAGGTTCTGGCGGGTCTGCTCCATCCGCCGCTCGGCCTCGGCACGGTGGCTCTTGTACCGCGAGATCCCCGCGGCCTCCTCCACCAGGAACCGCCTCTCCTCGGGGCGTGCGTTGACGATGAGCCCGACCCGCCCCTGCTCGATGATGGAGTAGCCCCGAGTGCCGACGCCGGTGTCGAGGAAGAGGGAGGTCACCTCGCGCAGGCGCACGGGCTCGCCGTTGATCAGGTACTCGCTCTCGCCGGAGCGGAACAGCCGGCGGCGGATCTCCACCTGCGGGAGACGGGCGTACTCGCCCCCGAGCAGGCCCTCGCCGTTGTCGAAGAGCATGGCGACCTCGGCGAGGCCGGTGGCGGGGCGCGACTCGCTGCCGCCGAAGATCACGTCCTCCATCGCGCGGCCGCGGAGCTGGCGGGCGTTCTGCTCCCCCAGTCCCCACTTGATGGCGTCGATGACGTTGCTCTTGCCGCACCCGTTGGGGCCCACGACGCACGAGACCCCTTGCCCGAACTGGAACACCGTCCGCTCGGCGAACGACTTGAAGCCGTGGATCTCGATCCGATCGATGCGCATGGCGTTCCCGCCCGGACACGGAGAGGGGTGGACCCTGACCGTGGGCGGTTCTGGTGAGGCGAGACGGGAGGATCCGGACGGAGGGGCGCGCCGCCGCCGCGCTCCGGCGCACGCCCCCCAGGTGCGGTCCCGCTGCACGCGCGTTCTAACAGATGGGCCGACGCCGGGGCAACCCGCCCCGGGTGTCGGTGCTGCCGGCACCCGCCACCGGAGGGTCGCGCTACAGTAGATCGTCGAGGAAGCGGCCGAGGTCCACCTGGCGGGCGTAGAACGCGCCCAGGCCGCGCCCCTGCACGGGGTACGTCACCCTCGCCCCCGTACCTGAGTCGATCGTGTGGAGGAGGAGCTGGTCCACGTTCACCGCGGCCTTCTCCGCGTAGAAGCCGACCAGGAGGGACGCGAGGGCGAGCTGGTCGGGGACGGTCTCCGGGGAGGATCCGTCGATGTCGACCTCGACCTGGACCCGCATCGGGCGGCGCCCCGCGGCGCCGCGACCCGAGCCCGAGGGCTGCACCCGGACCGCCTTCACCCGCACTCCGGTATTCCACAAGTCCTGGTAGAGCACGTCCCTCAGCGTGGACTCGTCCCGGAAGCGGCGCACTCCCTCGGGGAGGCGCGCCCGGAGGCGCTGCTCGGCCGCTCCGACGGTGTTCCCCACCGGGACCGGCACGGTGCGGGTCACCCGCGCCTCGGGCAGGGGCGCCAGGGGCTCGTCCTCCTCCACGGGGATCTCCTGGGTGGCGCCCGCCACGATCCAGCCCCTCACGGCGATCACGCCCACGGCGAGGAGGGCTGAGACGACCCACACCCACCGGCCCACCAGGGGGCGCCGACCCTCGTCCACCGTGGTGATGGGGGGGCCATCGGGGCGCAGGACCAGGGGTGTGGCGCCGCCGCTGCCCTGGCGGGCCACCCAGTCGGTGAAGCTGGGGACGCCCGAGACCCCCGCCGGCCGGGGAGGGGGGGCGCCCGGTACGACATCGGGGGGAGGAGGGGCGGCGCGAGGAGGAGGGAGCGGAGCGGTGACGGCGGGCAGGGCGGGACCCCGGCGGCCCGGCGGCACGGGTCGCGGAGCGGGTGGAGGCCCCGAAGGGACCTCCATGGCGACCTCCGGGGACCTCGGTGCGGCGGTCGGGGGCGGTGGAGCCTCGGGCGGAGCGTGGGCCGGGCCTGCCCCAAACTCCGCGACGAGGTCGTCGACGTCCGGGACGGACTCCCCCTCCCACAGGGCCCACGGATCGGGGGGAGGCAGGGAAGGTCGGAGTCGCGGGCGGGGACGGGGCTGGCCCGTGGGGGGCTCCGCCGGCGGCGGGGCGGGGACTCCCGGGAAGAGCCCCGCGAGCTCCGGGAGCTGCCCCGCCGGGACGGTGCGCCCCAGGGCGGTCACCCAGATCTCGTCGCCTGCCTGGACGTGGCCGCGGCGGGCGAGCTCGACGAGGGTCTCCCGCTGCCGGATGGCGTGATCGCGCCCCCCCTTGCGGAGGCGGTAGGCGGGCTCCATTCGCGATGTCGCTCCGAGGTCTCGATGTTATCGGCCGGGGATCGGGGGTGTCAAACGGGCCCGGCCGCTCCGCCGCGCCGCGAGGGGAGGCGTGCGTTGACGGTCCGAAGGGGGCCTTCTAAGATGCCCCCCCGCTCGCGCAAGCCCGCGCCCGGTCGCGGCCTGGGGCCTTGTGGCGGCGAGAGGAGCGCATGGCCCATCGGATCGCGGCGATCCCCGGGGACGGGATCGGCAACGAGGTCGTCCCCGCCGGCCTGACGGTGATGGCTGCGGCCGCGCGGCGTTTCGGCTTCGACCTCTCGTGGGAGAGCTTCGACTACGGGGCGGACCGATACCTCAGGGATGGCACGACCCTTCCGGACGCCGACCTCGCCCACCTGTCGGAGCACTTCGACTGCATCCTCCTGGGGGCGGTGGGGGATCCCCGGGTGCCGGGCATGGAGCACGCCCGGGACATCGTCCTGGGCACCCGGACCCGCCTCGACCTCTACGTCAACCTGCGCCCCATCAAGCTGATCCACGAGTCCCTCTGCCCCCTCAAGGGCAAGGGCCCCCGGGACGTCGACTTCGTCGTGTTCCGCGAGAACACCGAGGGGATGTACGCCGGGGCCGGCGGCTTCCTGGCCAAGGGCACCCCGGGCGAGGTGGCGATCCAGGAGTCGATCAACACCCGCCGGGGCGTGGAGCGCATCGTCCGGGCCGCGTTCCTGTGGGCCCGGGCGCACGACCTGGGGAGGGTGTGCATGAGTGACAAGCACAACGCCCTCCGCTACGAAGGCGACCTCTGGTACCGCACCTTCCGGGAGGTCGCCCGGGACTTCCCGGAGATCGAGGCCCGCCACCTCTACGTGGACGTCCTCACCATGGAGATGGTGCGGGCACCCGAGCAGTTCCGGGTGGTGGTGACCAACAACCTCTTCGGGGACATCGTCACCGACCTGGGCGCCCAGATCCAGGGGGGGATCGGCCTGGCCGCCTCAGCGAACGTCAACCCGGAGACCCGCAGGGCGATGTTCGAGCCCGTCCACGGCTCGGCCCCCGACATCGCCGGGACCGGGAGGGCCAACCCCCTGGCGACGGTGCTGACGGTGGCGATGATGCTGGAGCACCTCGGGGAGGGCCGGGCCGCCCGGGAAGTCGAGGCCGCGGTCTCCGCCGCCATCGCCGAGGGAGCGACCACA
Organism: Myxococcota bacterium; assembly: GCA_023150875.1. Taxonomy (GTDB): domain Bacteria; phylum Myxococcota_A; class UBA796; order UBA9615; family JAKLKC01; genus JAKLKC01. Next base: position 90,023 of record JAKLKC010000021.1, on the reverse strand, counting down.
CCGGACCTCGGCGGGTCCCTCACGACGGACGGAGTCGCCCGCTGGCTCTGCCAGTGGCTGGAGCGCCCCGAGACCTTACGGTAGCCCCTGCCGGCGCCGCCGCCGGCCCGCGCCCTCGCCCCCCGACCGTCGCCCACCCGGCGCTGGGGAGGCCAAGAAAGGAACCGAGATGAAGGCCTCTTCCGAGATCCTGCTGCTCTCCGGCGTACGTACCGCCTTCGGCGCCTTCGGCGGCAGCCTGAAGGACCACTCCGCCACCGACCTCGCCGTGATCGCGGCGAAGGGCGCCCTGGACCGCGCCGGTGTCGACGCCGGCCAGGTGGACCAGGTGATCTTCGGCAACGCGCAGCAGACGAGCGCGGACGCGATCTACCTGGCGCGGCACGTGGGTCTGCGGGCCGGCGTGCGGCAGGAGACCACGGCGCTGACGCTCAACCGCCTGTGCGGTTCCGGCTTCCAGTCGATCGTCAGCGCGGCGGAGCAGATCATCCTCGGTCAGGCCGAGGTGGTGCTCGCCGGCGGCACCGAGAGCATGAGCCAGGCGCCCCACGTGCTGCGGAACGCGAGGTGGGGGATCCCCTTCGGGCAGGACCGCACCCTCTCCGACTCCCTGTGGGAGGGGCTCTACGATCCCCAGGCCGGCCTCAAGATGGCGGAGACCGCCGAGAAGCTGGCGCAGATCCACGGGATCTCCCGGGAGCAGGTGGACGAGTACGCCCTCACCAGCCAGCGGCGGGCCGTCGCCGCCCAGCAGGCCGGCCGCCTCGCCGAGGAGATCGTCCCCGTCACCGTCCGCAAGGGGCGCGAGGAGGTGCCCTTCCAGGTGGACGAGCATCCCCGGGCCGAGACGACCGCCGAGGGCCTGGCCAGGCTTCGGCCGGTCTTCCGCAAGGACGGCGTGGTCACGGCCGGGAACGCCAGCGGCATCTGCGACGGCGGCGCCGCCGTGGTGGTCGCCTCCAGGGCGGCGGCGGACCGGATCGGCGGGAAGCCCATCGGCCGCCTCGTGGCCTGGGGGATCTCCGGTTGCGATCCGACCATCATGGGGATCGGGCCGGTGCCCGCCGCCCGCCGCGCCCTCGATGACGCCGGCCTCTCCCTGGACCAGATGGACCTGGTGGAGGTCAACGAGGCGTTCGGGCCCCAGTACCTGGCGGTGGAGAAGGAGCTGGGGCTGGACCGCTCCCGCACCAACGTCAACGGCGGCGCCATCGCCCTGGGCCACCCCCTGGCGGCCTCGGGCACGCGGATCACCCTCCACCTGCTTCACGAGCTCCGGCGTCGGGGCGCGCGCTACGGCCTCGGGTCGGCGTGCATCGGCGGCGGGCAGGGGATCGCCGTCATCGTCGAGGTCTCGTAGGACCGGCACCAGGCCGGTCCCCGGGGACGGAGCGAAGAATGCCCGAAGGTTCAATCCAGGAGTCAGAGGTCATCTTCGACTGGAACGCCGTCAGGCGAGGGGCGGTGGACCTGTCCGGGGTCGAGCTCTACGACGAGTCGCTGAGGGACGGCATCCAGTCCCCCACCGCCGTCGATCCGACCGTCGCCGAGAAGGTCCGGATCCTGGAGCTCCAGGATGCCTGTGGGATCCAGCACACCGACATCGGGCTTCCCGGTGCCGGCCCGCGGGCCGTCGAGGACGTCACGGCCCTCGCCATGCACATCCGCGACGCGCGGCTCTCGATCAGGGCGACGTGTGCCGCCCGCACCCACCCCGCCGACATCCGCCCGGTCATCGAGATCGGGCAGAAGGTGGGGATCCCCATCGAGGCCATGACCTTCCTGGGCTCGTCGCCCATCCGGATGTTTGCGGAGGGGTGGGACCTGGACCGCCTGAAGAGGCTGACGGCCGACGCCGTGGACCTCTGCGTCCAAAACGGCGTCGAGGTCACCTTCGTGACCGAGGACACGACGCGATCCCGGCCCGACACTCTGGAGACCCTCTTCAAGGTCGCCATCGACCACGGCGCCGCAGGACTGTGCGTGTGCGACACCGTCGGCCACGCCACGCCCGAGGGGGTGGCGGAGCTCGTCGCCTTCACCCGCGGGGTGATCGACTCCACCGGGGCCAAGGTCCGCATCGACTGGCACGGGCACAACGACCGGGGGCTCGGGCTGATCAACGCCATCGCCGCGGCGGTGGCCGGGGCGGACCGCGTCCACGGCACGGTGCTCGGGATCGGCGAGCGGGTGGGGAACACGCCCATCGACCTGCTGCTGGTGAACCTGGCCCTCATGGGATTCCCCAGGGGGGACCTCGGCCGGTTGCGGGAGTACTGCGAGCTGGGCGCGCGGGCGACCCGGACCCCCCTCCCCTTCAACTACCCGGTGTTCGGCCGCGACGCGTTCCGGACCGGGACGGGGGTCCACGCCGCCGCGGTGATCAAGGCCATGCGGAAGGGCGACCACTGGCTCGCCGACCGGATCTACTCCGGCGTGCCCGCCGGGCTCTTCGGCGCCCGGCAGAGGATCGAGGTCGGACACATGAGCGGCGAATCGAACGTGATCGCCTGGCTCGAGGTGCACGGCTTCCAGCCCACCGACGACCTCGTCGGCCGCGTCTTCGAGTACGCCAAGCGCTCCAACCGGGTCTTGGAGGACGACGAGATCCTGGCTCTGGTGCGGGGGGACGGCGGCGGCGGCGGGTGACCCCCGGGGGCGCGACCCCTGCCGCCCCCTACCCCGCCGGCCCCGCCGACTCCATCATCGTCGACGATGCCCCTCTCCCCTTCATCCCCGCCCGTTCCCGCGGCGGCGGGCGGACGCGACCTGTTCGTCGTCGGTGACGTCCACGGATGCGCCGACGAGCTCGCCGCCCTCCTGGACCGCGCGGGGTTCGACCCGGCGCGGCACCACCTGGTGCTGGTGGGCGACGTCTTCGCCAAGGGCCCCGATCCCGCTGGCGTCTTCCGGACCGTCCGCACCGCGGGGGGCGAGATGGTGCTCGGCAACCACGACGTCGCCCTGCTGGCCCGACGGGAGGGACTGGCCCACCGCCCTGCGGGAGACAGGGGATGGGACCCCCACGGCTGGTGCGCGCGAGTGCTGACGGAGGAGGCTCCCGGCGCCTGGGGGCTGCTGGAATCGGCCCCCCTGGTCCTGACGTCCGGAGCCACCTGGGTCCTGCACGCCGGTCTCGACCCCGCCGTCGGCCTGGCGGCCACATCCCGGGAGGATGTGCTCACCGTCCGGCGCCTGGCGGGAGGGCCCGGCGCACCCTTCTGGTGGGAGCGCTGGGAAGGGCCGGAGACGGTGGTGTTCGGCCACGATGCGAAACGGGGCCTGGTGCGGCGGGTCCACCGGGGTCGGACCGTGGCCCTGGGGCTCGACACGGGCTGCGTGTACGGCGGCCGGCTCACGGGCTGGTTCGCCGGGGAGGACCGCCTGACCAGCGTGGCGGCACGCCGTGCTTACTCCCCGCTCGCCCGGCCTGTCCCTCCCGGGCCGCCGGGCCGATCCTCCGGATCCCCGGGCTCGCCTCCGGTGCCGTAGCGAACGTCGATGCTCCCCTCCCGCACGCGTTTCGACCGGGCGTGGGCGCGGGCGGTCGCCAGGGCCCGCCGGCCCACGACGAGGATGAGCAACCCCTGGGCGATCCGCTCGAGGATTGGATCGGCGCCCGGACGGGGGGGCACCCAGGCCAGCCCGACGGCGGCCGCGCCGTTCAGCGCCTGGAGGGCGAAGTAGACCTCCCGGCGGATGATCCAGATCCGCCGAAGCGACACCACCTGGTTGGCCATCGCCAGGGCGATCACCGGGACCACACTGAGCACCGCGTGGCGGTCGATCACGGGCGCCCCAGCACGCGGTTGTCTATGAGGCGGGTGGCGCCGAAGCGGACGGCGAGGGCCAGCAGCGCGGGACGGAGCGCCGGGGCCTGGAGCGGCGTGAGGTCCTCGGCGTCCACGACCTCGACGTAGTCGACGTCTACGGGAGCGCCGGACTCCAGGGTCTCCCGGGCAAGGGAGACCAGGCGCGCCGGGTCGCGCTCACCGTCGCGCCAGGCGCGGTCCGCCGATTCCAGGGAGCGGAAGATGCACGGGGCCCGGGCTCGCTCGTCGGCGTCCAGGTAGACGTTCCGAGACGAGAGGGCGAGACCGTCGGGTTCGCGGACCGTCCGTGCGCCCACGACCTCCAGGGGGATGGCCAGGTCCCGTACCATGCGGCGGATGACCGCGAGCTGCTGGAAGTCCTTCTCGCCGAAAACCGCGACATCCGGCCGGACGATTCCAAAGAGTCGGGCGACCACCGTAGTCACGCCGCGGAAGTGCCCGGGCCGGCTGGCGCCGCACAGACCGGAGGTCAGGCCGGCCACCTCGACCGTGGTGGCGAACCCCGAGGGATAGATCTCGCCGACCGAGGGGGCGAAGACGGCGTCGACCCCGCGGGCGAGGCAGAGGGCGCGATCACGGTCGAGGTCCCTCGGATAGCGATCGATGTCCTCGCTGGGCCCGAACTGGGTAGGGTTCACGAAGATGCTGACGACGACGCGGTCCGCCCGGCGCCGGGCCTCCTCCATGAGGGCCCCGTGCCCGGCGTGCAGGTAGCCCATGGTGGGGACCAGCGCGATGGTGGCCCCGTCGCGCCGGACCTCGCGCCACCAGGCGCCGAGGCCCGCGACGTCGCCGAACCACCTCACCGGGACGCCTGGCGCATCTTCACCCGCCGGGCCGCCTCGCGGTGGAAGCTCTGGTCGTCGTCGGGGAAAACCCCGCCCCGGACCTCCTCGACGTAGGCGTCGACGGCCTGCCGCACCTGGGCTCCGAGCTGGGCGTACCGCTTCACGAACTTCGGGCGGAAGGAGTCGTCCATGCCCAGGAGGTCGTACAGCACCAGTACCTGCCCGTCACAGTGCACACCGGCGCCGATCCCGATGGTGGGGATCCGGACCTGCTCGGTGATCTCGGCGGCGAGCTCCATCGGGATCCCCTCCAGCACCAGCGAGTAGGCGCCGGCCTCCTCGATGGCGCGGGCGTCCTCGACGATGCGCCTGGCCTCGTCGTCACGCTTGCCCTGGACCTTGAAGCCGCCGAAGGCGTGGACCGACTGCGGGGTCAGGCCGAGGTGTCCCATCACGGGGATCTGGGCGCGGGTGATGGCCTCGATGGCTTGGAGGCGCTCGCGGCCCCCCTCGAGCTTCACCGCCTCGGCCATGCCCTCCTTCACCAGCCGGCCGGCCGTCTCGACGGCCTGCTGGACGGAGACGTGGTAGCTCATGAAGGGCATGTCCACGACGACGTGGGCCCGCTTCATTCCCCGGGCGACCGCCTGGCCGTGGTAGATCATCTGATCGACGGTCACGGGCAGGGTGTTGGGGTGGCCCTGAACCACCATCCCGACCGAGTCCCCGACGAGCACGACGTCGATCCCCGTCGCGTCCACCAGGCGCGCGAAGGTCGCGTCGTAGCAGGTGATCATGGTGATCTTGCGCTGCTCCGCCTTCATGCGGCGCAGCGTCAGGACCGAGACCTTCTCAGGCTGGGACATGGGAACCCTCCGATCGGGCGGCGACCCCGCCGTCGCGGTCGCGCCTGCCCGTCGACGTGCCTCCGTCGCGGGGCTGGGCCCCTCCCGCGATCCCCATCGAGATCAACCGACTCCGTCCGGGTCCCGCGAGCGGGATCCCAGCGGCACGAGGTGGCGGGTGCCGCCCCTGATCTCCCGGATCGCCTGGAGGACGTACTCGCGATCCGGCTCGTGGTGGACGAGGTTCAGTTCGGCCGTGTGCACCACGAGGAGAGGACTCTCATCATAGGAAGAGAAGAAGTCGTTGTACAGATCGGAGAGCTCATCGAGGTACTCCCGGGGGATCTCCTGCTCGAAGGAGAGACCCCGCCGGCGGATGCGCTCCTGGAGTACCTCGGTGGGCGCCTGGAGGTACACGACGAGGTCCGGCCGGGGGAGCCGCCCGTCGAGCAGGCGGTAGACCTGCTCGTACAGCGCGATCTCGTCCTCGGCCAGGTTCAGCCGCGCGAAGATCCGGTCCTTGGCGAAGAGGTAGTCGCAGACGACGCTCGGCGTGAAGAGGTCGCCCTGGCGGAGCTCCAGTTGCTGCTGGAACCGCGTGAGGAGGAAGAATAGCTGGGTCTGGAACGCGTAGCGGGGACGGTCCTGGTAGAAGCGGGCGAGGAAGGGGTTCTCGACCACGGGCTCGAAGATCGCGCGAGCACCGAGGCGTTCGGCGACGAGGCGGGTGAGCGTGCTCTTGCCGACGCCGATCACGCCCTCGATGGCGATGTGCCGCGGGCTCCGCATGGGTGCGGGTTATACACGCTCGCGCGCGGGCGAACAAGGAAACCCACACGATGGGCATACGGGAGTCCGACGGCGTCCGGAAATCGGTCGCCGGCGTCCGAGGATCGGACGCCCGCCGTCGGTCAGTCCCGGCCGCGATTCCAGTGATTCCAAGGGTTTGGCGGTCGGCACGGGCCGTGCTCTCCCCTCCGCCACCCCGGAGTGGGGCGAACCAAGGAGTCGAGAAGATGCTGGGAGTCAACCGCGCCGTGATCGTGGGAACGCTGGGGAGGGACCCCGAGGTCCGCTCCACGACATCGGGCACCGCCGTGGCGACCTTCACCGTCGCCACGAACCGCCGAGTCAAGTCCGACGACGGCAACGGGCACGTCGAGGAGACGGAGTGGCACCGGATCGTGGCCTTCGGGTCCCTCGCCGAGAACTGCGGGCGTTACCTCCAGAAGGGCCGCTCGGTCTACCTGGAGGGACGCCTGCGGAGCAGGGAGTGGAAGGACAAGGACGGAAACCCCCGGCACACGACGGAGATCGTGGCGCAGGACGTGACCTTCCTTCCGTCGGGACCTCGGGCGGACGGCCCCACCGCCGAGGAGGGGGGGCGACGGGACCGCGGCGGCCGTCCTGCCGAGCGAAGGGGGGCGCAGGGAGCGGCCCTCGACGACCTGCCGTTCTGAGGGCCCCTTTGACAACCTGGTACCGTCGCGAGGCGATCGAGGCGGAGGTGGATGCAAAGAGCGGGGCCCCGCTTCTCCGAGGCGTACTGGACAGTACGTCGCAGGAGAAGTGGGGTGCAGCGACGCCGCAGCCGCCCCGCATCGTTCGCCGCAGCAGGTGCGGGGTTGTGAAAGGGGCCCCAAGGCTCGGGGCGGGCCGGCGGGGGGCGAGGGTGGACGAGGCTACCGACTCCCTGCCGGGGCGGGGGGACGCTTGACACCCTCGCTCGGCCCCTCCTATAAGGCCCCGTCTTCCTTGGGGGTTGGCGCGGGCGCTGGCGGCGGGTTCGCCGGAGTGACCTGCGCCCGCCGACGCCCCCCTCCCCCGCCGTTCCGCGACCCCGCGTGTCGCCAGGAGCAAGCGTCATGATCGAGCCCCACGGTGGTGTCCTCGTCGACCGGATGGTCCGCGGCGAGGAGGCCGAGTCCGTCCGCGCCCGCGCCCCGAGCCTCAAGGAGATCCGACTGCGCCCCCGTGAGGTCTCCGACCTCTATCTCATCGCCATCGGCGGCCTGAGCCCGTTGACGGGCTTCATGGGTTCGGGGGACTACCTCGCGGTCGTGGACCAGATGACCCTGACGAACGGGCTCCCCTGGTCCGTGCCCATCACCGCATCGATCTCCACGCAGGACGCCGCGGGGATCGGCCTGGGCGAGGAGGTGGCGCTGAAGGACGAGTCCGGCAGGACCCTCGGGGTGATGATCGTCGAGGAGAAGTTCGGATACGACAAGGCCCGGGAGGCCCGGCAGGTCTATCGGACCGAGGACGGCGCCCACCCCGGCGTCGCCAAGGTCAACGAGGCCGGCGACGTGCTGGTCGGTGGCCCCGTGCTCTGCCTCGCGGACGCCTTCGACGTCGAGTTCCCCGATCGGAACCTGACCCCCGCCCAGACCCGCGCCCTCTTCGCCGAGCGCGGCTGGCGGTCCATCGTCGCGTTCCAGACCCGCAACCCGATCCACCGGGCCCACGAGTACCTCACGAAGGTGGCGCTGGAGATCGTCGACGGGCTGCTCATCCACCCCCTGGTGGGCGAGACCAAGTCCGACGACATCCCCGCGCCCGTCCGCATGCGGTGCTACGAGGCCCTCATCGAGGGCTACTACCCCAAGGACCGGGTGGTGCTGTCGGTCCTCCCGGCGGCGATGCGCTACGCGGGCCCCCGCGAGGCGATCCACCACTGCATCATGCGGAAGAACTACGGCTGCACACACTTCATCGTGGGACGCGACCACGCTGGGGTGGGGAGCTATTACGGCACCTACGACGCCCAGGCGATCTTCGACCAGGTCGACATGGCCCGGCTCGGCGTCCAGATCCTGAAGTTCGAGAACACCTTCTGGTGCCGTCGCACCGGCGCGATGGCGAGCACGAAGACCAGTCCTTCGGGCCCGGAGGACAGGGTCTTCCTCTCGGGCACCAAGGTGCGCGAGATGCTCCGGAACGGGCAGACCCTCCCCGAGGAGTTCAGCCGGCCCGCGGTGGCGAAGGTCCTGCTGGCCTGGGCCGCCGGCAACCGGGACTGAGATCGCGCGCGGCGTGCCGCCAACCCCGGGCACCGGGATCGGACACGCCGTCCCGGGTTCGCTCGGGGTGGGCGGCGGTGTGGGCGGACCATGGCGGCGGGCGGGCGCCACGCCGTCGCCGATCTTCCCCACCCCGCGCACAATTCCGTAAAATTGCGCATTCCGGCGATTGTCAATCTTATCGAGCTTGTCCTATGATGCGCCCGAGCTTCGGGTGAGAATCAAGCCCCCCCCGGAGGAGGAGTCATGCGGAATTACCTCTCGTTCGTTCCCGTCGCCGTCCTCGGCATCATGTTCCTCGGCTGCTCCGGTGGGGCCTCCACCGAGACTGCCGCCCCCAGCGAGCCGGCTCCGCCCGCCGCGGAGCCCGAGCCCGCCGCGCCGCCCGCCGCGCCTGTCGAGGGTGCGACCTCGGCCTCGCCGGATGGCGCCGCCCCCACGGGTGACGCCGCCGCGCCCACGGACGCCGCCGCGCCGCCCGCCGCCCCTCCGGCCGCCGACGCGGCCGCCGCTCCCGCCGCCGACGCCGCGGGGCACTGATCCGCCAGAGATGGAAGCGGGAGCGCCGGGCACGAACGGCCGGCGCTCCCGCGCTCCCTCCTGGTGGATTCCTCCGCCATCTCCCCATCCCGTCGTTGATCGTCCCACGGGCAGCCGTGGCGGCGGGGGCCACCCTCGCCCTCTGGCCGATCCCGGCTTCCCCCGTTGACGGGCAGGCGGTCCTCACTTCCTGCTCGCCGACGCCCGTTCCCCGGGGAATTGGGGGGGAAGTCCCATGCTCCAGGCCCTCCTCCTGATCGCCGGCGCCGCCGCGGTGTGGATCTACAATCGCGGATCGGGCGGGTCGAAGCTCGTCCTGCCCGGACTCTCCCCCGAGCAGAGCCCCTGGGCGCTGGCAGGCCTGGGTGTGGCGGTCCTGCTCTGGACCGCCGTCCGCCGTGCGCGGGGACGCCAATGAGCGCCGTCTGCTGAGTCCGCGTCACCCGGCGGCACCTTGCCCCGGGGCACCGCGCCGGCATATTGGCCGCCGAACCCGGGCCGCGGCCGGCGCGGCGACGACCGAAGGAGATCCGCCCATGCAGACCCAGAAGGGGGAGCGTTACGCCTGCGAGCACTGCGGCGCCGAGATCGAGATCGTGAAGGCGTGCGAGTGCCCCCCGGTGCCCGGCAAGCACTCCCACCTGTGCTGTGGCGAAGAGATGAAGAAGGTGCGAGAGGCCCCCACCGCGGGTGCGTCCCGGGCAGGGGCTCCTCCCGCCTCCTGAGGTCGGCGGATCCCTCTAGGGGTCTCGCGGGCCGGGCTGGCGAGGGCCCGCCCCGGGGCGACCCATGCCCCGGGAGCGATGGGCCGGCGACCGGCTCTGCGGTGCAGGCACCCTCGACGATCTCCATCGGAGCTGGCGCGGTTCCGCCAGCCGGGGCGATAATCGATGCCTCCCGCACCCCCCTCCGGGCGATGGCATCTCGAACTCCCCCCTCGGTCCCACCGGTCCCTCCGCCCGATGCGGCCCCCGACGCCACCCCCTCGGAGGGTGAATTCGGGAGGTTCACGCCCATCCGGGAACTGGGCCGAGGCGGGATGGGCAGGGTCATCGAGGCGTGGGATCCGGACCTGGCGCGGCACGTCGCGCTGAAGGTACCCCTCGCCTCCCCCGACGAGAGCGGGGAGCGCCTCGCCCGCTTCGTGGCCGAGGCCCGGCTGACGGCGCGCCTCGACCATCCGGGGATCTGCCCCGTGCACGAGATGGGGGTGTCGCCGGATGGCCGGGTCTACTTCGTCATGAAGCGGATCGGCGGTCGGACCCTCCGGGGGATCCTGGCCGCCGTCGCCTCGGGGGATCCCCGCGCCCGGGAGGAGTTCGGCCGCCACCGGCTCCTGACCCTCTTCGTTCAGGTGTGCCAGGCGGTGGCGTTCGCCCACGACCGCGGGGTCGTCCACCGGGACCTCAAGCCCGAGAACGTGATGATCGGCCCCTACGGCGAGGTCTTCGTCATGGACTGGGGCGTGGCCCGTGCGTCCGGTGTGGAACCCAGCGCCCCCGGCGCCGCCCCGGCGACGTCCCCCTGGGCTGGTGGCGCGGGTCTCACGGCCGCGGGCGCGACCCTGGGGACGCCGGGCTACATGAGCCCCGAGCAGGCGTGGAGCCGGGCGGAGGAGGTCGGCGCTCCCAGCGACGTGTGGAGCCTCGGCGCCCTCCTGTTCGAGATCCTCGCGTGCCGCAGGGCGTTCGAGGCCGATGACCCCTACGTGCTGATGTTCCGCGCCGCCCGGGAGCCGCCTCCGGACCCGCGGGCGCACGCCCCGGGGGCAGGCGTGGAGGACGAGATCGCGGAGATCTGCCTTCGGGCGATGGCCCCGGCCCCAGCGGAACGTTTTCCCCACGCCGGGGCGCTCGCCCGGTCGGTCTCCGCGTACCTCGACGGGACGCGGCGCTCCGAGCAAGCCCACGCATCCGTCGTGGAGGGGAAGGCGGGCCTAGTCCGCGCGGAGACCCTGCGCCGCCAGGGGGAGGCGAGGGCGCGGGAGGCGGAGGAGGCCTTGCGGGCGATCCCCGAGTGGAGGCCCGAGGGGGAGAAGCGCGCCGCCCGGGCGAAGCTCCGGGTGTCCGAAGACGCCCGCATCGAGGCGGATGCGCTGGAGACCGAGGCCGTGGAGCGGTTCCACGCCGCCCTCCGCCTGGTCCCCGAGCACGGCGAGGCGCGGGAGACCCTCGCAGACCTCTACGCCCGGCGACTGGAGGAGGCGGAGGCCCGCCGGGACCGGGCGGCCTCGCGGGGGTTCGAGATGCTGCTGCGTGCCTGGGGGGGGCCCCGGCATGGCCCCCTCCTCGCCGGCGACGGCGCGGTGACCCTGCTCACCGATCCTCCCGGGGCGAGCGTCGAGGCGTACCGATACGTGGACGACGACGGGCGACTCGTGCTCCAGCCCTACGGGGACTTGGGAATCACCCCGCTGGACCACGTGCCGCTGCCCATGGGCTCCTGGCTGCTGGTCCTGCGCGCCGAGGGTCGCCCGCCGGTCCGGTACCCCGTCCACCTCCCCCGGGGGCACCACTGGGACGGCGTGCCGCCAGGGGGCGGCGGCCCGCTGCCCGTGCTCCTGCCGGGGCCGGGTCAGCTCGGCCCCGACGACGTATACGTGCCGGCGGGGTGGTTCGCCGCCGGGGGCGATCCCATGGCGGCGCGGTGTGGCCCCCGCGCGCGGGTCTGGCTGGACGCCTTCGTCCTGCGGCGATACCCGGTGACCAACGAGGGGTACATCGCCTGGCTCGACTCGCTGGTGGGGGAAGGACGCGAGGACGAGGCGGCCCGAAGGTGCCCCCGCGAGCAGGGGGGGACCATGGGGCGATCCGGATCGCCGATATACGGGCGGGACCCCCAGGGCCGGTTCCTGCTACGCCCCGACTCCGAGGGTGACGTGTGGCGGCCGGACTGGCCGGTGGTGAGGGTGGGCTGGGCCGACGCCGTGGAGTTCGCGCGGGGCGAGGCTTGCCGATCCGGCCAACCCTGGCGCCTGCCTGGGGAGTGGGAGCGCGAGAAGGCGGCGCGGGGCGTAGACGGCCGCTGGTTCCCGTGGGGGGACGGCGTCGACGCGAGTCGATGCTGCTGCCGCGACAGCCACGCCGGCCGCCCGCTGCTCGCGCCCGTCTCGTCGTTCCCCGTCGATGAGAGCCCATACGGGGTCCGGGGCTGTGCCGGCAACTCCCGGGACTGGTGCGCCGACGCCTGGGTGACGGCCGATCCCCTCCGGGACGGCGAGGCGGCCACCATCCGGTGGACCGGGGACGACGCCTGGCGCGAAGCGGGCTCCTACCGCGCATTCCGGGGGGGAGGCTGGAGCAGCGCGTCGCGCCTGTCCCGCGCGGCGCACCGGTTCGCCAGCGTCCCCGACAACCGCATGGCTACCGTGGGGATCCGCCTCGCTCGCTCCTTCCCATGACGATGCGATCCGGCCGGGCTCGCCGTCAGGGTTCGGAGATCGCCCCCGCGGCGGAGAGGGCGTCGTAGTAGAAGCCGCCCGCCTCCCACCACTCGGGACCGGACGGGTCCACACCCGCCTGCCACACCAGGAAGGAGGTGGCGAGCCCCATCAAGGTCCGCTGGATCTCCGCGTCACTGAAGTGGTCGTTGGGGCTCGTGCCGCAGGGGACCGTGCACACCCAGTCCGTGGGGCGCTCGAAGTCGCAGTGGTCCGCCTCCGTCAGGCGGACCACCCGCGCCCCGGGGACCGAGCCGTACAGGGCCAGGAAGTTGTTGAAGAGGTTGCAGGCGCCGGGATCGCCGACGATCCCGTAGGCGGGCACATCGACACTCCCCGCGACTCCCGCGCCGATCCCGAGCCACTCCGTCGGGTCCAGGCCGAGCATCGCCGCGGCGGCGGGGTCGTGGGCCGCCGCCACGAAGGCGGCCAGGCCACCCGCGGAATGGCCGGCGTAGTACACCGTGCCCGCCCCCAGGGCCGCGGCGAGCTCGATCAGGTCGAAGGCGTTCTGCTCCTGGTCCAGGTCGAGGACGCCGATGTGGCACTGGGTCGGGGTCACCACGTCCAGGCCCCACGATGCCATGTGCGCGGCCCAGTCATCCATCTGCTCGCCCTCCCGCTCCAGCCCGTGGGCAAGGACCACCAGTCCGCCGGGTTCCTCTCCCGCGGGGGCGTGGCGACTGTAGGGAAGGACGCAGCCCGCAGCCGTCGTGTGGGACCCCGTGGACTCCACCACCGGGAGCGGCCCCGCCGACCGGTAGTCGGGAGGGGGGTCGCCCCCGGAGGTGTCGTCGTCGGCGGGCATCGTGTCGTCGTCGGCAGGCGTCGTGTCGTCGTCGGCAGGCGTCGTGTCGTCGTCGGAAGACGTCGTGTCGTCGTCGGCAGGCGTCGTGTCGTCGTCGGCAGGCGTCGTGTCGTCGTCGGCAGGCGTCGTGTCGTCGTCCGCCGGGGTCGTGTCGCCTGGGGGCGTCCCCGCGGTGCATGCGGCGAGGAGCAGGGCTCCCGCGACCAGGACCGGGTACTGCATGGGTACTCCCCAATCGGGCGGTTCGGCGGGATCATGCCAGAAACCGGCGCGACCCGACGCCCCGTCCCCCCGCGCGCCGAGCCCGAGCCGCGGGGGGCCCGGCTAGAACGCGCGCAGACCGACCACGAAGCCGAGGCCGAGGCCCACCGGCACGCGGCCCTTGTCGAAGGTGACCAGGGTCGGGAGGTAGCTGACATCGGAGAGCGTCTTGCCGCTCCGGCTCCGGAGGGCGTAGAGGACGGGCCCCGCGAAGACCTCGAGGTGGTCCGTCGGCCTCCCTCCACCGGCCAGGCGGAGCTGGGTGAGGACGGTGCGGATGTCGAACTCGGCTCCGCTGTTCACGGCGCTCGTCTGCACCTCGATGTTGAAGAAACCGCGCCCCCCCAAGGGGATCGACGTACCGATCCCCACCGTCGGCATCCAGGCGACCTGTCCGCCGGACGGATGGAGGCCGATACCGAGGAGCGAGTAAACGTGCTTCGTACCCGTCCGCAGCCCCACGGACACCACCGCCACGTTGCTGGTGGAGACCTCGATCTCCCGCCGGCCGCCCCGGCGGACGATGTTCACGAGCCCGATGGTCGCGCCGTCCGCCTCCTCCGCGACGTTGACCAGCCCGATCTGGAGTCCCCGGACCTTGCCGCCCACGTTGACGAGCCCGATCTGGGCGCCGTCCAGCGACTCCGCGCGGTTCACGGCGCCTGCCACCTGGACGCCGGTGACCGCGCCGCGGGTCGCGCTGAGGATCCCTCCGATCTGGACGCCCGTGAGGTCGCCGCCGACGTAGCCGGTCACCCCCGCGATCTGCAGGCCCCGCGCCCGGCCCTTGACGAAGCCCGACGTGCCCGCGATCGCCACTCCGTCGAGGTCCCAGGCGACCCCGACGATCCCGTCGATGGAGACGTGGTTCCGGGGTCGGACGAAGTGGGAGTTGACGTCCACGTAGGGAAGGAGTCCGACGTTGACGGGCACCGAAGTGGCGGCCGGTGCGGTGGCCTCGGCCTCCTGGCCGAGGGCGGCGACCGGTCCCAGCAGCAGCGCCGCTCCCAGAAGCGTGATGAAGACGACGATCCGGTTTTCCATGGTCGATCCCCTGGGCTCGCTGAAGCGAGCGACCTTTCGAGGGGATCGTGCTTCCGTCCGTCCTCCGGGGCATTGGCCCCGCGCGACACATGCTTGTCGAGGGGCGCCAGGTTCAGGCCGCGGCGCGGCGGAACTCCAGGGGCGTGCTCCCGGTCCATCGCCGGAAGGCCCTGTAGAAGTTGCTGACCTCCGAGAACCCCAGGAGGAAGGTCACCTCCGAGACGGCCAGGGAGGCGTCCTTCAGGTAGGCCATCGCAAGGTCTCTGCGGACCTCGTCCAGGAGTGCGTGATGGGAGGTGCCGAGCTCCCCGAGGCGCCGCTGGAGGGTGCGCCCGCTCATGCCCAGCTTGCGAGCGACGTGGTTCAGCTCGGGGTTGCCGCCCCGCAGCTCCTCCAGGAGGGCGCGCCGCGCGAGGTCGAGGAGGCCCCCCTCGGTGGGCAGCCGCCTCAACTGCTCCTCACCGTGGGCCTCCAGGAGCCGGCACAGCTCGGGCCGCGGGGCCTTCATGGGGATCGCCAGCGTCCGCCGGTCGAACACGATGGCGCTCACCTCGGCGTCGAAGGTTACGGGGCACTGGAAGATCCGGCGGTGCTCCCCGGCGCTGGGGGGGGCGGGGTGGGCGAACCTCACGGAGTGGGGCCGCCAGTCCAACTCCGAGACGGGCCGACTCCGGAGCACCACGCATGCGAAGGCGAACTCCGCCGGATGCGGGATCCGGGTGACCGAGTCCGGCGCGTAGCGCCTCTCGAGGTAGGCCAGCTCGCCCGCCTCCCGGAGGGGATGCGTCACGCCCGTGCTGATGATGGCGAAGTAGCGCTCGAAGCGCCTCAACCCGGTCCGCAGGTCCGGGCTGGACGCCATCAAGTAGTCCACCAGGTCGAAGTGCTCCGCGGGGAGGCGCTCGGCGGCGTGGAGGCCGACGGCGGGATCCCCGCTGAGCTCCTCCACCTCCTGCCAGAGACCGACCCAGCGGCGATGGGGGAACCGGAAGTCGGGATCCTCCAGCGACGACCGGGGGATCTCCCATCGCCGCAGCAGGTCCGGGACGTCCAGGCCGGCCGCCCGCGCCGCGCCCACCACCGCCCGCAGGGTCTTCACGTTGACCGTCGAGCCCAGGTTCATGGCCCACCCTAGCGCCCCCGGCCCCCCGCGGGAAGACGCGATGGCGGCTCGGGAGTTGCGACGTCGCGGGAGTCAGGGATCCCCTCGACGGGGCCGGATCACGTCCGCGATCGCCGCCGCCAACCGGCCCACCTTGGGTGACGGCACGCCGGCGAGGGCCACCCGGAGGCCACCGTCCATGGGGACCACGAACACCCCCTTCTCCTCCAGCGCCTCCGCGGCCCGCCGGGGATCGGGGTGACGGACCACGGCGAAGAAGCCCTCGGGGCGCCCGAGTGTGGGCAGGTCCGCACCGGACGTGAGGACGGCGGCGCGCTGGGCGAGGGCGCCGCGCATCTCCCCCCTCTCGGTGACCGCCGCGGCACGCAAGGCGGGATCGAAGTGCAGCGCCTCGACGAGGGCCATCCCCGGACGGGGCGGGTTCCCCCAGGTGCCCCTCACCGTCGACGCCGCCGCCTCTTCCAGGCCCGCCACCACGCCCGGGTCCGGATGGGCGAGGACCAGGGCCCCGACCCTCCAGCCGTAGAGGGTGAAGCCCTTCGAGGCGCTCCAGGCCACCGCGATGACGACGTTCCCCGGAAGCCCCTCCAAGCGCTCCCGGAAACGCCGCTCCCGGTCGGCGTCCCCGGCGAACTCCAGGTAGGAGACGTCCACCAGCAGCGTCACCGGGTCGCCCGGGGCCCCCACCGCGAGGAGCAGACCCCGGAGATCCTCCCACTCGCGGTCGTCCAGGCTGTGTCCGGTGGGGTTGTGGGCGGGGGTGTTCAGCACCGCCGTCACCCGCCCCTGGGCGCGGCGCAACTCCTCCATGCCGGAGCCGAGCGCGCCGGCGTCCAGGCGGTCGTCCGCCCCCAGCAACGGGCAGCTCGCCAGGCGGCGACCATGCTGCCGGAGGATCGTCGCGTAGGCCGGCCAGCAAGGGGTCGGCACCAGCACCGCGTCCCCCGGGCGGGTGTTGCAGGCCAGCGCCAGGTAGATCGCCCCCGCCGCGCCGGGGGTGGCGATCACCGTCTGCACGGCGCCCGGCGGGGGAGGGAGGAACTCGGCCACAGCCCGGCGGAAGCCCTCGGTGCCGAGGAACGGGGCGTAGGCGCTGATGTCGCGGGCGGGGAGCCGGTGGAGGGCCGCGTCCACCGCGCCGAGGGTCCAGAGGGTGCCGTCGTCCCGGAACAGGTGGCCGATGGATGCGTCCACCACCGCCGCGTCCCCCTGCGCGGCCCTGAGGGCTGTCGCGCGGCGGGATACCTCGAACACGGGGTCGCCGCCGGTCTCGCGTGCGACGGGGGAGGCCGGGACGACCATGCGGTTTCCTCCGGGGTGGGAGACCGCCGCGCGGGCGTCGGCGCTGGTCGCCGTTCCGGGGCTTCCCTTGGGCGTGACGGTCCGGGATACTACCTTCAACCGACTCGCAGATCCACTGAGACCGGGCCTGGGACCCGGCCGGGTGGCGTCGTAGGCGAAGGGATCCGCTCATGCCGCCGGGAACCGCGCTCTCCAGTTCCCCGGCCTCGATCCCGGAACGCAGGGGATGGTACGCGGCGTGAGGGACCTGCCGATGCACCGCGTCCTTGCACCCCCGGGGGTGGCGACCCTGCTGCTGGGCAACGAGGCGGTGGTCCGAGGCGCCCTGGAGGCGGGGCTCGGCTTCGCCGCCGGGTACCCGGGCACCCCGGCCTCGGAGGTCGGGGACTCGCTCCGCCAGGTCGCACCCTTGCGGGGGGTGGTGTTCCGCGACTCGGTGAACGAGAAGGTCGCCCTGGAGGCCGCCCACGGCGCCTCGGTCGCCGGGGCACGATCCCTGGCGAGCATGAAGCACCTCGGCCTCTCCTACGCCGGGGACCCCCTGGCCACCCTCGGCTACGTCGGGGTGAACGCGGGGATGGTTGTGGTGGCGGCGGGGGACCCCGGCCTCCACACCAGCCCCAACGAGCAGGACCAGCGCCACCTGGCGCGCATGAACGGCCTGCCGGTCCTCGATCCGTCGAGCCCCGACGAGGCCCGACGGATGGCACGGGACGCGTTCGCGCTGTCCGAGGCCTGCGACCTGCCCGTGCTGCTGCGGATCACCACCGCCGTCGCCCACTGCCGGGCGGTGGTGCTCGGGGATCCCCTGCCGGTGGGTCCGACCCTCCGGCCCGCGCTGCTCGACCCGGAGCGGTTCGTACCGATCCCGGCCCGTGCCCGGCGGATGCGGCTGCTCCAGGAGGGACGCCTGGACCGGGCCCGCCGGTGGGCCGAGGGGTCGTCCTTCGTGAGGGTGACCGGGCGGGGCCGCCTCGGCATCGTGGCCACCGGCGCGCCCGCGGCGCTGGTGGCGGACCGGATCGAGGGATCCGGGCTGGGGGACGCGGTCCGGCTCCTGGAGCTGGGCATGCCCTGGCCCCTTCCCGAGGAACCTCTCCTGGACCTCCTGTCGTCGGTCGGCCGGGTCCTGGTTCTGGAAGAGCTGACCCCGTTCGTCGAGGACGCCCTCCGGGCCCTCGCCCAGCGGCGGGGGATCGCCGTGGAGATCCGGGGCAAGGCGACCGGGGACCTTCCCGGCCCATTCGGCTACGGTCCAGAGGTCGTCGCCCGAGCCCTGGACGCCTTCGTCGGTGGCCGCGCCGCCCCGCCGCGGGATCCGCCCCCGGCACCCCCCCTACCGGTCCGCCCACCGGTCCTGTGCTCCGGCTGCCCGCACCGGGCGACGTTCGCCGCCGTCAAGCAGGTGTTCGGTGAGAAGGCGGCGTACTTCAACGACATCGGCTGCTACACCCTGGGCGCCGCCGCGCCCCTCGACGTCGGCCACGTGTTGCTTTGCATGGGATCGAGCATCGCCCAGGGGGCCGGGGCGAGCCCGTTCCTGGACCGGCCGGCGGTGGCGTTCGTCGGGGACTCGACGTTCTTCCACTCGGGGATGCCGCCCCTCCTGGACGCGGTCCAGGCGGGGGTGGACCTGCTGGTGGTGGTCCTGGACAACCGGGTGACCGCGATGACGGGGTTCCAGGCCAGCCCCGCCAGCCCCCCCTCGTGGCGGGAAGGGAAGGCGGAGACCTCCATCGAGGCCCTGTGCCGGGACCTGGGCGCCGACCCGGTGCGGGTGGTGGATCCCCTCGACTGGGGGGCGGCGGTCGGGGCGGTGGAGGAGCTGGCGCGCCTGCCCGGCGTGCGGGTGCTGGTGGCTCGGCACGAGTGCCCGGTGGCGGGCAAGCACTTCGCCTCGGTCCCGGGACCCCGGGGGGCCCGCCCCTACGCGGTCGACCGGTCGCGGTGCCGCCGGTGCTCGGCGGCGCCGGCCTGCGGCCTGACCCCCGGGCGCGCCTACCAGCGGCTCCGGGTCGGGGCGCGCCTGGCCGCCCCGGCCGCGGACGCCACCCCCTGCACCTCCGCCTGCCCCATCGGCATGTGCGCCCAGGGCTACGTCAGCCGGGCGGCGACCGGGGACGCGGCGGGGGCCTGGGCCCTGGTGCTGCGGGACAACGCCCTGCCCTCGGTGTGCGCCAGCGTGTGCCACCGCCCCTGCGAGGACGCCTGCGGAGTGGGTGGGCCGGCGGTGCCGATCAACGAGATCAAGGGATGGCTCGCGGACGTCGCCGAGGGGCGGCCCGAGCCCTCCTTCTCCGCGGCCGCCCCGACGGGTCGGAGGGTGGCGGTGGTCGGCGCGGGACCGGCGGGGCTGGCCGCCGCCCGGCACCTCGCCCTGAAGGGCCACGAGGCGACCGTCCTGGACGGCGCCCCGGCCCCGGGGGGGATGCTGTCCCAGGCGATCCCGGCGTGGCGGCTGCCCGCGGGACGGTTCGAGGCGGACTGTGCCCGGGTGCTCGCGGCGGGGGTGACCTTCGCCGGGGGCCGGTCGGTCGGCCGGGACCTCCCCCTGGACGCGCTGCTCGCCGGGCACGACGCGGTGCTGGTGGCCACCGGCGCCGGCCGGGGGCGCCGCCTCGCCGTCCCGGGGGCGGAGCTGCGGGGCGTCACGGACGCGCTGTCCTGGCTGCGCCACCTCCGGGCGGGGCCGATCCCCGGCGGGAGAGCCCCCAGCCGGCCCTATCCGGCTCGGGGCGACCGCGTGGTGGTGGTCGGCGGCGGCGACGTGGCCATCGACGCCGCCCGGGCCGCCCTCCGGGAGGGGGCCTCCCGGGTCACGGTAGTGGCGCGGGAGCCCGCAGGCCGCCTCCCCGCCGGCGAGGAGCAGGCGCGGCTGGCGCGGGACGAGGGGGCGGAGGTCCTGGGCGGCCTGGATCCCACGTCGATCAAGGTCCAGGGAGGGGCGCTGCTCGCCGCCTTCCGCCCCGCGGGGGATGCGGGGGCCGGCACCCGGGCGGTGGAGATCTCCGCCGACGCGGTGGTGGTCGCCATCGGCCAGGAACCCGATCTCGGGTGGTCCACCGCCGCCGATCCGGCATTTCCCCAAATCCCCGTAAGCGACGACGGCACGGTACGGGCCGGCCCCGACGGCGCGGTGCCGGGGGTGCCGGGGCTGTGGGTGGCCGGAGACGTCGCCGGGGCCCGGCGTACGGTGGTGGACGCGATGGCCTCGGGCCTCGCCGCCGCCCGGGCCATCGACCGGGCCCTCGGGGGGGACGGCAGGGCCCACCCCGCACCGGCGGCGTCCGGGCCGTGGGACGCGGTCCCGCCCCCCTCCCTCGCCCGGGCGGCGGCGACCTGCCGGGCGTGCGGGGTCTGCGCCACCTGCTCGGCCTGCCTGGACCTGCTGGGCTGCCCGGCCCTCTCCGAGGTCGACGGGGCGATCGAGGTGGACCGGGACCTCTGCAACGGCTGCGGCCTCTGCGGGGCGATCTGCCCCCACGGCGCGCTGATCCCCGAGCCCGATCGGCGTTCGCTGCCGGTGCTCGGGCCCCAGGGGGTGGGCGGATGAGTCCGCCGCTCCACGTCGTCGTGGTGGGGGCCGGCGGCCAGGGGGTGCTGACCACCGCCCGGGTCCTCGGGGACGCCGCCCTCGCCGCCGGCTGCCCGGCGGTGGTGGGCCAGGTCCACGGCATGGCCCAGCGGGGGGGGAGCGTCCAGTCCCCGGTGGTCCTCGGGGCCGCGCGCACGCCGTGGTTCCCGCCGGGGACGACCGACCTGCTGCTCGCCCTGGACCCCCTGGAGGCCGCCCGGGCGGCCCACGCCTGTACGCCCACCGCCCTGGCGATCGTCGCCGGTCGGGGGCCGAGGCTGCCCGGCACCCCGCCGGAGGAGGACCTGCTGGCGGCGGTGCGGGCCCGGGTCGGGCGCCTGGTGGTCGTGGACCTGCCCCCCAGGGCCCGACTGGCGGGGCCGGTGGTCCTGGGGGCGGCGGCGGCGGCGGGGGTACTGCCATTCCCCGGAGAGGCGATCCGGAGCGAGATGGTGGCCAGCTTCCCGGCCGCGATGGCCGAGGCGTTCGACCTCGGGTGGCGGGCGGTTGCGAGAGGGGACGCCGCCCCGGCGCCCCAAGTGGGAGTCGACCGATGAGTGGAACCGCGTCCGTGACGACCTCTGACGACCGCGACGGCGGCGGGGCCCCGGGGGGGACCGTGCGGGTGGGGGTGGACATCGGCGGCACCTTTACGGACTTCCTGGTGTGGGAGGACGGCGCGCGGCCCCAGGCGTTCAAGGTCCTCTCCACCCCCGACGACCCCTCCCGGGGCTTCGTCGCCGGCCTGGAGCGCGCCGCCGCCCTCCGGGGGGCGGACCTCGGGGCCTTCCTCCCCCGGGTGGAGACCATCGTCCACGGCACCACCGTCGCCACCAACGCCGTGCTGACCCGGTCGGGGGCCCAATGCGGCCTCCTGACCACCGAGGGCGTGAGGGACGCGCTGGAGATGCGCCGCGGCGTCCGGGAGGCCCAGTACGACAACCGGTTCACCAACGTCGAGCCCCTGGTGCCGCGCCACCTCCGCCTCGGCGTCCCCGGCCGCCTCGACGCCCAGGGCGCCGAGATCGCGCCCCAGGACCTCGCTGCGGTCGACGACGCCTGCCGCCTCCTGGCCCGCCCCGGGGACGGAGAGCCGGTCCGGGCGGTGGCGATCTGCTTCATGAACAGCTTCGCCGATCCGAGCCACGAAGAAGCCGCCGCCGCTCGGGTCCGCGCCGCCCTGCCCGAGGCGTACGTCAGCGTCTCCACCCGGGTGCTGCCGGCGATCCGCTTCTACGAGCGCGTGTCGACGACGGTGCTCAACGCCTACGTCGGCCCGATCCTGGACCGCTACCTGCGCCGCCTCGCGGAGCGCCTCCGGGGTCTCGGCTTCCGGGGGGTGCTGCTGGTGATGCAGTCCAATGGCGGCCTGGTCACCCCCGAGGTGGCCCGGGACCTGGCGGTGACGACCCTGCTCTCCGGGCCCGCCGCGGGGCCCCGGGCGGGGGCCGCCTACGCCGCGGCCGGGGACGTCCCGGACACCGACTGCCTGGTCATGGACATGGGGGGCACCTCCTTCGACGCCTCCCTGGTGCGCCGCGGCCAGGCGACGACGGTGACCGACGGGGAGATCGCCCGCCTGCGGGTCGCGGTGCCCATGCTGGCGATCCACACCATCGGGGCCGGAGGCGGCTCCATCGCCTGGCTGGACGCCGGGGGGATGCTGCGGGTCGGGCCCCGGAGCGCCGGGGCGGATCCCGGTCCCGCCTGCTACGGCCGGGGCGGCGAGTTGCCCACGGTCACCGACGCCGACCTCGTCCTGGGCTACCTCGATCCCAAGACCTTCGCCGGGGGACGCCTCCCCTTGGACCCGGCCGCCGCCGCCCGGGCGGTGCGCGCCGCCGTCGCCGAGCCCCTGGGCCTCTCGCTGGAGGAGGCCGCGGCGGGGATCGCCCGGGTCGTGGACGGGAACATGGCCCACGGGCTCCGGGCGATCACCGTCCGCCAGGGCCACGATCCCCGGGGCCTGCCGTTGGTGGTCGCCGGAGGCGCCGGGCCGCTCCACGCCTGCGCCATCGCCCGGGAGCTGCGGATCCCGACCCTGGTGGTCCCCCCCGACAGCTCGATCCTCTGCGCTGCGGGCATGCTGATGGCCGACCTGGAGCACGAGGACTGCCGCTCGCTGGTGGGGCGCCTGGACCGGCTCTCGGACGGCACCCTGACCGAGGCCTGGCGCGGGATGGCCGCCGCCGGCCGCCGCCGCTTGGCGGAGGAGGGCGTCCCGCCGGAACGGGTGGAGGTCCACCCGGTCCTGGACCTGCGCTACGTGCGCCAGTACCACGAGGTGCGGCTGGAGGTCCCCGCCGCGCTGCTGGATCCCCTGGACCTCGCCGCCGTCCTGGAGCGGTTCCACCAGGAGCATGACCGCCTCTTCGGCTACCACTTGCGGGCCGAGGGGGGGAGGCCCGCCACTCCCGTGGAGATCATCAACCTGCGGGCCCGCGCCGTCGGCCGCACGCCGCGGGTACCCCTGCCCGACCTGCCCCCGGGGGGGCCCGATCCCGGAGCGGCCCTCGCCGGTCACCGCCGCGCGTGGCTCCCCGGGGGTGGCGGCTTCGCCGACGTGCCGGTGTACCGGGGCGAGTCGCTCCGGCCGGGCAACCGGATCGCCGGTCCGGCGTTCGTGGACCGGGAGACCACCACGCTGTTCGTGGCGCCGGACTTCGCCGGCGAGGTCGACCGCCGCGGCGCCGTGGTGCTGCGGGCGTCGTGGGCGGGGGAGGAGGCCGCCTCGAGGCCGGAGGAAGTCGGGGCCGATGCGCCCCGGGGAGGTGTGTCGTGAGCGTCCAGGCGGACCCCATCGCCGTGGCGGTGCTGCGCAACGCCTACCGGGCGATCACCGACGAGATGAGCCACGCCATCGAGAGGTCCACCCGCTCGCCCATCCTCTGCGAGGCCCGGGACTTCGTGACCGGCCTGTACGACGAGGCGGGGCGGATGCTGGAGCAGAAGGAGAACCTCCCGATCCTCTCCTTCTCCCTCGGGCCGGTGTGCAAGCATATCCTCGCCTACTACGGCGACGACCTGCACGAGGGGGACGTGATCCTCCACAACGACGTCTTCAGCATGGGCAACCAGAACAACGACGTCGCGGTGTTCCGCCCGGTGTTCCACGAGGGCCGGCTCGTCGCCTTCGCCGCCGCCAAGGGGCACCAGGCGGACATCGGCGGGGCGGTGGCGGGGGGCTACAACCCCGACGCGACCGAGGTGTGGCAGGAGGCCCTCCGGATCCCCCCGGTGAAGGTCTGCGAGCGGGGACGCCTGCGCCGGGACGTGTGGGACCTGGTGTTCGCCAACATCCGCTTCGACACCGTCGCCGAGGACATCAAGGCCCAGATGGGGGCCTGCGTGCTGGCGGAGCGCCGGATCCAGGAGCTCCTCGCCCGGTCGGGGCGCGAGGCCTACGAGGTGAACAAAAGGGCGCTGTTCGACGCGACCCGGAGGATGATGGAGGAGGAGATCCGGCGCGTCCCGGGCGGCGTGTACCGGGGGGAGGCCCGGGTCTACTACGACGGGCGGAACCCCGGATCGGTCCACACGATCCGGGTGACCATCACCGTTGACGGCTCCCGGATCCGGTTCGACTACACCGGCACCGATCCCCAGACCGACGGGTTCGTCAACGGCACGTACACCTCGTCGGCGTCGGCGACGATCCTGACCTTCCTGCAGATGGTCGACCCGGAGATCCCCCACAACGAGGGGATGATCGAGCCCATCGAGATCGTGATCCCCGAGGGGACCCTGCTCAACGCCGCCTACCCGGCGGCGACGACCTTCGGCAACCACCTCTGCCCGCCGAACGCCGACGCCATCATCCGCGCGCTGGCGGACGCGATCCCGGACCGGGTGACCGCGGGCTGGAACCAGCTCCTGTGCTCGCTGACCACGGGGATCGACCCCCGCAAGGGCGAGAAGTACGTCGACATCGGCTTCATGGGGCTCAAAGGCGGCTCGGGGGCCATGCGGGGCACCGACGGCTACGACCACATCGGCATGATCGACGCCTCGGGGGGCGTGCTCGACCAGGACTACGAGATGTTCGAGCAGCAGACCCCCCACCGCCTGCTGCGGCACGAGTACCTCGTGGACTCCGCCGGCCCGGGCCGCTGGCGCGGGGGGATCGGGGTGGAGACCGCGTTCGTCATCGGTGGGGACAAGACCCGGCTGGTCACCTTCGGGGACGGGGACGTCGAGCCGGCGTTCGGCCTGTTCGGGGGCGGCCCCGGCACCCTGAACCGGATCGCGCTCCGGCCGCCCGGGGGCGCGGAGGCGGCGCTGCCGTCCAAGGTGATCGTCGGCGACGTGCCCGCGGGGACGGTCTACCTCCAGGAGGCGGGGGGTGGCGGCGGCTACGGAGATCCGCGGCTGCGCCCGGCGGAGGTGGTGGCCCGGGAGGTGAGGGACGGCCTGGTGTCCCGGGAGGCCGCCCGCAGGGACTACGGGGTCGCCCTGATCGAGGGCGGGTTTCGGGTGGACGACGAGACGACCCGCGCCCTCCGGGCGGGGACGGACCCCGGGGAGGAGCGCTGAAGATGGCCCTGTCCGACCAGGAGCTGATGTGGGCGATCCACCGGGCGGCCCACTTCGAGTGGCGGCGGGCGGCGCTGTCCCTCGCCCCGGGACTCGACCCCCTGGAGCTGGTGAAGGCCTACTGGCGGGAGGTCGGCCGCGACACCGGCCGGTCCTGGGTCAAGGGGCTGGACCGGAGCGCCCCCCTGGCTCCCCAGGTGGCGGAGCGGATCGCCGCGGTGTCCCGGGTGATGGGGGAGGACGCGGTGGCCACCCCCGAGGGGGTCACCCACCGGGGCTGCCCGTGGGCGGAGTGGCACCGGCGCCAGGGGGTGCTGGCCGAGGACCGGCCGGGCTGCGACGCCTGGCTGGAGGCCAGCCTCGCGGCGGTGGACGAGGCGCTGGGCTGCCGCCTCCGCTTCGAGACCGTGGAGTCGATCCCCGAGGGCGGACGGGCCTGCGTCCGACGGATCTGGGAGGAGGGCCGGTGAGCGCCGGGCCGAGCGGCGATCCGGGCGCCGATCTGGGCGCCGATCTGGGCGCCGAGCGGCTCGCGGTGCGGGACGCCTTCCGGCGCTTCGCCGCCCAGGAGGTCCGCCCCCGGGCCCGGGAGATCGATGAGGAGGGAGTCTTCCCCCGGGACCTGTTCCGCGCTGCCGGGGAGCTGGGCTTCTTCGGCATGCGCTACCCCGAGGAGGCCGGGGGGAGCGGCTGCGACCGGCTGACCTACTGCCTGGCGGTCGAAGAGCTGGCCTGGGGCTCGCTCTCGCTGGCCGCCGCCTGCGCCATGCAGTCGCTGATGGGCACCCGCTTCCTGCACCGGGCGGGGGATCCGGCCCTGGTGGACGCCTATCTCCGTCCCGCCCTGCGGGGGGAGCGGATCGGGGCGATCTGCATGACCGAGCCCGGGGCGGGTTCGGACCTGGGGGCGATGACGACGCGGGCGGAGCGGGACGGGGAGGAATGGCGGCTGACCGGCGAGAAGACCTGGGTGACCTCGGCCGAGGTCGCCGACTTCTTCAGTGTTTTCGCCCGGGTGGGGGAGGACGGCCTCGGCTGCTTCCTGCTGGACCGGGACGCGCCGGGCCTGGAGATCGGGAGGCCGATCCCGAAGCTCGGGGTGCGGGGATCGCCCGCGAGCGAGGTCCACCTGGAAGGCGCCCGGGCCCGGGCGGTCCTGGTGCCCGGGGACCGGGGGCGCAAGGAGCTGATGGGGACGCTGACCGAGATCCGCCTGATGACCGCCGCCCTCTCCCTCGGGGTGGGGCGGGCGGCGGTGGAGGACGCCGTGGCCTACGCCCGCCAGCGGATCGCCTTCGGCCGCCCCATCGCCCAGCACCAGGCGGTCCAGGAGCACCTGGCGGAGGCGGCGACGGAGATCGAGGCCGCCCGGCAGCTCACCTGGCACGCCGCCCGGACCGCCGACGCCGGGCGGGGCACGCCGGGGCTGGCGGCGATGGCCAAGCTCTTCGCCACCGAGGCCGCGACCCGGGCCGCCGACCGCGCCTTCCGGGTGCTGGCCTCCTACGGCTACGCGATGGAGTACCCGGTGCAGCGTTACCTCCGGGACGTGCGGTTCACCCTGGTGGGCGGGGGCACCTCCGAGGTCCTGCGCTCGGTCATCGCCCGGGAGGTGTGCCAGTGAGCACGGCGCCGGTGGGGATCTCCGCCTGGGGAGTCGCCGTGCCCCGGCGACGCCTGGACAACGGCGTCCTCGCCCGGGCCTGGGGGCGCCCCCCTTCCCCCGGGGTCCGGGCGGTTCCCGGCCCCGACGAGGACTCCCTCACCCTGGGGGTGGAGGCGGCGCTGGGGGCCCTGGACCGGTGGGAAGCGGCCTCGGGTACGGCGTCCTCCGGGAGGGCAGCGGTGGGAGCTGTGCTGCTGGCCACCACCACCCCTTCCCTGGCGGAGGGCTCCCTGGCCGGGCTCCTGGCCGAGGTGTGCCGGCTCCCCGAGACCGTCCGCACCGTCGACCTCGGCCACTCGGGCCGCGGGGGGCTGACCGCCCTCGCCCTCGCCGCCGACCTCGCCCCCTCGGTGGGGCCGGTGCTGGTGGTCGCCGCCGACACCCGCCGGGCGGCGCCGGGATCGGACCTGGAGCCCCTGGTGGGGGCCGGGGCGGCGGCCTGCGTCGTCGAGTCCGGGGACGGGGTCGGCTGGGCCCTGGTGCGCCGGGCGGGGCGGGCCTCCCCCCTCGCCCCATCCTGGCGGCTCGCCGGGGAGAAGCACGCGCAGTGGGCCGATCTGCGCTTCGGGCGGACCGTCCTGTACGGCGAGGCGGTGGACGCGGTGCTCGGCGTCCTCCTGGAAGGCGTCGATGGGGAGCGCCTGGCCGGGATCGCCCTTCAAGCTCCCGATCCGGGGAGCGGGGTGCGGGCCCTGGCGAGGGCGGGCCTGGATCCCCGGCGCCACTACCGGGACCACGTCAGCCCCAAGACCGGGGACACCGGCTGCGCCCACCCGCTGCTGATGGCGGCGGCGGCGGCCGAGCGCCTGGAAACGGGGGCGCTGCTGGCGGTGCTGGCGGCGGCGGACGGGGTGGAGGCGGTCCTGCTGGAGTGCCGCCGGCCGACCCCCGCGGGCGCCGCCCGGGCCCTGGCCCGGTCCCTGCCCCTGGAGTCGGTGGTGCGGGCCCTGGACCTCGCCGGGGAGGTCGCCGGGCGGCCGGCGGACCCGCTGGGGTTCCGCTCCGAGGTCCTCGACTGGCGGGAGAGGGGCCCGACCTGGCGCCTCGTGGGGACCCGCTGCGCCGCCTGCGACGCGACCTTCGCCCTCGCCCCGAGGGCGTGCCAGCGCTGCGGCGGCGCCACCGACGACAGGCCCCTCGCCCGGGCGGGGACGGTCTTCTCGTGGACCCGGGAGCACTACGTCCCCACCCCCGAGCCTCCGGGGGGCATGGTGGTGGTGGACCTGGACGGCGGCGGCCGCCTGACGGTGCCGCTGGCCGATCCCGAGGGGGAGCCGGAGGTCGGCGACCGGGTGGAGCTGGTGCTTCGCCGGCTGCACGAGATCGCCGGACGGCCCGGATACGCCTGGAAGGCCCGCCCGGCCTCGGCCGGCGGCGAGGGAGGGAGCGCCGATGCCCGCTGACCGGGTGAGCGTCGTCGGCGTCGGCTGCACCCGCTTCGGGGAGCGGTTCGATGCCGGGTACTCGGACCTCGTGGCCGAGGCGGTGGGGGAGGCGCTGGCCGACGCCGGGCTGGACCGCCGCCGGGTGGACGCCGCCTGGCTGGGCACCGCCTTCCCCGACGCCGGGGTCTGGAAGGGCCGGAGCGGCATGGACCTCGCCGAGGCGACGGGGATCTTCGGGATCCCCATCACCCGGGTGTCGAACTACTGCGCCACCGGGGCCGAGGCGGTCCGGGGGGCGGCCCACGCCCTGCTCGCCGGGGCCTGCGACGTCGCCCTGGCGGTGGGGGTGGAGAAGCTCCGGGACCGCCCGCCCCAGGAGTCCATCGTCGGGATGATGCTCCACGACGGCCACCCCGTCCGCCAGAAGGGCTTCACCGCCGCGGGCACCTTCGCGGTCTACGCCCGCCGCCACTTCCACGAGCGGGGGATGACCCGCCGGGACCTGGCCCAGGTGTCGGTCAAGAACCACCGGCTGGCGGTGGACAACCCCCTGGCCCACTTCCGCAAGCCCCTTTCGCTGGAGGAGGTGATGGCTGCCCCCCTGGTCGCCGATCCCATCGGGCTGCTGGACGCCTGCCCCACCACCGACGGGGCGGCGGCGGTGGTGCTGGTGCGGGCCGAGGACGCCGGCCGGTACTCCGCCCCCGTGGACGTGGCGGGGATCGGGCTGTCGGTCTCCAGCGGATGGGACCTTCCCTTCTTCGACCCGGGCCACGCCTTCCTGGGCTTCCAGGCGACGCGGGACGCCGCCGCCCGGGCCTACTCCCAGGCGGGGATCGTCGATCCGCGGCAGGACCTGGACCTCGCCGAGGTCCACGACTGCTTCAGCATCGTCGAGCTGATCACCTACGAGGACCTGGGCCTGTGCGCCGAGGGGGAGGCGGCCTCGCTGCTGTGGAGCGGCGCGACCGATCGGGGCGGGGACGTGGTCGTCAACGGCTCGGGTGGGCTGCTCTCCTGCGGCCATCCCGTCGGGGCGACGGCGGTGCGGATGGTCCACGAGGTCACCACCCAGCTCCGGGGCCGGGCGGGTCGCCGCCAGGTCGAGGGGGCGAGGCGGGGGCTGGCCCACAACATCGGGGGACCGGGGGCCATCGCCTCGGTCCTGGTCCTGGAGGCCCGGGGATGAGGCTCAGGGTGCTGGTGGCCAAGGCCGGGATGGACGGCCACGACGTCGGCGCCCGGGTGGTGTGCCGGGCGCTGATGCAGGCCGGACACGAGGTGATCTATACCGGGCTGCGGCGGTCGGTGGCGGAGATCGTGGCGACGGCCCGGGACGAGGACGTGGACTGCATCGCCCTGTCGGTGCTCTCGGGGGCCCACCTGCCCCTGGCGGAGGCCCTGGCGGCGGCGCTCCGGGACGAGGGGCTCGACGACGTGCCCTGGGTGGTGGGCGGCGTTCTCCCCAAGGCGGACCGCGCCCGGCTGCGGGAGCTGGGGGCGGCGGACGTCTTCCCCACCGGCACGCCGCTGTCCCAGGTGGCCCCGCGGGTGGAGGCCGCCGCCCGCAAGAGGGCCCCCTCCGGCGAGGACCCCGCCCCGGCGCCCGGACCCACCCCGGCCTCGGGCGGCGAGGCCCGGGAACGTCCCCGCCGCTTCGTCCTGGAGTCGGGGATCGAGGTCCTGCCCTTCTACACCGAGGAGCACGTCCGGGCCGCCGACACCGGCACCGGGATCGGCAAGCCCGGCGAGCACCCCTTCACCCGGGGGATCCACCGGGAGATGTACCGGCGCCGGCCGTTCACCATCCGGCAGTACTCGGGCTTCGGCACCGCCGAGGAGACCCGGGAGCGCTTCCGCTACCTGCTCCAGCACGGGAACACCGCCCTGAACGTCGCCCTGGACCTGCCCACCCAGTGCGGCCTCGACTCCGACGACCCCCGGGCCGCCGCCGAGGTCGGCCGGGTGGGCATGGCGGTGGACACGGTGGATGACCTGGCCATCGCCTTCGACGGCATCGACCTCGACGAGGTCTCGGTGTCGCTGACGGTGAACGGCTCGGCGCCGGTGCTCCTGGCGATGTTCCAGGTGGTGGCGGAGCGCCAGGGGCGGGACCTGTCGCGGCTGCGGGGCACCCTCCAGAACGACATCCTCAAGGAGTTCATCGGCCGCGGCACCTGGATCTTCCCGGTGGAGCCCTCGGTGCGGCTGGTCTGCGACGTCGTCGAGTACTGCGCCCGCCACCTGCCCCGGTACTCCCCGGTCAGCGTGTGCGGCTACCACATCCGAGAGACGGGCGCGACGCCGGTGCAGGAGATCGCCTACGCCTTCTGCATCGCCCGGGCCTACATCGACCGGGTGCTGGAGCGGGGCGTCCCCATCGACGAGTTCGCCTCCCGCCTCTCGTTCAACTTCAACGTGTTCGGCTCCCTGTTCGAACAGGTGGCCAAGTTCCGGGCGGGGCGGCGCCTGTGGGCCCGCATCGTCCGGGAGCGCTACGGGGCGAAGGATCCGGCGTCGGGCTGGCTGCGGATGATCGCCGGGGGGGGAGGCGGCGGCCTGACGGTGGAGCAGCCCGAGAACAACATCGTCCGGGGCGCCTACTACGCCCTGATCAGCGCCCTCTCCGGCACCCAGACGATGGCCCTGTGCTCCTTCGACGAGGCCTACACCATCCCCTCGGAGCGCGCCGCCCGCCTGTCGCTGCGGACGATGCAGGTCCTCCTGGAGGAGATGGGGGTCGCGGACACCGTCGATCCCCTGGGGGGCTCCTGGTACGTCGAGACCCTGACCCACGAGATGGAGCGCCTCATCGTCGCCTGCATGGACGATGTGGACGCCCGGGGCGGGATCGAGCGCCTGATCGCCGAGGGCGAGGTCCAGTCCCAGCTCTCCCGCCAGGCGTGGCGGCGGCAGCAGGACCTCGAGTCCGGCGCGGTGCGGAAGGTCGGGGTGAACTGCCACCGGGTGGAGGAGGAGGAGCCCGAGGTGGAAGTCCACGGATACGACCCCGGGGCGGTGGGAAGGCAGATCGCCCGCCTGGAGGAGGTGCGCCGCCGCCGGGACGGGGTCGCCGTCGAGGCCGCCCTCGCCCGGGTGCGCCGGGACGCCGGCGAGGGCCGCAACGCGATGCCGGCCATCGTCGAGGCGGTGCGCGCCTTGGCGACGGTAGGAGAGGTGACCCGGGCGCTGGCGGACGTGCTCGGGACCTGGAAGGAACCGATCCGCTTCTGATCCGCCGGGGGCCCCGCCGCCCCGCCCGAGGAGTGCCGATGCCCGTGACCGCCTTCCACGCCCCCTCCTCCCTCGCCGACGCCCTGGCCCTGCTGGCGGCCGGGGGCCGGCCCGTCGCCGGGGGGACCGACCTCGTGGTGGAGCTCGCCGCCGCCCCGGACGGCGGCCCGCCCGGGGCGCTGGTGTCGCTGCACCGGCTGGCGGAGCTGCGCTCGGTGGCGGTGGAGGACGGGGACCTGGTGATGGGGGCGGGGGTCACCGTGGCCACGCTGCGGGAGCACCCGCTGGTGCGGGAGCACGCCCCCGTGCTCGCCCAAGCCGCCGACCGCTTCGCCGGACCCCAGGTCCGCAACGCCGCCACCCTGGGGGGGAACCTCTGCCACGCCTCCCCCGCCGCGGACCTCGCCCCTCCCCTGCTGGTCCTGGACGCCGTCGTGGTGCTGGCGGGCGGAGAGGGGGGCGAGGCCGAGCGGCGGGTGCCGGTGGACGCCTTCTTCGTCGGCCCGCGGCGGACGGCGCGC
This sequence comes from Myxococcota bacterium, assembly GCA_023150875.1. Classification (GTDB taxonomy): domain Bacteria; phylum Myxococcota_A; class UBA796; order UBA9615; family JAKLKC01; genus JAKLKC01. The sequence continues at coordinate 58,104 of JAKLKC010000021.1, read as the reverse complement.
CTGCCCGGGGAGTTGCTGACGGCGGTGCGCGTCCCCCTCCGGGGCGGGCGGCGGGCCTCGTTCCAGAAGGGGGGGACCCGGCCGTCGATGGACATCTCGGTGGTGTCCGTCGCCGCCTCGGCCGAGCTGAGGGACGGCGTCCTGCGGCACGCCCGGATCGCCCTGGGCGCCGTCGGCCCGACGCCCCTGCGCTCCCCCGCCGCCGAGGCGGTGCTGGAGGGGGCTCCGGCCACCGCCGCCACCGTCGCCGCCGCCGCCCGGGCGGTCCTCCGGGACGCCCGCCCCATCGACGACGTGCGCGCCAGCGCCGCCTACCGCCTGCACCTGCTCGGGGTGCTCGCCCAACGGGTGATCCGCGATGTCATCGACCGCTGACCTGGACCTCGTCGTGAACGGCGAGCGGGTGACCGCGCCCGCCCGCCCCGGCGACACCCTCCTGGACGTGCTTCGGGGCCCCCTCGGGCTCACCGGGGCCAAGGCCGGCTGCCGTGAGGGGGAGTGCGGCGCCTGCACGGTGCTGCTGGACGGCCTCGCCGTCAACGCCTGTCTCACCCTGGCGTGGACCTGCGCGGGGCGAGAGGTGGTGACGGTGGAGGGCCTCTCCCGGGACGGAGTGCTGTCCCCGGTGCAGCGGGCCTTCGTCGACGCCTGGGCGGTGCAGTGCGGCTTCTGCACCCCGGGGATGGTGCTCCAGGCGACGGCGCTCCTCGCCCGCAACCCGGACCCCACCCCGGAGGAGGCCCGCCGGGGGATCGAGGGGAACCTGTGCCGCTGCACCGGATACGGCCGGATCGTCGAGGCCATCCGCGCCGCGGCCGCCGCCGGGAGGGCCAACCCGTGAGCGAGTCCACCCGTCCCCGCGGGGCGGTCGGCGCCCCCATCCCCAAGCTGGACGCCCCGGAGCGGGTCACCGGCCGGATCCGCTACATCCACGAGATCGGCCTGCCCCGCATGCTCCACGGAGCGGTCCTGCGGGCCGAGGTCCCCCACGCCCGCATCGTCCGCGTGGACACCTCCCGGGCCCTGTCCCTGCCCGGGGTGCGGGCGGTTCTCACCGGCGCGGACGTCCCCCTGGTGCCCTTCGGCCACGGCCGGGACAACACCGCCCTCAAGGCGGACTTCGTGCGCTGCATCCGGGACGAGGTGGCGGCGGTGGCGGCGGACACCGAGGAGATCGCCCGGGAGGCGTGTCGCCGGATCCGGGTGGAGTACGAGCCCCTGCCGGCGATCTTCGACCCCGAGGAGGCCGCCCGGCCCGGGGCCCTCCGGGTGTGGCCCGAGCGGGAGGACAACCTCGCGTTCAACTACCACTACGACCATGGGGACGTCGCCGCGGGGGAGGCGGAGAGCGACGCCGTCGTGGAGGGGACCTACCGCCTCCACTACGTCACCCACGCCTGCCTGGGCACCTCGGGGATCGTCGCCGCCTTCGACTCCGACGGCCGGCTGACGCTCCACTCGGTCACCCAGGTGCCCTTCCTGTATCGCCGGGACATGTCTCGCATCGTGGGGGTGCCGCCCGAGCACATCCGGGTGATCCAGGCGGCCATCGGCGGCGGGTTCGGTTCCAAGTTGGACATCTACCCCTACGAGCCCATCGCGATCTTCCTCGCCCGGGCGACGGGCCGGCCGGTGCGGATCCTCTTCGACCGCGGCGAGGAGTTCCGGGACTCGCCGACCCGCCAGCCGGCGATCGTCCACCTCCGCAGCGGGGCGCGGCGGGACGGGACCCTGACCTTCCGGACGGCCCGGCTGCTGCTGGACAACGGCGCCCACACCTCGTGGGGGGCGACCACCCCGTTCGTGATGATGCAGACGTTCTCGTCGCTGTATCGCGTCCCCCACGCCGCCTTCGACGCCGAGGTCGTCTACACCCACAACCCCTACGCCGGCAGCTTCCGGGGGTACGGGAACCTCCAGGCGACCTTCCCCATCGAGGTGCAGCTCGACGAGCTGGCCGAGTCCCTCGGCATCGACCCGCTGGAGCTGCGCCTGCGCAACGCCCAGGTCCCGGGGGAGGTGACCGGGCAGGGGCTGGTCTTCCAGAGCTGCGGCCTGGCGGAGTGCCTCCGCACCGCCGCCGCCGCCTCGGGTTGGGAGGAGAAGCGCCGGGCCTACGCCCAGGCCGGCGAGGGGCCGCTGCGCCGGGGGATCGGCATGGCGTCCATGGTCCACACCGGGGGCGGAGCGAAGATCTACCACTCCGACGGCTGCGGCACGGTGCTGACGGTGGACGACTTCGGCTCGGTCACCCTGGTGACCGGCGCCACGGAGATCGGCCAGGGCTCGGAGACGGTGCTCGCCCAGATCGCCGCCGAGGAGCTTGGGATCCCGGTGGACCGGTTCACGGTGGTCAACAGCGACACCCAGGTGAAGCCCTGGGACGTCGGGGTCCACGCCTCCCGCACGACGTTCATCGCCGGCAACGCGGCGCGGATGGCGGCCAACAAGGCGAGGCGCAAGCTGCTGGACGCGGCGGCGGAGCAGCTCGGGGTGCCGGCCGGCGACCTGGAGATCCGCGACGGGGACGTAGTGCGCGCCTCGGACGGAAAGGTGCTCACCGACGTGGGTCGGGTGGTCCGCAAGCTCCACTTCGCCACCCGCTACGACGTGGTGACCACCACCGCCTACTACGAGCCCCCCTCGGCGATGCAGGACCCGGGCTTCAAGGGGAACGTGTCCCCGACGTACTCCTTCGCCACCCACGTCGTCGAGGTGGAGGTGGACGTCGAGACCGGGGTGATCCGCCCCCTCCGGGTGACCGCGGTGCACGACGCCGGGAGGGTGATCAACCCGCTGGGGGCGCTGGGGCAGGTGGAGGGCGGGGTGGCCATGGGCCTGGGCTACGCCATGACCGAGGACCTGGTGATCCGGGAGGGGCGCGTCCTGAACGGCTCCTTCCGGGACTACAAGCTGTTCACCGCCCCCGAGATGCCCGAGGTCGACGTCCGCTGGGTGGAGACCGCGGACCCGGACGGCCCGTTCGGGGCCAAGGGGATCGGCGAGGCCCCGGCGATCTGCATCGCCCCGGCGGTGGTGAACGCGGTGTACCAGGCGACCGGCCGCCGCTTCCGCTCCCTGCCCCTGCGCCCGGAGCGGGTGGCGCTGGAGCTGGCCCGGGGCGAGGGGGAGGAGTGAGAGGGTGTCCCACCAATGTCCGCCTACTGCGCGTGCCGAGTGGCCTGCTGCGCCGCTCCCGCCTCTGTCGGCCGGGGGTCGTCGTACGCTCGGTACGCCTTCCCCCCGGCCTCGGTCGGCGGAACCGGCTCGCGACGGCCCTCGGCCCGCTCGCGACGGCGTCCACCGAAGGCTCCGGGGATGCCCTCGGAGCCTTCTTTAGTGGAACACCCTCTTAGACCCCGGACGGTCCTCTCCCTGGAGCAGGCCCTCTCCCTGACCTATGCCACCCTGCGCTTCGTCCACCTGGGCTGGCGGGTGATCCGGGTGGAGGGGGTCCCGAGGCCCGGCGAGCGGACGCCGGGGGATCCGAACCGCTACGTCGGCGGCCCCGTCGGCGGGCCGGACCGGAGCGCCTACTTCGTCGCCCCCAACGTCGGCAAGGAGGCCATCGCCCTGGACCTCCAGGATCCCCGGGGCCAGGACGCCCTGCACCGGCTGGTGCGGGCGCTCCCCGTCGACGTCTTCTGCTGCAACACCCTGCCCTCCCGCTACCGCCGCCTGGGGATCCACCCCGAGCAGCTCCAGGCCGTCCGCCCCGAGCTGACGTGGGTGGGGATCTCCGCCTACGGCTCCGCCGCCCCGGACCGCCCGGGCTACGACCCGGTCCTCCAGGCCCGCCTGGGCTACATGGACCTGACGGGGGAGCGGGGGGGCCCGCCCCTGCCCACCGGCGTCCCCACCATCGACCTCAAGGCGGGGGACGAGGTGTTCGCCCAGACCTGCCTCTCCCTGCTGGCCCAGGCGGAGTCCCCGGGCTCCCGGGGCCGGGTGGTGGAGGTGTCCATGGCCCAGGCGGCGGCGAGCTGGCTCCAGACCTCCCTGCCCTTGCCCGACCTCGGCGAGGACCCGGCCACCCTCTCCCGCCACGGCGCCGACCACCGCCAGTTCGTCCCGGTGAACGTCTACCCGGCGGCGGACGGCTTCGTCTACCTGGCGGTGGGCAACGACACCCAGTGGCGCCGCCTCCTCGCCCTCCCCCGCTTCGCCCCCCTGGCCGAGCCGGTCCGCGAGACCAACGAGGGCCGCAAGTCCGACCGGGACCGCCTGCACCGCGACATCGCCGCAATCACCCGCCTCGCCCCGATCCGGGTCCTGGTGGCCGAGCTGGAAGCGGCCCAGGTGCCCGCCAGCCCCATCACCCCCGCCGACGCCGTCGCCGATCTCCCCGAGGTGTCCCGGGCCCTGCTCCGCACCCACCGCCCGGACGGCCTGCCCGTCCGCCTCCCCCCGCCCGCCGTCGAGGTCCCCGGCCTCCCCCCGGACCGCACCCTCCCCTTCCCTCCCCGCCACGGCGAGCACACCGACGCCCTCCTCACCGAGGCCGGCCTCACCCCCACCGAGCGCGACGCCCTGTGGCAGGCGGGGGTCGCGGCGGGCGAGCGGACGCGGTAGGGCCGGCCAGATCGCGGGCACCGATCTCCGCGGTGCCCAGGCGTTCTCCTCGCCCCCCGCCCTGGGCCCCCCTGGCGCATGTCGCCTTCCCGAGCCGGCGCACGACCGCCGGTCTCGGGATCCCCGTCCGCGGATCGGTCTCGCCCTGATCATCGCCCCACGGATCGAGCCCGGGATGCACGACGGGGCGGTGTCGACGCCCGACTGTACTGTTCCCGCCACGTCACTCCGACCTGCCCCGCTCGAAGTCCCTCGACGTCTCCTCACCCACGCGGGTCGCCGACGTATCACCTCCTTCCCGTGCTCTCGTGGTCGGGCTTCCGACCGCCGAGCCCCCTTCCCTGGCGCTTGGCAGGGCGACGCACGGCTGGAAGGCCGGACTCTCTCTCCTGCCGCTGCAGATCCCTCGTGATGCGCTTCAGATCGTAGCCCAGCGACTCGGCATATTCATGACGACGCCGCCGGATCTCGTCCACGATCTCGTCATTCGTCCTGATCTTCATCCATCAGTTCCTCGGGAGTGCAGATGACCGGAGGGACATAGCCCGCCTCCCTGCATACGGTCTCGATCCATTGCCGCATCGCTGCGTTCGCGATGTGCTTGCAGTTCCATGTGAGGAGGAAGTCCACGGCGTGGACCGCCGCGACGGCGATATGAAGAGCGTCGACCGCGGCCTTGCGAGGAACCGCGCCGCGGTCGACGAGCAGCCCAGCGAGCTCACCCGCGGCGTCGGTCACGGCCAGTCTCGCGAAGCCCTTCAAGAAGACCTCTCTCTCCCGCGCCGCAGCCTCGTCCCCACCCGTGGCCTCACTGGCGACGACCTGCGAGATGAACAGTTCGTAGCTCCCTGCGCGGAAGGCGAACCACTCGCGGGTGAGCTGCTGATGCCCCGCGACCACGAGGTCGCGAGTGGGCCGCGAGGTCGCATAGCTGATCACGCTCGTCTCCAGGTACACGGCCGGCTTCGTCATTCGTCCCTGTCGGGCGGCCTGATGGGCCTGCGGCTCAATCGCTGCACCGCCACTCGTGGGGGGCGTACATTCTAGCCACGTGCCTGGGTGTAAGCCAGCTCGTCCTGCCCTCCCCGGTGGTCGGCGCTGACCGTGGCTGACCACGCATCCAACCCCGCGGCGACCGCACCCTCGCCATGCCGGTGGTCGGCCCTGCGGCTCAGGATCGCCACGCCATCGGGGCCCGAAGGGCCTGAGTGCGGACCCCAACTGGGCGCCGTCGTTGCCCGCCTAGGCGGGCCCGATCACCTCAACTCCTAGTTGACCGAACCAGTCGCGGGCCTCCAGCGTGTTGACCTCGCTGGCCGACGCCCTGCAGGCGGGGCGGCCAAGGCGGTGGGTCACCTCGGCGTACATCGGCTTCAGCGGCCATCGGACACCCGAGGCGTCCACGACCCACCAGGTGCGAATGCGGCTTCCCCATTCCCGGGCGAGCTTCGCCGCGGGATCGGGAACCGCCTCAAGTTCCCGGGAGATTGCGGCCATAACGCCGAGCACGCGCTCACGAGATGGGAGCGCCGTGGTCGCTCCGAGCGTAGTCACATCCGGCGTCGATATCGTGCCGGTGCTGTTAGGCGTCCTCCTGTCTCCCAGGGGGCGAGCGGCACGCAGGCGAACTTCATCAGCACGTCCGCGACCCATTCCGTTGACCACAGGGTGCAGGTACCGGACCACCTCGCGGAAGAGGTCCAGCTGGTGGTGGGAGTACCGGCGACCGTAGCCCTCATCGACGATGTCGCGCCTGACTACCTCGAGGACGCCGTGCATGAGTCCGGCAGTAGTCACCGCGAACGCAAGGATCTCCACGCCTTCAGGGACGTGGCCCATCAGGGCTTCGCGCACCTCATGCGTGAGGCGTAGGTTCACCTGTTCGTCGGAATCCTCGTAGTGGACGTTGGCGACGAACCAGAGTTCCAGCCGACGCAGCGACGCCCACGCTGACCCCTCCTCACCGAGGCTCAGGTAGTCAGACAGCCACCGATTTCCTTCGGCGAACAGGCTTTGCGCGCGATCCACGATCGCACCTTCGTAGGTCTCGTGGTCGAGCAGACGGGCTCCGCGCTCGCGCGCGTAGACGGCACGAGCGGGGCCCTGGACCTTGCACTCGCCGATGGCGAGGACGCCACGAGCCGGGCGGCACGCCCACGAGTCGATGTCCGACCCGTCAGCACGACTGCCGCCCGCGTACATCTGAAGCCGCGCACCGCAGAACGCCGTCCTCAGGTGCGCCCCCAGCCAGGCAGCCAGGAGTTGCTCGATCGCCATGCTCTCGTTCATCGGTCGGTCCTCCGTGCGGCGCTGTCGCCGCCCCTCGTTGCGAGGGACGAACGATTCATACCCAACAACCGCTAGATCCGCAACTAGGTATTTAAAAAAGAGACGCCATGGGGAGGGGTCTCTGCGGCAGGAAGCTTGAACCGCTCGTAAGCGTTCAGCCGGGTGGAGACAGAAAGCACCGCTCGGGGAGTCAACAAGCTGTTCACCGCCCCCGAGATGCCCGAGGTCGACGTCCGCTGGGTGGAGACCGCGGACCCCGAGGGCCCGTTCGGGGCCAAGGGGATCGGCGAGGCCCCGGCGATCTGCATCGCCCCGGCGGTGGTGAACGCGGTGTACCAGGCGACCGGCCGCCGCTTCCGCTCCCTGCCCCTGCGCCCGGAGCGGGTGGCGCTGGAACTGGCCCGGGGCGAGGGGGAGGAGTGAGAGGGTGTCCCACCAATGTCCGCCTACTGCGCGTGCCGAGTGGCCTGCTGCGCCGCTCCCGCCTCTGTCGGCCGGGGGTCGTCGTACGCTCGGTACGCCTTCCCCCCGGCCTCGGTCGGCGGAACCGGCTCGCGACGGCCCTCGGCCCGCTCGCGACGGCGTCCACCGAAGGCTCCGGGGATGCCCTCGGAGCCTTCTTTAGTGGAACACCCTCTTAGACCCCGGACGGTCCTCTCCCTGGAGCAGGCCCTCTCCCTGACCTATGCCACCCTGCGCTTCGTCCACCTGGGCTGGCGGGTGATCCGGGTGGAGGGGGTCCCGAGGCCCGGCGAGCGGACGCCGGGGGATCCGAACCGCTACGTCGGCGGCCCCGTCGGCGGGCCGGACCGGAGCGCCTACTTCGTCGCCCCCAACGTCGGCAAGGAGGCCATCGCCCTGGACCTCCAGGATCCCCGGGGCCAGGACGCCCTGCACCGGCTGGTGCGGGCGCTCCCCGTCGACGTCTTCTGCTGCAACACCCTGCCCTCCCGCTACCGCCGCCTGGGGATCCACCCCGAGCAGCTCCAGGCCGTCCGCCCCGAGCTGACGTGGGTGGGGATCTCCGCCTACGGCTCCGCCGCCCCGGACCGCCCGGGCTACGACCCGGTCCTCCAGGCCCGCCTGGGCTACATGGACCTGACGGGGGAGCGGGGGGGCCCGCCCCTGCCCACCGGCGTCCCCACCATCGACCTCAAGGCGGGGGACGAGGTGTTCGCCCAGACCTGCCTCTCCCTGCTGGCCCAGGCGGAGTCCCCGGGCTCCCGGGGCCGGGTGGTGGAGGTGTCCATGGCCCAGGCGGCGGCGAGCTGGCTCCAGACCTCCCTGCCCTTGCCCGACCTCGGCGAGGACCCGGCCACCCTCTCCCGCCACGGCGCCGACCACCGCCAGTTCGTCCCGGTGAACGTCTACCCGGCGGCGGACGGCTTCGTCTACCTGGCGGTGGGCAACGACACCCAGTGGCGCCGCCTCCTCGCCCTCCCCCGCTTCGCCCCCCTGGCCGAGCCGGTCCGCGAGACCAACGAGGGCCGCAAGTCCGACCGGGACCGCCTGCACCGCGACATCGCCGCAATCACCCGCCTCGCCCCGATCCGGGTCCTGGTGGCCGAGCTGGAAGCGGCCCAGGTGCCCGCCAGCCCCATCACCCCCGCCGACGCCGTCGCCGATCTCCCCGAGGTGTCCCGGGCCCTGCTCCGCACCCACCGCCCGGACGGCCTGCCCGTCCGCCTCCCCCCGCCCGCCGTCGAGATCCCCGGCCTCCCCCCGGACCGCACCCTCCCCTTCCCTCCCCGCCACGGCGAGCACACCGACGCCCTCCTCACCGAGGCCGGCCTCACCCCCACCGAGCGCGACGCCCTGTGGCAGGCGGGGGTGGCGGCGGGAGAGCGGGCGCGGTAGGGCGGGTGGTGGGTCGTCCGGGCTCAGGACTCTCGCTCGGATAGCACGCGCTCGAGCCCCAGTTCGGCCCCTCCTTCGGGACAGTGGCGCCACCTTCTCACCCTCCCCCGCTTCGCCCCCCTGGCCGAGCCGCTCCGCGAGACCCACGAGGGTCGCCGGTCCGATTGGGACCGCCCTCACCGTGACATCGCCGCCCTCACCCGCCTCGCCCCGATCCGGGACCTGGTGGCCGAGTAGTAAACTACAATGTCATGTTGACATTCTTGTCCATGATCGCTAGATTGCGACCTGACGATCGGAGCCGAGATGTCCGACCACCGCATGCGCGTGGGACGAGAGCGAAGCGAACGGACCCAGGCGCGGATCCTCCGTGCGGCGCTCCAGGTCTTCGCGGACCAGGGCCCGGACGCGCCGAAGATCGACGACGTCGTCGCCGCCGCGGGGATCTCGCGCGGGACGTTCTACAACTACTTCGACAGCGTGGACGCGCTGCTCGCCGCGACCTGCGCGTGGACGACGCGGGAGTCGATCGAGTCGATCGAGGAAGCGCTCGCGGGTGTCGAGGGACCGGCGCTGCGGTACGGGCTGGGCCTTCGTCTCTTCTTCGCCCGGGCCCGGTCCGACCCGACCTGGTCGCGGTTCGTCGGGCGCGTGTGGAGGGTGGATGGCCTCGAACTGCCGGACCGCGACCTCGATGAAGGCTTGGATCGCGGTGTCTTCCGCGCGGCGAGTCCCACGGCCATGCGCGACCTCGTGCGCGGGGGCGTGCGCGAGGCGCTCCTCCGGATCGGCACCGAGCGGACGGCGCCCGAATACGGCGATCACCTGACCGAGCTCTGCCTGCAGGCGCTCGGCACCGACCCACGGCTCATCGCGGCCGTGATGGAGCACGAGCTCCCCGAGGGGCTCGAGGAGGACGAGTCACCATGAACACCGCTCTCTGGATGGCACAGGTCTTCGCAGCCCTCGTCTTCACCGTGACCGGTGCGGCGAAGCTGCTCCTCCCCCGTGAGCGGCTCGCCACGAGGATGCACTGGGCCGCGGCGTGGCCGCGCTGGCGCGTCAAGCTGCTCGGCCTCGCGGAGCTTGCGGGCGCGGCGGGGCTCGTGGTGCCGACCGTCACCGGCATCGCGCCGGTGCTCGTGCCTGCCGCCGCCCTGTGCCTCGCGGCGCTCATGGGTGGCGCCGTCCAGACGCACCGGCAGCTTCGCGAGGGCGTCGCCCCGGCCGTCGTGGTCGGGGCTCTCTGCCTGTTGATCGCGGCGGGCCGACTCGGGTAGCGAGGAGAAGCGGCGGAGTGAAGTACCGGCGCGCGCTCCTCTTCGCCGACCGGGGCGCCGATGCCGCGCCTCCGGTCTCCGCGCTCCGGCGCACCGCACCAGACCTCGAGCGCGTCGTCGTCGTCGGGACGGTCCATACGCTCGCGGGTGGTGGGGTCAGTCGACGGGAGATCGCGACACACGCGAGTCCGAGGCGCTCGAACGCTGGCACGCGGCGGCGGGGGCCGCGCCGACCTGTGCGGCGCGCCCGTTCCCGGCGCACTTGATCGGCGTGCTGGTGGACCTGGCGGTCTCGGACGACATCGACCTCCTCGTCGCCGGTGCGAGGACGTTCGAGGCGGCATCCGCTCCTCGCAGGCGCCGCACAGCGCGTCGGAAGCGCCGTCCTCTTTCCATCGGGGACCGCGCGGACGGGCCCATCGGGCTCGGGCGCTCCGTAAGGGCCGTTCCAGTCCCCGACCCACTCCCAGACGATGCCGGCGGTGTCGAACAGGCCCCAGGGGTTGGGCGCCTTCCAGGCGACCGGGTTCGGGCGGCCTCCGGAGTTGGACGAGTACCACGCCGCCTACAACACCCGCGCCTCGTCCGCTCCTGTCCACCACGGCGTGGTGGTGCCCGTCCGGGCGGCGTACTCCCACTCGGCCTCCGTGGGGAGTCTGACCCCGTTGGCGTCGGGAACGAGCTTGAAGGCATCCCCGCAGCCTTCCGACGGCGGGACCCTGCACACGCCGTCCTGGTTGTGGCCCACGGCGGTTGCGCAGGCCGGCATCTTCCCCACCACTGCGGGCAGCCGGTTGCAGAAGTCCACCGACTCGCACCACGAGGAGAGCGAAGACGCCTCCGGGATCCGAGCGGTGGCGAGAGCGAACGGCCCACTCCCGTGAGCGGCGATCGCCGGGGAACGCCGCGGTCCGCCGTGCCTCCTCCCCGGCGATCCGGGCGAATTCCGGATGGTCGCCGGAGGAAGCGTGCAATCCCCCGGGGCGATGGTGGCGGGCTCGCCGTGGGTGACCGCGATCAGCGGGGCGCGCCGAGGAGCAGGTAGGCGATCCCCGCGTCCCGAGCCGCCTCGTCGTTCTCCGGAGCCCCGACGAGGATGTCGGCGAAGCCGTCGCCGTTCACGTCGCCCCCGCCCGCCACCGCGTGGCCGGCGGAGTCCCACTCGTCCTCGCCCTCGAAGGTGGCGTCGGCTCCGGAGAGGGGGCCGCCCTCCTCGATGGGGCCGAGGAGCAGGTGCACCAGGCCGGGGGAGCCGCTCTCCTGGAACGCGCCGACCAGGAGGTCCCCGAAGCCGTCCCCGTCGACGTCGCCCGCCCCCGCGACGGTGAATCCGGCGTAATCGAACTCCGCCCCGCCGGTCAGCCGGACCTCGTCGGCGAGGTCCTGCTCGCCGTAGGTCGGGCCGAAGACCACGTAGGCGGCGCCCGTGTCTTCGCAGCCCCCATCGGCGAGGTCGTCGCAGCCCGCGTCGTTCCGCCATGCCCCGATCACCAGGTCGTCCCAGCCGTCGGAGCCGACATCCCCGGCGAAGGCGACCGACATGCCGGCGTTGTCATCCCCGTCGTTCCCCGAGGACTCTCCCCGGAGGCGGGCGTCGGCGTCGGCGGAGTACGAGGTGCCGGTTCGCGGCCCCAAGAAGACCAGGGCGCCCCCCGAGCCCGGCCCCCCGGAGACATGGCCGCGGTTGCCGATCAGCACGTCGTCGGCCCCATCGCCGTCGAAGTCGCCGTCGATGGCCACATCCCAGCCGAGCATCTCAAGACCCACGCCGTCCGGGTGATGGACGCCCCTCAGGGCTGCGTCCCGGAGGTCCGCTCGGGTCCCCACGGAGCGCCCGGAGAGGGGCTGCCCGTCACCGACCGGCTCCCGCGGGCCGACGGTCAGTTCACCTTCGACCTGTACGTCCCACGCGCCGCCGCCTACGGCGAGGGCATCGCCTACGTCCTGCTGTGCTGCGTCGAGGGCGGTGCCTGCGGGACCTGGCCGGAGAGCGGGGAGCCCCACCGCGTACCCATCCGCTGACACCCCGGAGGTCCTGTGAGAACGCCCCGACCGCCCCTGCCCCTCTGCGCGTTGCTCGCCGGGGCCGCACCCTTCCTCGTCGCCGTGCCCGTCGCGCGGGCCGCCCCGCCCGGCATGGCACCCGTCGTCCTGAAGGAGCTGACCGTGATCCAGGACGAGGCCGAGGCCGCCCTCGCGACCGGCGATGGGGTACTCGCCGAGGAACGCGCCCGCGCGGCCCTGGCCCTCGACCAGACCAAGCACACGCTTCGCGCGCGCAAGGTGCTGGTGCTGGCCTTGGAGGCGCAGCACCGGCTGGCCGAGGCCCTGGAGGAGGTGGACCGCTACCTCAGCTACCGCGATCTCTACGAAGCCGAGCAGCTCCTGGGGAACGAGATCCGCTCCCGCCTGCTGGCGCGTGTGGCGCCGTCCCTGCCCGAGGGGACGCCGCCGACCGCGTCCGGGGAGCCCACCGTCGGCGAGGCGCCACCTGCGGCCGGGCCCCCGTCGCCCCGGCGCCGCGCCGGACTGGCGCTGGCCGTCGGCGGCAGCGTCTCCCTCGGCGCCGGGATCGCCTTCCTGGGCGTCTACGGGGGCGCCATGGGGGCGATCGACGACGCCGCGTTCCCGGGCTCGCCGGACCTCGTGCACGCGGAGGTCTACCGGGACCGCTGGGGCGAGTACCTCCCCCTCGGCATCGCCCTCGTCGCCGCGGGCGCGGCGCTCGAGATCGCCGGCCTCGTCACCGGCCTGGCCCCCGACCCCCGGGGGTCTCCGGGACGGCGGCCCGGTGGGGGGACGACCCCGGCGATCGTCGTCGGGCCCGGCTCCACGGGGCGGGGCTTGGTCCTCGGGGCTGTCGGGACGTTCTGACGGGAGGCGCCCCACGTACGAGGCCGTGGGAATGCGGGCGACTGGGGCGAGCGAAGGCGAGGTGCGGCTGATATCCTGGCATCGGCGGGGCGAGAGCCGCGCCGAGAATGTTGCTCCCGGGCGCTCCGCCGGGGCTGCGGCGGGGGGATCGGATGGCGGGGAAGGAGACGCCACGATGAGCGGGCCCAGAGCCTGGCGCGCACTGGTCCTGCACCGCGACGTGGTGGCCCTCCCCCTGGAGGGCGACGGCGGCGTGCTGGGGCGGGACCCCGCGTGCGTCGACGTCGTCGTCCGCTCGCCGCTCGTCAGCCGGACCCACGCGGAGTGGCGGCGCGCGGGGCCGGATCGCATCGAGGTGCGGGACCTCGGGACCGCCAACGGAACCTTCGTCGAGGGGCGGCGCATCGGCGGGGCATGGACCCCGGTCCAGATCGGCCAGACGGTGGACCTCGGTACCGCCGGTGCCTTTACCCTCGACCTGGAAACCGGCGGTGCCACGACCCGCCCATCCGGTCCCACGACCATCGCGTCCGAGGTGCTGCCCGGAGGCGATGTCCGGGCGGAGGTCCGGGTCGGCGATAACGTGCTGGGTGAGGTCCGGGGCCTCAGGGCCTCGGTCTTCTACGTGCTCGCCCAGGCGCGCGAGCAGGGCGTGGGCCTGCCGGAGGCCGCGCGCGGATGGATGACGCGGGAAGGACTGATGCGGCGGCTGTACGGAGCGCGGGACTGGAGTCCGGACCGCTTCCGGAAGCTGCTGCACGACGCGAGGGCGAGCGTGGAGCGCTTCGAGGTCCGCGGGGCGCTCGAGATGAAGGGGGATCGGGTGCGGATCGGCATCCCGACGGTAGGGGTGTGAGCCGGTGCACCAGGACGGCCGCCCTCGCCCCACCGCGGGTCCCGGCACATGGTAGGGATCGACGGGCCCGGGCGCGCCGTGCACTGTGACAGGTCCCATGCCTGCCGATACCCCGCGTCCCCGCGCATGGACCCCGCGCCCCACGCCGCTTGCCCTCGCCGCCCTGGCGGCGGCGGTCTCGGGCTGCCCCGACCCCACGGTGGCGCTGAGGACCGAGGGCCCCCTCCAGGTGGAGGGCAGGATCCCGGTGCAGGTCTCCGCCGAGGTCCCGGTCCGCCTGTCGGGGGAGCTACCCGTCGAATTCTCGGGCCAGATCCCGGTGCGGGTGGAGGCCACCCTGAGGGTGGAGGGCCCCAGCGTCGCCTGGCGCGGCGTCTACGTCTCCGAGGACCTGCTGGGCCACATCGAGGAAGGCAAGACCCGCGCCGACTGGCTGCGTGCCGTGATCGGCGAGCCCACCGCGCGCGCCACCCTGGACGATGGCACGGAGATCTGGAAGTGGGCCTACGAGCCGCTGCGATCCACCGGTGACCTCGTGCAGGTCTTCGGTGGAGGAGGCGAGGAGCCGACCCCGAAGCCGATCATCGCATACGTGCGCCTGAAGGACGGGGTGGTGGTGGAGAAGTGGAGGGGGTGAGGATCTTCCCGTCCACCGGGGAGCCCACCATCGAGCTTGCCCACAACGTGTTCGCCTGGAAAGCGGCGGGAACCACGGGTGGTGAGACAGTCTACGTCCACCGTCCGTCGTCGCGGCGTGCAGCGCACGACCGACCTCGCCGCGCTGGCCGGCGCCTCGACGGCGGCCGACCTGCCGGTCGCGACCCCTGCCCCCCGCAGCACCTCTCCGTGCACTTTCGAGCGGATGGGCTCCCGAATGTGACACCTACGGACGGTCTCCGGGCGCCCGGCCCCAGCCGCATGAGGGCGGGCGCCCACCCGTGGAGGGACCTGGCTCCCGGTGCGCGCCCCGGGGGATGAGCCGAGCGGCGCGACGGCGCCGCGGAGGCGTGAGGGGCCCCCCCGGGGGGAGCACCCACCGACCGGGCGCCGGGGGAGCGGGACCGTGGAGGCGTGGGGGACGGTGTGGAACCCCTCTGCTGCACCTCCCTCCAAGTGCCCTCGCTCCCGGGCGAGTCCGTACCCGGGCCCCGGCCTGCCCGCAAGGGGCCGCCCTTTGCCCGGGCACGGTGCGGACCGTTGGAGTAGTTCTTGGAGGCAGCAACGTCGGGCGGGGGAGCACCCGCGTTCCGACGGGCGTGGGAGGTGCAGATGAGGGAGACGATCACGGTACTCGCCCTGGTGCCCGCGTTGGGGTGGACGCTGCAGGGATGCGGTCAGTCCGCCGGAGACGACGATGCGCCGGGAGTGCAAGGTGGGGACGATGACGCCGCGCTCGGGGACGACGATGCCGCGGACGACTCCATCGGCGACTGGGACGAAGGGGAGCCGCCCCTCGACGAGGACCCCGACGAGCCGACCTGCGAGGACGCCCCCCCGGAGGCGGAGACCTGGTTCATGTCCGCGGACGACTCGAACTCCCAGGGACAGCCGGTGGTGTTCCGGGAGGCGATTTTCTCCGGTCTGACCGTCTCCAGCACGACGCGCCCCTACGAGTTCCTGAACTACGCGGAGTTCGACTTCGAGCCCGCCGGGAACGGCCGCGTGGCGATCGTCCCCCAGCTCCGCGCCGTCCCCGACGACCCCGGCGCGTACTCGATGCTGATCGCCGTCGTCGGGCCCCACGTCGACCCCGAGGCGCGCCGTCCCATCAGCCTCACCTTCTCCGTGGACAGCTCGGGCTCCATGAGCGGCCAGGGCATCCAGCGGAGCCAGGAGGCGATCCGGGCGATGGCGGGCAGCCTGCTCGAAGGAGACGTCGTCTCGCTGCTGACCTGGGCCACCACCTCGACGGTGCTGCTGGACTCGCACTCCGTCGGCGGTCCCAACGATCCCGTCCTCCTGGACGCCGTCGACTCCCTGTCTTCCGGAGGCTCGACCGACCTGCACGGCGGCCTCGTCCGAGCCTACGAGATCGCCATGGGCAACGACTCGCCGGGTCGGATCAACCGGGTCGTCCTTGTGAGCGACGGAGGGGCCAACGTCGGGATCACCGACGCCGACCTCATCGGCAAGGCCGCCGAGGACGTGGAGCAGGACGGGATCTACCTGATGGGGATCGGCGCGGCGTCGAGCCCCAGCTCGTACCAGGAAGGCCTGATGGACACGGTGACGGACCTGGGCAAGGGCGCCTACCTCTACGTCGACTCCGCCGCCGAGGCGGAGCGGGTCCTGTCGGGGGAGCGCTTTGTGGCCAACGTGGAGGTCGCGGCCCGCGACGTCCGGCTGTCCATGACCCTGCCCGCGGGCTTCCTCATCGAGGAGTTCCACGGCGAGGAGCTGAGCAAGGACCCCGCCGAGGTCAGGCCCCAGCACCTCGCTCCCAACGACGCCATGCTCTACCACCAGGTGGTGCGCGACTGTGCGGCCGGGGCGCGGGACGGCGGGGACGCCTTCTCGTTCGTCGTGGAGTGGGAGGATCCCGTGACCCGCGAGGCCCACACCGAGACCCTGGAGACCTCCCTGGACGAGCTGACCGCCGCCGCCACCGAGCAGCTCGTGAAGGCGGACGCCATCGTCGCCTACGCCCAGTCCCTCACCAGCGTGTGGGACGTCGACGCGTCCGAGCGGGTTGCGTACCTCGAGGGAGTGCTCGCCGAGGTCGAGGAGGCGCTCCTGGTCCTCCCCCTGGACCGGGACCTGAGGGAGGCGGCGGACGTCCTCGCAATCTTCGTCTCGCGGTTCTGACCCGGGTCACTCGATCTCGGGAGGGCCTGCCTTGACGTGGCCCCTTCGCCATAGCTCACAGGCGTGGATCGCCCGTCTTGTGGACGATGCGCCCCGGTGGTAGATCCTGTCCGTACTAGGGTCCGTCACGACAGATGATCTGGAGTGCCCCGCCGAAGGAAGGAGATCCCTGACGTGAGATCATACCCGGATTCGTGACGAGTGAAGTTCAGAACCCCCTCGCTCATGCTCTCAAGGTCGCCGGTGACGTTATCGGCACCTGGAACAAGCTGTCCCAGGAGGACCGTTCGGCGATCCTGTCGATGGCGGCGTCGCAGCAGTAGGTAGTGTCCGAGCAGCAGGTGAGACCGACCGGGTAGTGCTCGGCGACGTCGCCCGTGCGCCCAACATCGCACGGGACCTCGCCGACAAGACCGGGAGATGGCGGCAGGAGGGATACCCGGAGTGACGGGCGGAGGCGTTGCAGGGGCTCTGCGTGTGACTGGACGCGAAGTCCTCCCCTACTCGCCCCCCGCGACAGCGGCCTGCTGCTCGGCCCAGGCCGGCAGGAACCGCGCCGCCTCGCGCGGGCCGACCACATCAGGACGCTCTCCGGCGAGCGCCGACGGGGCGAGACGGCCGAGTGTCCCGCCGTCGATGTTTCGCGAGAGGGAGCCGAGCGCGGCGGCGAGTTCCCCGCCCGCCTCGACGACGACCCGGTCGGCCTCGTCCTCCGCCATGCCGGCGGACAGGCACCAGGCGTGGAGGCCGACGGGGTCGGCGGGGAGTGCCCGCATCCAGGGCGGCGGCGGTGAGGTCCTCGGCGGGCGAGCCCGCGGCGGCGACCACCGCCTGGGCGGTCGTCGACTTGCCGAGGGTGGCACAGCCGGAGAGGACGAGCGCGGCGAGGGTGAGGGCGCGCGGGATCAGGGAGCGGATCATGGGGACGGTCCTCCTCATCGGGTGACGGAGTCGTGTTGGGTGGCGGGCCGGGGCGAGGGGCCGGGCGCCTTCCCCCAGGACGCGATGCCCCGGACGAGGGCGACGCCGAGGGCCTCGGCCTGGTTCACCAGGAGCCGGCGGTGGTGCTCGTTCGGGCAGTCGACGAAGCCCGGCTCGTATCAGAGGGCGACGGCGCGGACACCCGAGATGGTGTTGAAGGCGCAGTCTCCAGCGACCGTGGGGCGGGGGAGCACCGGCCAGGGGACGACGTTCCGCAGCGCGTCGGCGACGGCCTAGGCCAGCCTCGGGCCCCGGGCGCTCCGGGCGTCGAAGAAGACGGTGCCCCGTTCCCGCCGCCCCCGTCGACGTGGCAGGCGACGTAGACGAGGACCCTTGGGCGACGGCGCGGGCCCTGCGGTCGGCGTAGTGGCCGTCGGAGACCACGCCCGCCTCCCAACCGAGCTTCCGCATCTCGCGATCGGCGGCGAGGACGGGCCGATGGGTGAGGTCGACCTACTCCACCCCGAAGGCGACGGCGCCCCGGTCTGCCCACGGCCCGGGCTTGCCCCGCTGCTGGATGTCGAGGACGGCGAGGGGCATCGGCTACTCTGCCGCCTCGACGCCCAACTCGCCGAGGGTGCCGAGGGGGAGGGACTTCCGCGCCCCCGGCCGCAGCCGGAGCCAGAGGTCGGCCTCCGCGGCGCCTCCCGAGGCGGCCTTCCGGCGCGCCGGGCCGCCCACGACGGCGTCCCCGAACTGCCGCGCCGCCCAGCCCGCCATGGGGAGGGGGACCGAGATGACTAGGGTGTCCCGGAAGTTCCGGTACCCCAGCTCACCGAGGTGGCCCAGGGGGAGGGACATTCCCTCGCCGTCGGGCGGGGCGAGGGGGTGGACGTCGACGGCGAGGCCGGAGGAAGAGGCCCGGCGGCCCACCGGCCCCAGGAGCAAGGGGGCGAACACCCGCGCTCGGAAGAGGCGGGACCGCTCGCCAACGGTGCTGTTCGCCGCGGTCTCCCGGACCCACCGGCACGCGGCCGAGGGACACGCTTCGGGGGTCAGGTCACCGGCGCGCTCGTCGGGCTCCACGCCCGGGAGGTCGTCGTCCAGGTCGGCGGGCGTGTCGTCAAGGGCCTCGATGACCTCGACCGCCGCCTCGGGCGCCGTCCGGTCCCCGATCGAATCTGCGCAGAGAGTGAAGCAGGCATCGTCGACTTGCTCTTGCCGCCCAGTGGCCCGAGTGCCAAACTTTGACTTGGTTTGACATCGGGGTGCTCATGAACGTGTCCCTTACGCCCGAACTCGGCCGCTGGGTCCAGGAGCGGGTCCGGTCGGGCCTCTACACTTCTGCCAGCGAGGTCGTCCGCGAGGCGCTCCGCCTGCTTCGCGAGCACGAGGAACTGCGGCAGGCTCGGCGCGACGAGCTGAAGCGACTCGTCCACGAAGGCATCGCGGACGCCGACACGGGGCGCGTCGAAGCGGGAACGGATGCCTTCTTCGACGGCGTGTTGAAGGAAGGTCGCGAGGGACTCGCCCGCCGCTCGGGGCGATGACGCCGTTGCTCGTCGTCTTCACCCGGGCGGCTCGGTCCGATCTCGTGGACATCTGGACCTGGATCGCAGACGACGACGCCGAGGCGGCGGATCGGTTCGTGGGCAAGTTGCGAGATGCCGCCCTTGCGCTCGGCCGCACACCCGGGATGGGCCGCGGCCGGGACGAACTGGCCGTCGGGGTCCGCTCCTTCCCTGTGGGGCGCCATGTGATCTTCTATCGGGTCGAGTCGGATGCCGTGTAGGTATTGCGGGTCTTGAGCGGGTACCGCGACGTCGACGCCCTCTTCTGATCTGCACTCCGGGCAGCACCCGGCGCCCCCCCAGGATGGGTGCCCGTACGCTCCGGGTGGCCGCTGAGTCCCAGAACGCAGAAAGCCCGCCGGTCGGCGGGCCTTCGAGGGAACGGGTGGTGGGCGATGCAGGATTCGAACCTGCGACTTCCACCGTGTGAAGGTGGCACTCTCCCGCTGAGTTAATCGCCCGTGCGCAAGCGCGGCGGAGTTATAGCGACGGAGAGGGCGGGGTGCAAGAGGGGGGATGGGGCTTTTTTTGAGTGGGCCGGTCGGGGGGGGCGGCGGCGTGGAGCGGCGGCGGGCCTTGACATGCCTCCGGGGAGGCTGTACCACATGCTTCTCGTCGCCTGGGCTCGGGGATCTGGTGATCGTCGGTCCTGGCGGGGTGAACCCCGGCCAGCGAATCCGTCAACGGGTGCTGCCTGCGATTCCTCTCGCGGCCGCGGCGGGCCGACCTTCTCCTCCTCTCTCTGAAGGGAAATCCACAGATGACCAAAGCCGAGCTGATCGCCGCCATCGCCGAGAGCACCTCCCTCACCCGCGCGGAGGTCGATCGCGCGCTGGGAGCGTTCACCGAGGTGGTGACCTCCGCCCTCAAGGGCGGCGACAAGGTGACCATCGTCGGGTTCGGGACGTTCTCCGTCTCCCGGCGTGAGAGCCGGGTGGGTCGCAATCCCCGCACCGGCCAGCAGATCACCATCCCCGCCAAGGCCACGCCCCGGTTCAAGGCCAGCAAGAGCCTCGACGAGGCCGTGGGTTCCGCGAGCTGAACCGTGACGGACCCGAGCGCCCCCCAGCGGGCGCCGGGGACGATGCGCTCGACCCGGACGGGCCCTTCTCCACGCGGAGGAGGGCCCGTCGTCGTTTCGGGTCGGGTGCTGGATGGCTCAGGGGGTGGCCAGTCATCCGCCGCCGGTCGTCCGCTGAGGTCCGCGGCCGGACCTGGGACCGGGGGTCAGAGCGGCGGGGACGGCGGGCCTCAGAAGCGCTCGAGCTGGCTGAAGAAGAAATCGGTCTCGATCCGCGCGTTCTCCGGGGAGTCGGACCCGTGCACCGCGTTCCGCTCGATGCCGTCGCCGAAGAGGGCGCGCAGCGTGCCCGGGGCTGCCTTGGCCGGATCGGTGGCTCCCATGATCTCGCGGTTCCGCAGGACCGCGCCCTCGCCCTCCAGGATCAGCGCGTAGATCGGCCCCTCGGTCATGAACGCCACCAGGCCCTCGTAGAAGGGGCGCTGGGCGTGCACCGCGTAGAACGCCCGGGCCTGGGCCGTCGTCAGCCACAGCTTCTTGCAGGCGACCACCCGCAGGCCCTCGGACTCGAAACGGCCGATGATCTGGCCGGCGACGCCCTTCTGGACCGCGTCGGGCTTGATGAGGGAGAGGGTCAGCTCGGGGAGGATCATGGACGGGCTCCTGGAGTCGAATGGAGGGAGGGAGAGGAGACAGAGGGCCCGGGGCGGATCAGCCCAGGGCCTCCTTCATGCGGCGACCGATGTCGGCGGGGGACCGGACCACGTGCACTCCGGCGGCCTCCATCGCGGCGATCTTGTCGGAAGCGGTGCCCTTGCCACCCTGTACGATGGCGCCGGCGTGACCCATGCGCTTTCCCGGGGGAGCGGTGATGCCGGCGATGAAGCCGACCACGGGCTTGGTGAAACCCGACTCCCGCATCCAGGCGCAGGCATCCTCCTCGGCGCCGCCCCCGATCTCGCCGATCATCACCACGCCGTCGGTGTCGGGGTCGTCCTTGAAGAGGGACAGCACGTCGATGAAGTTCGTCCCGTTGACGGGATCGCCCCCGATCCCCACGCAGGAGGACTGGCCGATGCCCAGCTCGGTGAGCTGGCCCACCGCCTCGTAGGTCAGGGTCCCCGATCGGGACAGTACGCCGACCCGCCCTGGCTTGTGGATGTGCCCCGGCATGATGCCGATCTTGCACTCCCCGGGGGTGATCACGCCGGGGCAGTTGGGGCCCACCAGCCGAGTACGCCGACCTTCCATGGCCCGCTTCGCCCGGACCATGTCCAGGACCGGGATCCCCTCGGTGATGGCCACGCAGAGGCCCAGCTCGCAGGAGACCGCCTCGAGGATGGCGTCGGCGGCGAACGCGGGGGGCACGTAGACCACGGACGCGCTGGCGCCCGTCGCCTCCACCGCCTGGGACAGGGTGTCGAAGACCGGCACCCCGTGCACCTGCTCCCCCCCCTTCCCGGGGGTGACACCCGCCACGATGCGGGTGCCGTACTCCAGCATGAGCCGGGTGTGGAACGCACCGGCGGCACCGGTGATCCCCTGGACGACCACCCGGGTGTCACGGTTGACGAGGATGGCCATGGTCAGTGGGCTCCGTGGGCGTGGGCGGCGGCGACGACCTTCTCGGCGGCGTCACGCATGCCCGTGGCGGGGATCACGTCGAGTCCGGAGTCCGACAGGATCCGGCGTCCCAGCTCGACGTTGGTGCCCTCCAGGCGGACCACCAGGGGCACCTTCAGGCCCACATCGCGCACCGCCACGAGGATGCCGTTGGCGATGACGTCGCACTTCATGATGCCGCCGAAGATGTTGACGAGGATCGCCTTCACGTCCGGATCGGACGTGATGATCTTGAACGCCGCCGTCACCCGCTCCGTGGTGGCGCCGCCACCGACGTCGAGGAAGTTCGCCGGCTCTCCCCCGTGGAGCTTGATGATGTCCATGGTGCCCATGGCGAGCCCGGCGCCGTTCACCATGCAGCCGATGTTGCCGTGGAGCTTGATGTAGCTGAGGTCGAACTTCTTGGCCTCGACCTCCGCCGGCTCCTCCTCTGCCACGTCCCGGAGCGCCTCGACGTCGGGGTGGCGGAAGAGGGCGTTGTCGTCGAAGTTCATTTTGGCGTCGAGGGCGATGACCTCGCCGGAGCGGGTGACCACCAGCGGATTGATCTCCGCCAGGCCGCAGTCGCTCTCCACCACGGCACGGTACAGGCCCTGGACGAAGCGCACGCAGCTCCGCACCTCCGACCCCTTCAGGCCGAGGCGGAAGGCGATGTTCCGCGCCTGGTAGTCGGCGAGGCCGACGGCGGGGTCCACCCACTCCTTGTGGATGCGTTCCGGGTGGTGGGCGGCGACCTCCTCGATGTCGACGCCCCCTTCGGTGCTGGCCATGAAGACCAGCCGTGACGTCGCCCGGTCCAGCACGACGCCCAGGTAGAGCTCCCGGGCGATGTCGCAGCCCTGCTCCACGTAGAGCCGGCGCACCGTCTGGCCCTCGGGCCCCGTCTGGTGGGTCACGAGACGCATGCCCAGCATCCCCAACGCGAGGTCGTAGACCTCCTGGGGGGAGCGGGCGAGCTTGACTCCCCCACCCTTCCCACGGCCGCCTGCGTGGATCTGGGCCTTGACCACCCAGAGGTGCCCCCCGATCTCGCGGGCCGCCTCCATCGCTTCCTGGGCGGAGAAGGCGACCTTGCCCGCGAGGACGGACACGCCGTATCGCCGGAGCAGCTCCTTGGCCTGGTACTCGTGGATGTTCATGGCTCAGGCCTGGGGGGACTCGTCGAGCAGGCGATCGACGAGGGCGGTGAGCTCCCGCACGGCGGCGATGGAGCCATCCAGCATCCCGCGCTCCTCGGGGCTCAGGTCGATCTCGTAGACGTGCTCGACACCTCCGGCACCGAGCTTCACCGGCACGCCAACGAAGAACCCCTCGATGCCGTACTGTCCGTCGCACCGCACCGCGCAGGGGAGGACCTTCTTCTTGTCGAGGAGGATGGACTCCACCATCTCCACCGCCGCCGCGGACGGGGCGTAGTAGGCGGAGCCCGTCTTGAGCAGCTTCACGATCTCGGCGCCCCCGTCCCGGGTGCGCTGCACGATGGCGTCCAGGCGGTCCTTGGGGATGAGCTTGCTCACCGGGATCCCGGCGACGCTGGTGTAGCCCACCACCGGCACCATGGTGTCCCCGTGCCCGCCCAGCACGAAGGCCTGGACGTTCTCCACCGAGACGCCCAGCTCCATGGACAGGAAGGTGCGGAAGCGGGCGGTGTCCAGCACCCCCGCCATGCCCATCACCCGCTCCTTGGGGAAGCCGCTGACCCGGTACGCGACGTGGGTCATGGCGTCCAGGGGGTTGGAGATCACGATGAGGATGGCGTCCGGGCTGGTCCGGGCGACCTGCCGCGTGACCGACTTGACGATCTCGGTGTTGACCTTGACCAGGTCGTCGCGGCTCATCCCGGGCTTGCGGGGCATCCCCGAGGTGATCACCACGATGTCCGAGCCCGCGGTCTCCTCGTACCCGTTGGTCCCCATCACCTTCGAGTCGTAGCCGTAGACCGGGCCCGCCTCCATCAGGTCCAGGGCCTTGCCCTGGGGCATGTCGGGGACGATGTCCACCAGCACGACGTCGCCCAACTCCTTCTCGGCGAGGCGCTGGGCGGTGGTGGCGCCGACGAACCCGGCGCCGATGACGGTGATCTTCCTGCGGGACATGGGGATCCTCCTCCAGATCGCGGGCGACGTCCTGGGGACGGCGCCGGTCCTACATCCGGGCGATGATGGCGTCGGCGAACTCGGAGCACTTGAGCAGGGTCGCGCCCTCCATCTGGCGCTCGAGGTCGTAGGTAACCTGCTTGTCGCCGATGGAGTGATCGATGGCGCTCACGATGAGGTCCGCAGCCTCGCTCCATCCGAGATAGCGGAACATCATCTCGCCCGAGAGGATCACCGAGCCGGGATTGACCTTGTCCTGGCCGGCATACTTGGGCGCGGTGCCATGGGTGGCCTCGAACACCGCGATCCCGTCGCCGATGTTCGCGCCCGGCGCCATGCCGAGCCCGCCGACCTGGGCGGCGGCCGCGTCGGAGAGGTAGTCACCGTTCAGGTTCGGGGTGGCGAGGACGTCGTACTCGTCGGGGCGCAGGAGGATCTGCTGGAACATCGCGTCGGCGATGCGATCCTTGATGAGCACCCGCCCCGCCGGGACCTTCCCGCCGTGGACGTCCCAGACGTCCTGCTCGGTGACCGTGAGGTCGCCGAACTCCTCCTTCGCCACCTCGTAGCCCCAGTTCTTGAAGGCCCCCTCGGTGAACTTCATGATGTTCCCCTTGTGGACCAGCGTGACGCTGGGGCGCTTGTTGTCCAGGGCGTAACGGATCGCCATCCGGACGAGGCGCTTGGAGCCCTCCGGGCTGATGGGCTTGATGCCAATCCCGGAGCTCTCCCGGATCTTCGTGCCCATGGTGCCGTTCAGGAAGCCGATGACCTGCGCGGCGCCCTCGGAGCCGGACGCCCACTCGATGCCGGCGTACACGTCCTCGGTGTTCTCGCGGAAGATCACCACGTCGAGCTTGCCGGGCTCCTTCACCGGGCTCGGAACGCCCTCGAACCACCGGACCGGCCGGACGCACGAGTAGAGGTCGAGGATCTGGCGCAGAGCGACGTTGAGGGAGCGGATGCCGCCCCCCACCGGGGTGGTCAGCGGCCCCTTGATGGCGACCCGATACTCCCGGATCGCCTGGAGGGTCTCCTCGGGGAGCCACTCGCCGGTGCGCTCCACCGCCTTCTCGCCCGCCAGCACCTCGAACCACGAGATCCGGCGGCGGCCGCCGTAGGCCCTCTCCACCGCCGCGTCGAACACCCGGACGCTGGCGCGCCAGATGTCGGGGCCGGTCCCGTCCCCCTCGATGAAGGGGAGGATGGGGCGATCCGGGACCTCCAGGCGATCGCCCTTGATGACGATCTTCTCGCCGGTGGTGGGGGGAGTGACGTGGCGGTAGGCGGCCATCTCGAGAACCTCTCCGATGAAGCGGGCTCACGCGGGGGAGGAGGCGCTTGCCCCGCGGGATGGGGATCCCCGAGGGCGGCGGCGACCTGGATGGTGGCGCGGACCCGTGACCGGCCCGAGCGCCGGCGCAAGGATACTCGAAAGCGGAGGGATTACAAGCGGAGGGAGCGACGCGGAACGGCGAAGGGAGGGCGTCGGGGAGGGTGCGGCGCTCCCCGACCGGAGCGGAGGCGGGAGGGACGGAGGCGGACCCCGGCGAGGGGTCTCAGCGGGCCCCGATGTCCACCCAGGGCAGGTCCATCGGCCCGACGTACTGCTCCCGGGGACGGATCAGCCGGTTGCTGGCGTACTGCTCCAGGATGTGGGCCGACCAGCCGGCGATGCGACTGACCGCGAAGATCGGCGTGAAGAGGTCCATGGGGATCCCCATGGTGTAGTAGGTGGACGCCGAGTAGAAGTCCACGTTCGCGTACAGCCCCTTCTTCTGGAACATCAGGTCCTGGAGCTTCAGCGACATGTCGAACCACTTGCGCTTGCCCGTGATCTCCCCCATCCGCTGCGAGAACTTCTTGAGCACCACCGCGCGGGGGTCCAGGGCCTTGTAGACGCGGTGCCCGAAGCCCATGATCCGCCTCTTGTCGGCGAGGGCCTGGTCGAGCCAGGGCTCGACGTTCTCCAGGGAGCCGATCTCCTCCAGGGCCTCCATCACCCCCTCGTTGGCGCCGCCGTGGAGGGGGCCCTTGAGGGTGCCGATGGCGGAGGTCGCCGCGCTGTAGAAGTCCGAGAGGGTGGCGGCGGTGACCCGGGCGCTGAACGTCGACGCGTTGAAGCCGTGGTCGGCGTGGAGCACGAGGCACACGTCGAAGGTGCGCGCCGTCGCCTCGTCCGGCTCCACCCCGTTGATCATGTACAGGAAGTTCGCCGCGTGACTCAGGTCGTCCCGGGGCGGAAGCACAGGGAGGCCCTGGCGGACTCGGTGGTAGGCGGCCACCACCGTGGCGAACTGGGCCACCAGGCGGTAGGCGATGCGGAGGTTCGCCTCCGGGGTCATGGCCTCGACGTCGGGATCCCACCCCGCGAGCATCGAGGCGCCGGTGCGGAGCGCCGCCATGGGGTGCGTCGTGCTCGGCAGGCTCCGGAGCATGTCGACGATGGGGGCGGGCACCGCACGGTTGCCGACGAGCTGAGCCTTCAGGGTGTCCAGCTCGGCCTGCCTGGGGAGCCTCTTGTTGAAGAGGAGGAAGACGACCTCCTCGAAAGTGGAGTGCTCCGCGAGATCGAAGATGTTGTACCCGGAGTACACGAGCTTGCCGATCTGGCCATCGATGAAGCTCAACTCCGAGTTCGCGATGACGACGCCATCGAGACCTTGATTGATCGCCTGGGACTCGGTCATGACGGGAGGCTCCTCGGAACGGGTTCGAGGCGGCGCAGTCGGCCGCCCGCCCTTTGTGCCCCCTCGCTGAGGACCGTGAGGGGAATCCGGAAGGGGGTCCGGATCGGGCGCCAAACTATAGGGAGGAGGGGGATCCGGTGTCAACGGTGGCGGAGCGGGGCTCCGTCATGGTCGACGCCCTTCGAGCCCGTGCCCGTGCGCGCTCGAAGCAGATCGGGCACGGGCTCGCGCACGGGCTCGGGCACGGGCTCGGGCACGGGCTCGGGCTCGGGCACGGGTACGGGACCTGGCGAGACGGCACGGCGACATGAACGGGTGGGGAGAGATCCGAGGGTCGGGAGGAGATCAGAGGCGGGTCTGCACCGCGAGCACCTTCAGCCGGGAGATCGCGTCCGTGATGTCGATCTCCTTCGGACAGCAGGCGTTGCAGTTGAAGATGGTGTGGCAGCGCCACAGGCCGTCCTGGTCGTTGACGACCTTCAGCCGCTCGTCGGTCGCGGTGTCCCGGGTGTCGAACACGAAGCGGAACGCCTTGAGCAACGCCGCGGGACCGAGGTACTGCTGATTGCTCCAGAAGGAAGGGCACGATCCGGTGCAGGCGCCACACAGGATGCACTTGGTGGCGTCGTCGATCGCCTCGCGGTCGACCGGGTCCTGCAGGCGCTCCGTCTCCGGGGGCGGCTTCTCGTTGACGAAGTACGGCTTGATCCGCTCGTAGTGGCGGAAGAAGGGCTCCATGTCCACCACCAGGTCCTTGATCACCCGGAAAGCGGGCAGGGGCTCGATCCGGAAGCGGGTGCGGCCCCCGTAGTTCTTCAGGAGCTGCTGGCAGGCGAGCCCGTTCTTGCCGTTGATCACCACGGCGTCGGACCCGCAGACGCCGTGGGCGCAGGAGCGGCGATAGGTGAGGGTGCCGTCCTGCTCCCACTTGATGGTGTTCAGGACGTCGAGGATCCGGGAGTTGGGCTCCGCCTCGACGCGATAGGTCTGGTAGCGCGGGGACGAGTCCCGGGACGGATCGAAGCGGAGGATCTCGAAGGAGACTTCCATCGTCAGTAGCTCCGCGGCTTGGGCTGGAACCGGGTGATGGTCACGGGCTTGTCGCCGACGCGGCATCCCCTGTCCTCGTCCCGCCACACCAGGCTGTGCTTCAGCCAGTTCGTGTCGTCCCGGTCGGGGTGGTCCATGCGGGAGTGGGCCCCCCGGCTCTCGGTCCGGTGCAGGGCCGCGGTGGCGATGCCCTCGGCGACGTCGATGAGGCTCCCGAGCTCGATGGCCTCCAGCAGATCGGTGTTGAACACGTCGCCCTTGTCGCTGACCCGCACGCTCCGGTACCGCTCCCGGAGTTCCCGCACCTTCGCCACGCACGCCGTGAGGCCCGCCTCGTCGCGGTACACCGAGCAGTCGTTCATCATCGTCTCGCCCAACTCCTTGCGGATCGGGGCCGCGAGCTCTCCGGTGCCGGCCTTGACGCGGGCGATGTGGTCGCGGACGGTGGCCTCGGGATCCTCGGGGAGGGGGGTCCACTCGAGCCCCGGGAGGGTCTGCTTGATGGACTTCCCGCCCCGACGGCCGAACACCACGGTGTCGAGCAGGCTGTTGGTGCCCAGGCGGTTGGCGCCGTGCACGGAGACGCAGGCGACCTCCCCCGCCGCCCACAGGCCCGGCACCGGCGTGTTCGCGGCGTCCTTCACGACGCGCCCGTCGATGTCCGTGGGCACCCCACCCATGGCGTAGTGGGCGGTGGGGTGAATGGGCACGGGCTTCTCCACGGGATCGATCCCCATGTAGATCCGGCAGAAGCTGGTGATGTCCGGGAGCTTCGACTCGATGTGGTCCTTGCCCAGGTGGGTGAGGTCCAGCACGACGTACTCGCCGGGGAACCCGCGCCCCTCCTTGATCTCGGTACGGATCGCCCGGCTCACCATGTCGCGGGGGGCGAGGTCCTTCACGGTCGGGGCGTATCGCTCCATGAAGCGCTCGCCGTCCTTGTTCCGGAGGATCCCGCCCTCCCCGCGGGCCGCCTCGGACAGGAGGATTCCGAAGCCGTGGATCCCCGTGGGGTGGAACTGGACGAACTCCATGTCCTCCAGCGGGATCCCGTGGCGGTAGGGCCAGGCGAAGCCGTCGCCGGTGTTCGCCATGCCGTTGCTGGTCACCCGGAAGGCCTTGCCGTAGCCGCCGGTGGCCAGCAGGACGGCGCGGGCGTGGAAGGTGTGGAGGCGGCCGGTCTTGATCTCGTACGCCACGACGCCGCAGCAGACGCCGTCGTTGAAGACGAGGTCCAGCACCTGGAACTCGTGGTAGAAGCGCACGCCCCGACCGATGCACCCCTCGACGAGGGTGTGGAGCATGACGTGGCCGGTGCGGTCGGCGGCGTAGCAGGCGCGGCGCACCGCCCTCTCGCCGAAGTTCCGCGTGTGGCCTCCGAAGGGGCGCTGGTCGATGCGCCCTTCCTCGGTGCGGCTGAAGGGCACGCCCATGTGCTCCAGCTCGTAGATCGTGCGGATGGCGTCGTGGCACATGACCTCGATCGCGTCCTGATCGCCGAGGTAGTCACTGCCCTTCACCGTGTCGAAGGCGTGCCAGAGCCAGTTGTCCTCCTCGCGGTTGCCCAGGGCAGCGGAGATCCCCCCCTGGGCCGCGCAGGAGTGGGAGCGGGTGGCGTACACCTTGGTCAGGACGGCGACGTCTGCGCCGCTGCCCGCCATCTCGATGGCGGCGCGGGAGCCCGCGAGGCCGCCGCCGATGATGAGGACGTCGTGCTTGAAGATCATCTCGGCTCCGCAGGCGGTCTCGGGGAGCGCCGCGATGGGGCGGTCACTGGGTCGCCGCCGCGCCCCGGGCGAGCCAGTCCTGGTCGATCGGCAGGATCGCCGTCCACCCGACCACGGCGAGCGCGAAGCCGGCCAGCACGATGAGCATGAAGAGGGCGGTGCGGGCGAGGGGCCGCGTGACGACGTCCCGGCCGATGGCCCACAGCCCGTTGCAGGCGTGGTACGTCGCCAGCATGAGGAAGGTGAGCTCGAAGCCCTTGTAAAGCGGGTTCGAGAGGCGAAGCACGGCCGCGTGGTACAGCGAGCCGGCCCAGTCCGCCCCGCCGGCCTCCGGCGGCCTCATGAAGTGGTTGACCGCGAAGTGGGCGGCCAGGGTCAGGACCAGGGCGATGCCCGTGACCCGCTGGAAGTACCAGGACCAGTGACCCGCGTTGCCGGTGGCGCGAACGGCCATGATGCCTCCCCGGTCAGTGGACCGCGTGGGAGATGATGAGCCAGGAGCCGAGGACGAAGGCCGCCGCCGAGGCGCCCATCATCCCCCAGAAGAGGCGCCGCTGCTGGCGGGCGGCGCCGAAGAAGTCCACCAGCACGATGCGGACCCCGTTGACGGCGTGGTACAGCACGGCGCCGAAGAGGAGGGCCTCCGCGGCCTTCCACATCGGCTGGCTGAAGGCGCTGACGGCCGTGTTGTAGGCCGCCTCGCCGTCATGCAGCTTGGTCATCGTGTAGACGTGCAGGAACAGGTAGAAGGTGACGGCGACGCCGGTGAGCCGGTGCATCGCCCAGGCGAGCATGCCGGTCTCCCACTTGTAGCGGAGGAACATCCGCGGCCTCCCGGACGGGGTCTGTGGGTGCAGGCGGGGACCGGACCGGTCTACGACTTGCGGACCGCCGTGTCAAGGCTGCGCCGAATCACGGAAGCCCGCAGGAATGTTGGCGAATCCGTCGATAAGCGCCCCTTATGGGAGGGGGCGGTGGCGGGGCGGGCCTGTCGCCGATAAGGCGAGCGGACGGGGGGAGGACGACCTCGGACCTGCGGAGGGCTCAGCCCAGGACGCGGCGCAGGTCCTCGATCCGGTCGACGCGCTCCCAGGGGAGGTCGACGTCGGTGCGGCCGAAGTGGCCGTAAGCGGCGGTGGCCTTGTAGATGGGGCGCAGCAGGTCCAGGTGCTGGATGATGCCCGCGGGCTTCAGGGGGAAGACCTCGCGGATCGAGGCGCTGAGCTTGTCCTCGTCGACGCTGCCCGTCCCGTAGGTGTCGACGAAGACGCTCACCGGCTCGGCGACGCCGATGGCGTAGGCGAGCTGAACGAGGCAGCGGTGGGCGTAGCCGGCGGCGACGACGTTCTTGGCGATGTAGCGGGCCATGTAGGCGGCGGACCGGTCGACCTTGGTGGGGTCCTTGCCGCTGAAGGCGCCGCCCCCGTGGGCGCCATGGCCGCCGTAGGTGTCGACGATGATCTTCCGCCCGGTGAGGCCCGAGTCCCCCATGGGACCGCCCACCACGAAGCGGCCGGTGGGGTTGACGTAGTAAAGGGTCCGGGAGTCCAGGAGCTCCTCGGGGACCGCGGCGCGGATGATCAGCTCCTTCACGGCGGCGTGGATCTCCGCGTGCCCGACCTCGGGAGCGTGCTGGGTGGAGATCACCACGGTGTCGATGCGCGCCGGCTTGCCGTCCCGGTACTCGATGGTCACCTGGGACTTGGCGTCGGGACGCAGCCAGGGGAGGACCCCCTCCTTGCGGACCTGCGCGAGACGCCGGGTCAGTCGATGCGCGAACGCGATCGACATCGGCATCAGCTCCTCGGTCTCGTCGTTCGCGTAGCCGAACATCATGCCCTGATCGCCGGCGCCCTGCTCGGTGTAGAGCCCCTGGCCCTCGGAGACGCCCTGGCTGATGTCCGGCGACTGCTGCTCCACCGCGACCAGGACGCCGCAGGTGTGGCCGTCGAAGCCCATCTCGGACGAGTTGTAGCCGATCCCCGTGACCGCCTTGCGGACCACCTCGGGGTAGTTCAGCACGGCGGTCGTGGTGATCTCGCCGAGCAGCATCACGTAGCCGGTCTTGGTCGCCGTCTCGCACGCGACGCGGGCCCGCGGGTCCTGCTCCAGGACGGCGTCGAGCACACTGTCGGACACCACGTCGCAGAGCTTGTCCGGGTGCCCCTCGGTCACCGACTCGCTGGTGAAGAAGAAGTTCTTGGCGGCCATTCGGTCTCCAGCAGTTCCGTTAGGTCCGGCGCGGGCGGTACGCAGTGATCGGCGTCCCGGCGCCGCGTCCCCCCCGGGATGGGGCGGGGATCTGGGAAGGCGCCGATGATAACGGCGGTCTGGAGGATGTCAAGGACGGCGAGGGGGCCCGGAGGGGGATGGGAGGCGCTCCGGATCTGGATGGAGGGCGGAGCGGGGGGAGGGGTGCGACGAGACCCCGCCGGGGCCTCGGAGGCTCACTTCAGGCGCGCCAGCTCCTCGCGGGCCCGCGCGGCCTCGGGGCTCCCCGGGAAGCCCTCCACCAGGTCGGAGAGGAAGAGGCGGGCGGCGTCAAGGTTGTCGCGCCCACCCATCTGGATGAACGCCTGTCCCTGCCGGAGCATCGCCTTGGGCTTGTCCGGGGCGCCCGGCTGGGCGTCGATGTACTCCTGGTAGCGCTGGACCGCCAGGCGGTACTCCCCCAGGTTGAACAGGCACTCGGCCAGGAGGAAGCGCGCCTGCCCGACCTGCGCGTGGGCCGGGAAACGTTCCAGGAAGGACTGGAGGGAGGCGCTCGCGGCCCCCCATTTCTGGTCCCGGACCTGGGCGAGCGCCCGCACGAAGAGGTCATCGGCACCGATCTGGAGAGACGTGGGCTCCTCCCCCGCGGGCGTGGCGGGGGGGGAAACGGAGACACCGGAGGCGGGAGCGGGCTGGGGTTCCGCGGCCTTGCCCCCGCCTCCCGTGGCTCCGCCGGAGGCGGGCTTGCCCTCCGCCGGCCCGGAGGGAGCCGGAGCCTTGTCCTTGATGCGCTGCCGGCCGCCGTCCTTGTCGGCCGGCGGCGCGGCGCGGTCCTCGATGGCGGCCAGCCGCTCGTCGATCTCGACGATGCGGGCGTCGAGGTCCGCGACGCTCTGGCCCTGCTTGCCCAGGTCCTGGCGCAGCGAGCTCAGCTCTCCCTGGATCCCTTGGACGGACTGGAAGTACGCCTGCAGGTCGGCGCCGGAGTTGGCGATCAGGCGGCCCACGTTCTGGGTGCGCTGATCCAGCTCGTCGACGCGCGCCCCCTCCCGGGCGAGGCGCTCCTCGGCCGTGACCAGGCGGGTCCGTGCGTCCTGCACGTCCGCCAGCATGCGCCCCGAAGCGCTGCGTCCGGTGCGGTCATAGACGCACCCACCGGCGGAGGCCGCGAGAAGGGTGGACAGGACGACGAGGATGACGGGGTATCGCATGCTCCTGCAGGCTCCGAGGACCGGGTGGATCCGGTGGTCGTGCGGCCGGGCGCTCGCGTCTCTCTCCTCCGCACCCGACCGGCGCCGGGCGAGCCCGTCCCCGTCGCGGCGACTCCTCCGGCGGCGCGGTCCTGGGGAGGTGACACCACCCCGCCGTGACGCCCGCCCGCGGCGCCCGCTCAACGGCCCGGGACCAGCTCGGCCCTGCGGTTCCTGGACCAGGCGTCCTCGCCGGACCGGGTGTCGATGGGCTTCTCCTCGCCGTAGGAGAGGGTGGTGAGGACGGAGGCGCTGACCCCCAGGTCGATGAGGTACCTCTTGACGCTGTCGGCGCGGCGCTGGCCCAGCGCCAGGTTGTAGTCCGTCTCGCCACGCTCGTCGGCGTGGCCCTCGATCACCACCCTGCTGTAACCCCTCTGCTGGATGCAGCGAGCCGCCGCCGAGATGGCGCTCCGGCTGGCGTCGTCGAGGTCGGACTTGTCGTAGCCGAAGTAGATCCGATCCAGGGTGCACTCCGCCTGCTGCCGGGGCCGGACCGTGAATCCGCCCCGGAGCAAGGCGGAGCTCCCGTCCGAGTTGGTGACCCGGACGTCGTGGCTGCCCGCCGGAAGGGAGCCGGGGACGGTGGCGCGGATGGTACCCCCGTCCACGACGACCACGTCACCGGCCCGATAGCCGCCGAAGTCGACGGAGGCGCCGTGGTGGAACTCCTCGCCCTCGATGGTGACGTCGGTCGCGGCCGCCTCCTCCATGGAGGAAGGGGTGACCGACGCGACGGAGAGGCGGGCGCGCACCGGCTCCGGCTCCGGGTCCGGTGCCGGCGGCTTCTTCTTGCACGCCTCGCAGCTCGCCACGAGGAGCAGCAGAAGGACTTGGGCGATCAGGATCAATCGACGAGATGTGGGCGTCTTCATGGTCGGCCTTCCCCACCGACGACACCGACGGCCTGCCACCCCTTCCCCGATCGGGAAGGGCCCTGGGGAGGCGCTCCAGCGTCGGACGGGCCCGGAAGGCTACAGTGGGTGGTCCGAGCGTGTCAATCCGTGGCCGCCGGACCTCCCGCCGACCGCGCGCCTGCGGGGGGAGCCCCCGCGTCCTCGGGCGGGGATGCCGGCAGGGGCGCGTAGAAGGCATCGAACCGGGCCTGGTCGACCCAGCCGAACTCCCACGCGGACTTCATGCCGATCTGGACTTCGTCGAGGGAGGCCGGCTCCCTCTCCGCGGTCGCGGAGATGGGGACGTCCACCGCCATGACCTCGGCGTGGACCTGGGGGAAGGGCGGCCGCCGGTCGGGCTCGGCGAACCCGTAGGGCCAGGCCCCCAGGTACTGCTCGTCGTACTTGTCGCTGGCGCCGAGGGTGTGGCCCATCTCGTGGATCAGGGTGAGCAGCGCGTAGAACCAGTCCCCCGCCAGGTCCAGGTGCACCACGCCGAACCGCTGCTTGCGCGACGCCATGGACTCCGCCTCCCGCTGGCCCGAGTCCCCGGCGGGGGCGAACAGGGCCACGAGGCGGATGTCGAAGCGGTCGAAGTCGACGCCCAGGGTCCGCCCGAGGGACCGGAAGTACCAGTAATAGGTCAGGCTCCGCCAGAGGCGCACGGCGGAGGAGATCGAAGGATCGTCCACGTCGGGGGGATCGACCCTGACCTCGTGGGGCCCCGACACCGTGACCTCCACCACCGGCTGCCCCTTCGGTTGGTAGCGCCGGTACTCCCGTTCGTAGAACTCCCCGATGGCATCCACGGTGACGGCGGGGCTCTCCGGGAGCACGGGATGGCCGTTGAAGGCCAGGAGCTCTGCGCTGGCGCCCACCCCGGGCGGGACCAGCTCCAGGACCAGCACTCGGATGGGCTCCCCGCCCGAGAAATCGACCCTATCCCGCCACCAGCGATCGGCGACGAAGACCAGGAAGGCGAGGAAGAGCAGCAGCATCAGGCGCTGCCGGGGCACCAGGCGACGGCCAGCCCCGCCCCGGCTGCCATCGCGACCCGCGAGCCGACCCACGCCGGACACCTCCTGCTCGCGCCCCGGGGGTTCCCTTCGCGTCCCGGTCCCGCTGCGAGTGCAGCCACTATAATACCGCGCCGGCCGGAGGGGTTCGACCGGCCCGGTGGAGTGCGGTGCGCGTCGCGATGATCGGCCTCCGCGCGGCGGAGGAGGGGCTCGGGGGGATCGAGTCCGCCGTGCGCGCCCTGGCTCCACGCCTCGCGGGACGCGGCGTGCGGGTCACGCTGTTCTGCCGCCGCCGCTACGCGGGGGAGTCCCACGCCCTCGGCCCGGGGGTCCAGCAGGTGCGGCTCCCCTCGCCCCCGTTCCGGGGGCTGGAGACCTTCGCCTACACCGCGGCCGCCACGCCATTGGCCATGCTGGGGCGGTTCGACATCATCCACTTCCACGCCATGGGGCCCGCGGCCTTCTCGGCGCTCCCGTGGCTCGCCGGAGTCCCGGCGGTGGCGACGCTGCACGGCCTGGACTGGGCCAGGGAAAAGTGGGGGCCGGTGGCGCGGGCCGCGCTTCGGGCCGGAGAGAAGGCGGCCCTGACCTTCCCGAGCCGGACCATCGTGGTCTCGCGGGAGCTGTGGGCCCGCTGCGAGACCCTCCGGCCCGGCCAGGCCCTCCACATCCCCAACGGTGTCGACGCGGACGGCGGGGCCGCGGTGCCCCCTCCCCTCCCCGTCCAGCCGGGAGGGTACTTCCTGGCCCTGGGCCGCCGGGTCCCGGAGAAGGGCCTGCTCACGCTGATCGAGGCCTTCCGGCGGCTGGCGACCCACCGCCGCCTCGTCCTCGCGGGCCCGAGCGGGGGGATGCCGCGGCTCGACCGCGCCATCGAGGCCGCCGCCGCCCAGGACCCCAGGGTGGTGGTCACCGGCGCGGTGCTGGGCCCGCAGAAGCGATGGTTGCTCCGCAACGCGTTCGCCTTCCTGCTCCCCTCCGCCGTCGAGGGCCACCCCCTCTCGCTCCTGGAGGCGATGGCCGAGGCGCGCCCCTCCGTCGTCTCGGACATCCCGGTCCTGCGGGAGATGGCCGGGGACGGCGTCCTCCCGTCGGGCCTGGTGGTGCCGGTGGGCTCGCCGGAGGACCTCGCGCGGGCGATGGCCTCGCTGGAGGCCGATCCCGAAGAAGCGCGCCGGATGGGCGAGAGGGCGAGGGCGCGGGTGCTCCGGGAATTCGCCTGGGAGCGCGTCGCCGACGAGACGCTCTCCGTCTACCGCGGGGTGCTCGGCCCCGGCGGGGACCGGGGGTCCTCTGGCCTGCCCCCACCCTCCACCGGCAGGGAGGGGTCCGCCGACCACTCCCAGAACGACCCGTCGTAGTTGGCGACGTCCGGGAAGCCGAGGGCTCGCAGGGCGAGGAACGCGAAGCCCGATCGGACCCCGCCCGTGCAGTAGGCGACCACCCGGCGCTCCGGGACGATCCCGGACTCGGCCAGCTCGGCGAGGAGAGCCCCGCGGGGCCGGAGCTTCCCGTCGTCCCCCAGGAACCGCCGGTACCAGAACGAGCGGGACCCGGGGATCCGCCCTCCCCTGCGCTCGCCGTGGGGGGTCGCGCCGGCGTACTCGTCGGGAGCGCGGGTGTCGACGATCACCGGCCCGGCGGCGGAAGCCCCCCCCGGCTTCAGGGCGGCGGCGATGCGGGCGGAGGTCTCGACGACCTCAGGCCTGGGCCGCACCGGATAGGGGGGCAGGTCCGCCACCGCGGACACCCAGGAGCGGGCGACGGGGAGGCCGGCGGCCCTCCAGGCCGGGAAGCCGCCGTCGATCACCGACGTCCGGCGATGGCCGACGGCGTCCATCATCCAGAAGAATCGCCCCTCCTCGCCCCACCCCCGGCCCGGGTCGCCGTAGGCGATGACCCATGTGTCCTCGCCGATCCCCAGGGATGAGATCCGCGCGCCGAGGCGCGTGGGGTCCCGGTCCAGGAGGCCCGAGGGGGACGGGGCGTCGGGGTCCACGAAGTCCTTCCAGCGACCGTGTCGCGCCCCCGGGACCCGAGCCGCCAGGGGCAGGAGACCCTCCCGGGCATCCACGAAGACCACCCGCCCGCCGCCGAGGTGGCGACCCGCCTCCTCGGCGGAGATCAAGGGGGGTGGGTCGTCCGGCGGAGGCGCTCCGGACTCCCCCGCCGGCGACGCCGCGCAGGCGGTCGGGCAGGCCCCGAGGGCCAGCATCGCCAGGGCGCGGACGCCGGGACCCGCGCGCGAAACCCAGCCGGGCGGCCTTTGACCGGGAGCGGGGGGCGGTGCAAAGTAGACGGCGCTCGTCCCGCGCGTCGCCGGAGGGGGAGGCGAGGCGGGGCGACGGTCGCGGGGCCGCAGGCCTTTGTGGGATGGCAGCAAGGACATCGCGCCGTTCCTCTTGGAGGACTCCTGTCGGTATCGTGCTCTGCGCCGCGCTGGCCCTCTCCGGCGTCGGGGAGGTCCGCGCGGCCGGCGCGACGCCCCTGGAGAGGGCGCGAGGCGCCTACGAGGTGGGGGACTACGAGCAGGTCATCGCCCTGCTGGAGCCCGCGGTCAAGTCCGCCGACGGCCGGCGCGCCCCGACGGGGACGAGGGAGGACCGGGTCGAGGCCCACCTGCTCCTGGCGAAGGCCTACTTCGTAACCTACGACTTCGAGGCGTCCCGCGCCCACTGCCTGGAGACGCTGAAGCTCGACCCCGACGTCCAGCTCGACCCGGTGTTCACCCTCCCGAAGTTCCTCGCCGCGTTCGAGCAGGTGCGGAAGGAGAAGGGGTGGACCCTGGAGCGCTTCCCCGCCGCCGTCGAGTCTACCCTGCCCGGCCGCGCCTACCCCGTGGGCACGATCTACGATCCGAGGGGGGTCCCCCTGTGGATCCTGCCGCCGGGGGTCGGCCAGTTCCTGAACCGACAGCCGGCGAAGGGGGCGATCCTCGCCGGTCTCGAAGTCGGGCTCTTCGCCTCCACCGCCATCACCTACCAGGTCCTGAAGGAGGAGAACCCCGACGTCACCACCGAGAACGTGGAACGCCTCACCCGCATCCGCACCGCCAACCATGTCCTCTTCGGCGCACTCATGGGCACGTTGGTCGTGGGCGCCGTCGATGCGCTAGTATTCCGCGACCGTCCTGGCAGGAGGCGCCCCCGCGTGTCGGCCCAGGCGGGGATGGACCCGCCTCCCCCTGCCCGCGATCCGGCCCCCGACGCCGCGACCCCGTCCCCGCCCCAGGCGTGGAACCCCGCGTCCCCGACGCCACCGTGAGCCCATGGCAGCACTGACCTTCCTGGACCGGGCCGGAGCGCCCCACCGATTCGAGCTCAAGAAGAAGCTCATCACCCTGGGGCGGGCGCCGGACAACGACCTCCCCCTGGACGACCCCCGCGTCCTCCCCCACCACGCCCACCTCATGGCGGACCGGACGGGCTACGTGATCTCGTCCCTCGATCCCGAGGCGCGGATCCGGGTCAACGGGAAGGAGCGGCGGAACTACGGGCTGAAGGGTGGGGACATCGTCGCCCTCGGCGACACCGAGCTGACCTTCGACACCAGCGCCGCCACCGGGGAGCCGAGGCCGTCCGCGGCCTCCTCGGGCTCGATCCCGGTGCGCGCCGAGTCCCAGGGCTCCCGGGACCTCCGCTTCGAGCAGCTCCACCGCTTCAGCGAGAAGCTGCTCCAGCGGCATTCGCTCCCCATCCTATGGAAGACCCTGCTGGACGCGGTGATCGAGGTCACCGGGGCGGGCAAGGGCTTCCTCGTGATCCTCAGGGACGGGCAACTCGAGATCCCCGCCGCGCGCAACGTGGATCGGGTGGACCTGGAGAAGGACCCGAGCCAGCTCAGCGACAGCGTGATCGCCCGGGTGCTGAAGGAGAGGCGCCCCATCATCATCGGAGACGCCCAGAAGGACACCCTCCTCGGGACGGCCCGGAGCGTCGTGGACCTGAAGCTGTCCTCGGTCATGTGCGTGCCCCTCATCGCCCGGGACACGCTGATGGGGATCCTGTACGTCGGCAGCGACCGCGCCTCCCACCTGTTCCAGCCCGAAGACCTCGACGCCCTGGTGGTCTTCGCCGCCCAGGCCGGCCTCATCCTGCACAACGCGCTGCTCATGGACGAGCTGCGGGAGGACAACGCCCACCTGCGCCGGGAGCTGCACCGGGGCGGCCTCCTCATCGGCGGATCTCCCCCGATGCGAGCGGTCTTCCACACGCTGGAGAGGGTCGCCCCCACCGACATCGCCGTGCTGATCACCGGCGAGACCGGCACCGGCAAGGAGCTGGTCGCCCGGGAGATCCACGCCCGCTCGCCCCGGGCCGACAAGCCCTTCATCTCGATCAACTGCGGGGCCATCCCCGAGAACCTGCTGGAGTCCGAGCTGTTCGGACACCGCAAGGGCGCCTTCACCGGCGCGGTGGCGGACAAGGTCGGCAAGTTCGAGGCGGCGGACGGGGGCACGCTGTTCCTGGACGAGATCGGCGAGATGCCCCTGTCTCTCCAGGTCAAGCTCCTGCGGGTGCTCCAGGACCACGCCATCGAGAGGGTCGGCGAGGTGAAGCCGACCCCCGTCGACATCCGGGTGATCTCCGCGACCAACAAGGACCTGGAGGCGGAGGTCGCGGCCCGGCGGTTCCGGGAGGACCTCTACTATCGGCTCCACGAGGTGGCGATCCACCTCCCGCCGCTCCGGGAGAGGGGGGACGACATCGCGCTCATCGCCCGGCACCTCCTCAAGAGGCACGCAGCCCAGTACTCCGACCGGAGCCGGGGCTTCTCAGTGGAGGCGATCCAGGCGATGAAGGCCTACGTGTGGCCGGGGAACGTCCGCCAGCTCGAGAACCGCATCAAGAAGGCGGTGGTGATGAGCGACGGCCCCCTCCTCACCCCCGAAGACCTGGGGTTCGAGGGGCCGGGGGAGGAGGCCCGCGCCTACAAGCCCCTGGCGGTGGCCCGGGAGGAGTTCCAGATCGCGTACATCCGCGAGGTCCTGGAGGCCTGCGGCTGGAACAAGGCGGAGACCGCCCGCGTCCTCGACGTCGACGCGAGGACGATCTTCCGCTACATCGAGAAGTTCAGGGACGAGTAGGGCCAGCGGGATGCTCGTCTTCGGCCTGACCGGCGGGATCGCCGCGGGCAAGAGCGCCGTGGAGGCGCTGCTCCGCCGCCGCGGCGTGCCGGTGCTGGACGCCGACGCCTTCGCCCGGGCGGTGGTCGAGCCGGGCTCCCCCGCCTTCGCCGAGGTCGTGGCGGCCTTCGGGGAAGAGGTGCTGGCACCGGATGGGACCCTGGATCGCAAGGCACTGGGGGCGAAGGTGTTCGCCGACGCCGAGGCGCGGCGCTGGCTGGAGGCCATCACCCACCCCCGGATCCGCGAGGCGATGGGGCGGCGGATCATCGAACTGGCCCTGGAGGGCCGGCCCTACGCGGTCGTGTCGGCGGCCCTGATGGTGGAGACCGGGACGTACCGGGACTACGCCGGGCTGATCGTGGTGACCTGCCGCCCCGAGCAGCAGATCGCCCGGCTGATGGCCCGGGAGGGTCTCGGCGAAGACGAGGCCCGGGCGCGGATCGGCGCCCAGCTCCCCCTGGCCGAGAAGGAGAGGCTGGCGGACTTCCTGGTGGACAACCGAGGGTCCCGGGGCGACCTGGAGGCCCGGGTGGATGCGCTGGTGGGGTGGATGGAGGCGAGATCGGGGCAGACCCGTTGAAGTCCGGGGGCGCGGACCCCATGCTCCTCTCCTTCCTCGGATCAGAACAGGTGAGGGAACGTGACGGCGACGACGGGGCCCGACGGAGCGCCGAAGAGGCGGGTCTTCTCGGGGGTGCAGCCCACGGGCAAGCTCCACATCGGGAACTACGTGGGCGCCCTCGCCGTGTGGGCCCGGGAGCAGCACCGGTTCGACAGCCTGTTCTGCGTGGTCGACCTGCACGCGCTGACGGTCCCCGAGGCGGTGGACCCGGGAGGGCTGCGAGCCAAGGTCAGGGAGGTGGCGGCCCTGTACGTCGCGGCGGGGGTCGACCCCGACCGCTCGACGATCTTCGTCCAGTCGGAGGTCCCCGCCCACTCCGAGCTGGCCTGGCTGCTGACCTGCACCACGCCGCTGGGGTGGCTCCAGCGGATGACCCAATTCAAGGCGAAGTCGGGTCGCCTCGGGAGCGTGGGCACGGGCCTGCTGTGCTACCCGGTGCTCCAGGCGGCCGACATCCTGCTCTACGAGACGGACCTGGTGCCGGTGGGAGAGGACCAGCGACAGCACGTGGAGCTGGCCCGGGACGTGGCCCTGCGGTTCAACTCGCTGTTCGGCGAGGTCTTCGTGCCCCCCGAGGCGATGATCCGCTCGGGAGGCGCCCGGGTCATGGGCCTGGACGACCCCACCGCGAAGATGAGCAAGAGCACGGGGGAGCGGGCGCCGGGGCACTCGGTGGGGCTCCTCGACCCTCCCGCGGTGGCGCGGAAGGCCATCATGGGCGCCAGGACCGACTCGGGGCGGGAGTTCCGCTACGACGAGGCGACCCCCGGCGTGCGGAACCTCATCGAGCTGTACGAGGCTCTGGGGGGCGCGGAGTCCCGGGACGCCCTGGCCGAGCGCCTCGATCGGGAGGGGAAGGGCTACGGGCACCTCAAGGCCGAGGTGGCGGAGCGGGTCGAGGCCACGCTGGCCCCCATCCGGGAAGCCTACGCCCGCATCGTCGCCGATCCCGCCTACCTGGACGGGATCCTCGCCCGGGGCGCCGAGCGCGCCCGGGACCTGGCGGCGCCGGTGCTGCGCCGCGCCCAGAGGGCCGCCGGGGTCGGGACCTAATAGCGGATGAGGCTGGTGACGGTGGTCGGCGCCAACACCTTGCGGCCGCCCAGGAAGTCCAGCTCGATCACGAAGACGCACTCCACGACCTGGGCGTCCATCTTGCGGACGAGGGAGACCGCCGCCGCGGCGGTGCCTCCGGTGGCGAGGAGGTCGTCGATCATCAGGACCCTCTGGCCGGGCTTGACCGCGTCCTCGTGCATCTCGATGGTCGCGGAGCCGTACTCCAGGTCGTAGCTCTGGGAGACGGTCCGCCACGGGAGCTTGCCCGCCTTGCGGACCGGGACGAAGGGCAGGCCCATCCGCAGCGCCAGGGGGGCCCCGAACAGGAACCCCCGGGACTCGATGCCGGCGATCACGTCGGCCGGCGTGGAGGAGAGGCGCTCGTAGAGCGCGTCCTGCACGACGCCGAACACTTTCGGGTCCTGGAAGATCGGCGTGATGTCCTTGAACAGGATCCCGGGCTTGGGGAAGTCGGGGACGTCCCGGATCAGGCTCTTGACGCGCTCCATGCGGATGTTCCCTCGGGAGTGGAACGGGAGGATAACGCGCCCCGTGCGGCGGCGGAAGGGTCATCCCGGCCGGCAGACTTCAGCGGCGCGGGCCCGAGAGGACCAGGGGCCAGCGGGCCTCGGCGACGGTCCCGCCGCCGGTGCCGCGCCGGAGGACCAGGTCGCCCCGGTGCCGCCAGGCGACGTCCCGGGCGATGGACAGCCCGAGGCCGGTCCCGGGGACCCCCGCGCTCGCCCGGCCCCGGAAGAAGCGGTCGAACACGCGGGGCAGCTCGTCCTCGTCGATGCCCGGCCCGTCGTCGGTGACCGTCACCACGGCCTCGCCGTCCTGGACCGCGCCCCCGACCGTGACGGTCCCCCCCTCGGCGCCGTAGCGGATGGCGTTCTGCAGGACGTTCCTGAGGGTGAGGGGCCAGAGGTCCGGATCGGCGAGCACCCGGGCGCCCGGAGGGAGGGGTCCCAGCAGCAGGGTCCGTCCCTGGGCCCGGGCCAGGGGCACGGCCCGGTCGACGATGTCCCGGACCGCGGAGAAGGGGTCCAGCGGGCGTGGGGCCAGGCGCCACTCCCCCGACTGGAGGCGCGCGGCCCGCAGCAGGTCCTCCAGGAGCTCCCGCAGGCGGCTCGCCTCCGCGTCCAGGACGGCGAGGTAGCCCGCCCGCAGGTCGGGGGCCATGTCGGGCTCCTCCACCAGGAGCCGGGCGAAGCCCTGCACCGAGGCCAGGGGGGTCCGGAGTTCGTGACCGATCAGGGCGAGGAAGCGGTCCTTGCGGCGCTCGGCGTCCCTATGGGCGTCGGACTCCTGGCCCAGGGTGACGTACCCCAGGACGGCCCCCTCCGGGCTCCGCACCGCCCGTGCCGCCGCGCGCACGGGCGCCCGCGCCGCTCCCCCCCCCCCGGAAGAGGAGGTCCCCCTGCCAGCCCCCCCGCTCCGCCTCCCGCAGCCGGGTACCGGCCCGGGGGGCGCCCTCCTCCCGCGCGATCAGCGAGGCGAAGGGCTCGCCCCGGACGTCGGACTCCTCGCGGCCGATGGCCCGGAGCAGTCCCTCGCTCGCCGCGACCACCCGGTCCAGGGCGTCGGTGACCACCACGGGTCCTGGGGAGGACCGTACCGCCGCCGAGAGCAAGGCCAGGCGCGCTTCCCCCGCACCCGGCGAGCGGGCCGGGGGCGCGTCCCGGGGCGCGGGGGCGCAGGGGGCGTCGGCGGCGTGGATCTCCGGCGGCCTTCGGGCCCGGGCGGCTCGGCCCACGGCGCCCTCCTCGGCGGTTCCGCCGCCCGGAGCGCGTCGCTCCGCGGGACAGGGTCGCGCCGTCCTGCATCCGTTTCGTGGCCCCAGCCCCTTCGGCGCCCCGGAACGCGCCTTGAGCGCGGGGGCTCGATTGCGGGGGGCTGGGGACCGATAGGAGGGGAGCGGAGTGGCGGTCCAA
Source organism: Myxococcota bacterium (assembly GCA_023150875.1). Classification (GTDB taxonomy): domain Bacteria; phylum Myxococcota_A; class UBA796; order UBA9615; family JAKLKC01; genus JAKLKC01. The sequence goes on along the minus strand of JAKLKC010000021.1, from coordinate 14,756 downwards.
GATGGTCGGAGCAGCGCCTGCGCGGATCTGCGTGGTCGACGACGAGTCGGCGCAGCGCCAGCTCGTGGCGAGGTGGCTGCTGCTGGCCGGCCACGCCGTCTCGGAGTACCCGGGGGGTGCCGCCTTCCTCCGGGACCTCGCCGCCGGGGGCGTGCGGCCGGACTGCGTCGTCCTGGACATGCGGATGCCGGGGATGGACGGCGCGGAGGTGCTGCAGCGGCTCCGCCGGGGAGGCCACGCGCTCCCGGCGGTGGTGCTGACGGCGGCGGACGAGGTGGGGGCCGCCGTGAGGTGCATGCGCGCTGGGGCCAGCGACTACCTGGTCAAGCCGGCGGAGCGGGGGCACCTGGTGGCCAGCGTGGAGCGGGCCCTGGCTGGCTCCGGCGAGGCCGGCGATCCCGCGACCCCGGGGGCGGCGCACGACGGCGACGTGGTGGGGACCAGCGCCGCCATCGTCGAGGCCCTCCGGCACGTGGACCGGGTGGCCCGCAGCGACATCCCCGTGCTCGTCCAAGGGGAGACCGGGACCGGGAAGGAGCTCTTCGCCCGGCGGATCCATGCCCTCGGGCGCCGCGCCCGGGCGCCGTTCGTCGCCGTGAACTGCGCGGCGATCCCCGAGGGGCTCCAGGAGAGCGAGCTGTTCGGCCACGAGAAGGGGGCCTTCACCGGGGCGGCGGAGCGTCGGCGCGGGCGCTTCCAGCAGGCCGAGGGGGGGACCCTCTTCCTGGACGAGGTGGCCGAGATGGCGCCCCAGACCCAGGCGCGGATGCTGAGGGCGCTCCAGGAGGGGACGGTGGATCCGGTGGGATCCGACCGCCCGGTCGCGGTGGACGTGCGGGTGGTGTCGGCGACCCACGTCGACCTCCGGGCCCGGATCGCCGAGGGGCGGTTCCGGACCGATCTCTACTACCGGCTGGCGGGATACCCGTTGCGGGTACCCCCCCTCCGGGAGCGGCTGGAGGACCTGCCCGACCTGGTGGAGGCGCTGGTGCGGCGCTACACCGGGGAGGCGATCCGACCGCACCGGGGGATCGCGCCCGAGGCGATGCGAGACCTCATGGGGTGGAGCTGGCCCGGCAACGTCCGGGAGCTCGAGAACGCGGTGCGCCGGGCGCTGATCTCCTCGGAAGACGGATGGATCCGCCCCGACGACCTCCCCGAGGAGGTGCGGGAAGGCCTCTCCCCTCCCCCTCGCCCCGCGGTGGCGGGACGGGGGATGGAGAGGGGCGCGGGGACCGACGCCACCCTCCATCGGCTCCAGGACGAGGCGGTGAGGGACGCGCTGGAGGCGACCTCGGGTCACGTCGGGAGGGCGGCGGAGCGCCTGGGGATCGGGCGCGCCACCCTCTACCGCTGGCTGGCGGCGCGCAGGTCGCCGCGGGATGGCTGAGGCGGGCCGCGGGGGCCCCGGCGCCCGGATCACGGGGAAGGGCTTCCGCGGGGGACGCATCCCGGTGCACAGTGGGGGGCGGAAACCGGCCCCTTGACCGCCTTGCTGCCCCGCCCCTCGCTCCTCCCCCTGGACCTGCCCGCCCATCGCCTCGTGGAGGGGCTCGCCGGGGGGGACGACTGCGGGTGGCTCGACTCGGGCATGCGGACGGCGACGACGGGGAGGTGGTCGTTCCTGACGCTGCCGCCCCCAGCCGTGCTGGTCGCCGAGGGCGAGAGGCTGCGGGTCCGCCTCGCGGGCGCCGGGGGCGGGTCCGGCGCCGCGCGCCTCCTGGCCTCCCTCGACGGGGCGCCGCTGATCGCGGGGCTGGAGGAGGCGTTCTCGAGGCTGGGCCTCGCCCCATGGCCCGAGGGAGTGGAAGAGGATGACGGGGTCCCGCCGTTCCCGGGCGGGCTGGCGGGCTTCCTGTCCTACGACCTGGGCCGGAGCTTCGAGCGGGTCCCGGACTCCGCCGAGGACGACGCCCACGTGCCCCACGTCGGCCTCGCCGTCGCCGACACCGTCGTCGCCATCGACCACGACCGGGACCGCGCCTGGCTGTGCCGGTGCTTCCCCGGCGCCGATCCCGACGACCCCGCCGAGAGAGAAGCCCTGTCCCGCAGTGCCGGGGAGGTCCGGCGCGCGTGCGCGGGGCCCGCGGCGCCCCGCCCTCCCTTCCGCCTCCTTGGCCCTCCCCGCTCCGACCTGTCTCCCCGGGACTACCACGACCGGGTTCGGCGGATCCGGGAGCGGATCGGGGCCGGCGACGTGTATCAGGTGAACCTCGCCCAGAGGCTGGAGGCCGCCTGCGAGGGGGATCCCCTGACGGCGTACCGGCGGCTGAGGGTCCTCAGCCCGGCCCCCTACGGCGCCTTCCTCCGCGTCGCCGGCCTCACCGTCGCCAGCAACTCCCCCGAGCGTTTCCTGAAGGTCGACGGGGGTGCCGCCGACAGCCGCCCCGTGAAGGGCACCCGCCCCCGGCTCGCCGCGCCCGCGGGGGACGCCGCCTCCCGGGGGGACCTCGTGGCGTCGGAAAAGGACCGGGCGGAACTGGCGATGATCGTCGACCTGGTCCGGAACGACCTCGGCCGCGTGGCCGTGCCGGGGGGTGTCCACGTCCCCTGCTCCCGGGCCATCGAGAGCTACGCCACGGTCCACCACGGCGTGGGTGACGTGCGGGCCCGCCTGCGCCCGGGCACGTCGCCCCTGGACTGGCTGCGCGCGACCTTCCCGCCGGGCTCCGTCACCGGCTGCCCCAAGGTCAGGGCCCTCGCCCTCATCGACGCCCTGGAGCCCCACCGGCGCGGGATCTACTGCGGCGCCATCGGCTACCTGTCGTTCACCGGCCACGCGGACCTGAACGTCGCCATCCGCACCGCGACGTTCCAAGGGGGCCGGGTGACCCTCGGGGTGGGCGGGGGAGTGGTCTGGGACAGCCGCCCCGACGAGGAGTACCGGGAGTCCCTGGTGAAGGCCGCAGCCTGGATGGAGGTCCTGGGGGGCGCCGGGGGCGTTGACCCCGGGGCCCTGGAAGCCTAGCGTTCGGGGTCCCATGTCCGAAGACGCCCCGCTCCGCCAGGAGATCGCCGAAGAGCTGCGCCGCCGCGGGGTGGACCTCGTCTACGCCCCGGGGACGGCCCGCGCCACCCTCCACCGGGGGGCGGACCAGGTCCTCGTGGACCTGGACGCCATGGTGCGCGCCGCCCGGGATCGCGGGGGCCTGGGGGCCGTCCCGGGCGTGGTCCGCGCCGTCCTGGAAGGCCCGGCGGGGCTCCCGGGTTGGCTGGTGGCCCGCTCGGGGGTGCGCCTCAGCCTGGAGTCCCTGCACCACGAGTTCCGCGACACCCTCCACGCGCCCCTCACCCGGGGGACGACGCGGGTCCTGGTCTACGCCGATCCGGAGGAGCGCTTCGTCACCTGGATCTCCGGGCGCACCCTGGAGGGGTGGGGCCTGGAGCCGGAGGACGTCCACTGGGCGGCCCGGAGCAACATGGCTTCGCTGCTGGACGGCACCCACGTCGAGGTCCACCGGATGCGAGGTCGACGCTGCGCGGTCTTCCAGATCGACTCGGTGTTCAAGGCCTCGCTGCTCCTCGCCCCCAACCTGCGGGAGCGGGTGGCTCCGCTGCTGGGATGGCCCGTCGTGGCCATCGCCCCGTGCAGGGACTTCCTGATGGCCTTCGAGGACGGCGATCCCGCCTGGCTCCCGGGCCTCGCCGACGTGGTCATGCACGAGCACGCCGGCTCGGGTCACCCGGTGACCACGGAGGTGCTGCGCTGCTCCGACGAGGGGATCTCCGCCCTCGGCGCCTTCGGGGAGGCCCCTCCGGAGCCGGACGACGCGGGCCCCTGAGGCGGATCAGGGGGTGGTGGGGGCAGCGCCGGCGGGGGCGATCCCGGGGGCGAGGGCCTCCCAGCTCCGGCGGGCGATGTCGGCATCGCGCTGGGCCCCCTCCGCCACCTGGGCGGCCTTCCGGTAAGTGGCCCGGGCGCCCTCGGCCTGGCGGGCGAAGTCGCTCAACAGGTAGATCCGGGACGCCTTGGAGGCGTCCTGGCCAGCGACCAGGCGGGCCCGGGCCTCCTCGAGTTCGGCGTCCCGCAGGACCACCTCGGCCTCGGCCTGGGCGGAGGCCTTCTCGTGGGCGGCCTTCTGGAGCTTCGACCAGGCGAGACGGGCCTCGGCCGCCTGGACCGCGGTGCGGTCCCGGGCGAGGCGGTCCTCGGCTGCCCGGAGGCGGTTCGTGTCCGAGTCCAGCTTCGCGGCGGCGACCTCCGCCTCCGCCGCCCGGAGATCCGCCCGGGCGAGCTCGATGGCCTTGCCCGCGACCGGGATCTCCGCGGCGACCTCGGCGACGGCGGCGAGGGTCCCCTGGGCCCGGACCCGCGCCAGGTAGGCGGCGTGGTGGATCGGCGCGAGGGAGGCGAGGGCCTCCTCGCCGGCGCGGTGGACGTCGGCGAGGGCCACCGTGTGCTTGAGACCTGTGGCGCAGGAGGACGCGGTGGCCGCGGTGAGCGCGAGGACTGCGGCGAACGCGGCGTATCGCATCGAGGACCTTCCCCGGGGAACGGAGTGGAGCGGGTCCGGCGAGTATAGACCATGACCGTCCGATCCGCGGCCAGGACGCGGCCGGGGCGTGGGCGGGGTCGCCGCGCCCGGGTGCGTCTGGTATCCTCCCCGCTCCTTTCCCCGAGGGAGCCAGAGGCTCGATGACGAAGACCGCCCGGTTCGCGATCCCCGCCACCCTGCTCGCCCTCGCCGCTTGCGGCGGGTCCGGCACCGAGCCGCCCGCCGAGGTCGCCCCGCCCGCCGCCGCCGAGGTCAAGCCGCCGGAGCCGCAGCAGCAGCCCCTGGAGGGGGGCCCCTACCCCTCGCTCCTGGTGGGCCAGGCGTGGTTCTGGAAGGACGGGCAGGGCAAGTCGAAGCCGGGCCCGGCGCGCCTGGAGATCTGGCGTGAGACCGGGGAGGGCTGGAAGACCACCCGCCTGGAGGACCCCGACTCGAACGTGTTCCACAAGGCGATCCCTTACGGCGGGGGGATCGTCACCATCGCCGGCGAGAAGGCGATGGTGAAGAAGTGGACCTTCGCCGACGGCCAGTGGAAGCAGGAGCTGCTGTACCAGGGCGCGTGGGGCGGGCAGTTCAACCGGATCCGGGACCTCGAGATCGGCGACGTCGACCGCGACGGCAAGGACGAGTTCGTCATCGCCACCCACGACGCGGGGGTCGTCGCCGTGATCAGCCCCGACGAGGGCCCCTCCGGCGTGATCGAGATGGACCAGAAGAAGGACACCTTCGTCCACGAGATCGAGATCGGGGACATCGACGGCGACGGGAAGCTGGAGTTCGCGGCGACCCCGAGCGGGCGCAACGAGATGAACCGGTCCCAGTCCGGCGGCGTGGTTCTCTACCGCTGGGACGGGAAGGCCTACCAGAAGACCGATATCGAGCCCTGGGGCGAGACCCACGCCAAGGAGATCCTGATCCTGGAACTCGACGGCGACAAGGGCGCGGAGGTGCTGGCGGTCATGGAGGCGACCACCGACGGGAGCAAGAAGATCGTCAAGCCGGTGGAGGTCCGCGCCTACGACTACGACAAGGCGAAGGGCACGTTCACCTCGAAGGTGCTGGCGGCGATCCCCGACCGACAGACCCGCTTCCTGGTGCCCGGCGACTTCGACGGGGACGGGGAGCAGGAGCTGATCGCCGCCGCCATGACCACCGGCCTCTGGCTGCTGAAGAAGGACCCCGCGGACAAGGCGGGGCCGTGGAAGGCGACCTGCTTCGACCGGGAGTCCTCGGGCTTCGAGCACACCACCTACGCGGCGGACCTCGACGGCAATGGCGTCCCCGAGGTGTACGTGGCGGCCGACGACCAGCGGGAGCTCAAGCGCTACGTGTGGAACAAGGAGTCCGGCACCTTCGACAAGACGGTGCTGGGTAAGCTCGCCGACGACACCATCACCTGGAACATCGAGTACGCGAAGTTCTGACTTCTTGCGTCCCGGGTCATCCGTCGTCCCGGGCCAGGTGTTCCTTCAGGCGGGGCATGATCTCCACGAGGTTGCAGGGCCGGTGGCGGCTGTCGAGCTGCCACCTGAGGATCTCGTCCCAGCCGTCCTTGCACGCCCCCGGCGAGCCGGGCAGCGCGAACAGGTAGGTGCCCGCCGCGACCCCCGCCGTGGCGCGGGACTGGAGCGTCGAGGTCCCGATCTTGGCGAGGCTGACGTAGCGGAAGAGCTCGCCGAACCCGGGGATCTCCTTCTCGACGACCTCGGCGAATGCCTCGGGCGTGACGTCGCGCCCGGTGACGCCGGTGCCCCCGGTGGTGATGATCACGTCGATGGACGGGTCGGCGATCCAGCGGCGGAGCCGGGCGACGATGGCGACCTTCTCGTCGGGGACGATGAGCCTCCCGGCGAGGTGGTGCCCAGCCGAGGTGACGCGGTCGGCGAGGGTCCTGCCGGAGGTGTCGGTGTCCTCGGTGCGGGTGTCCGAGATCGTCATGACCGCGATGTTCACGGGGATGAAGGGGCGGCTCTCGTCGATGCGGGACATCGTTCCTCCGGGAGGGGTGCGGGGCGCAGACGGTGCCCACTGGGGCGGCGCCTGTCAATCCGGGATCATCGGGGCCCTGGCGGCGGAGGGGGGACGAGGTGGTCCTCGCCGGCGGGGTGGACCGGGGGTGTCGAGGCGCGACGGGGCTCGTCCGGTCGATCGGGTCCTCGGGCGAGTTCGTGGCCGCGTGAACTCAGCGCCCGATCCTCCACGTTGCCCGGGGGAGCAGCGTCGGACTGGGTGGGTGGCGGTGGGGCGGTGTCGCCGGCGGCGCCGCGGAGCGCCGTTCATGCTAGTGTGAACCGCCTCGCGCCCCGACGCGGGGAGGAGGGCCCGTGAGCGCCGAGGTCCGTTCGATGTTCGCGGCCATCGCCCGGCGCTACGACCGGGCCAACGACGTGCTCTCCTTCGGGGTCCACCGGCTCTGGCGTCGCCACGCCGTGAGGGCCGCGGGGATCGGGCCGGGGAGCGCCGTGCTGGACTGCGCCACCGGCACCGGCGACCTTGCCCTGGCGTTCCACCGGGCGGTGAGCCCCGGTGGGGTCGTGGTGGGCACGGACTTCTGCGCCGAGATGCTCGACCTCGCCCGGGAGAAGGCCCAGGGGGCGGGAGCCGACCTGGACTTCCGGGTGGCCGATGCCATGGACCTGCCCTTCCCCGGCGGGCGCTTCGATGCGGCGTCGATCTCCTTCGGGATCCGCAACGTGGACGACCCAAGGAGGTGCCTGGGAGAGATGTCCCGGGTCGTCCGACCCGGAGGCGCGGTGGTGGTCCTGGAGTTCGGCCAGCCCGCGGGACTCTTCGGCAGGCTCTACGGGTGGTACGCACGGCGGCTGATGCCCCGGATCGGCGGCTGGCTCACCGGGAACCGGGCCGCCTACGAGTACCTGCCCCGCACCGCGGCGGCCTTCCCCGCGGGACCGCGGTTCCTGTCCCTCATGGAGGAGACCGGCAGGTTCCGCGCCGTGGAGGGGCGGCCCCTGTTGTTCGGAGTGGCCTGGCTCTACAAGGGAGTGGTCGGCCCCCGGGCCTGATCCGCCGCGGACTGCGGAACACGGCGGGACTCGGGTCACCCGGAGCCGGGAGCCTCGGGCCAACCGGAACGCGCCGCGGCCCTGTCCAGCTTGCCCGAGCCGGTGCGGGGCAGCCGGTCGGCGAACGAGACGCGGCGGGGCGTCGAGTAGGGTCCGAGACGCTCACGACAGAAGGCCCGGAGCTCGTCCTCGGTGCAGGGGGCCCGGGGGACGACGATCGCCTCCACCCGCTGGCCCCACTCGGCGTCGGGGCGCCCGATCACGACGGCGTCGGCGACCGCGGGGTGAGACAGCAGCACAGACTCCACCTCCGGGGGATACACGTTGTCACCCCCGCTGACGATGAGGTCTTCCCGGCGCGCGAGGACCGCGAGGAGGCCCCCCGACATGCGTCCCACGTCCCCGGTGCGGAGCCATCCGCCGCGGAATGCCCTGGCGGTCGCCGTCGGATCGTCGAGGTAGCCCGCGAAGACCGTCGGTCCGAGGACCTCGATCTCCCCCTCCGCTCCGTCCGGGAGGGGATGCCCCTCGGGGTCGACGATCCGCACCCGGGTCCCCGGGACCGGCGTCCCGACGGTGCCCGCCCGCGGGTCGGCGCCCCACGCGGCGGGCTCCAGGGTCGCCACCTGGCTGGAGGCCTCGGTCAGCCCGTAGGTCGGCGCCAGCGGCAGGCCCGCGGAGCGGGCCCGGTCCGACAGGGGGGCCGGAAGGGGCGCCCCCCCCACGAGCACGGTCCTCAGGTGTTCCGGCCAGGCGCCCCGCTCCGCGTCCAGAAGGCGCGAGAGCTGGGTCGGCACCACGCTGACCCCCGTGACCCGGTGGAGGCGGATGGCGGCGACCACGGCGGCGGGGTCGAAGCGGGGCAGCAAGACCACCGCGGAACCGGCCAGGGCGGCGCGGAGGAGGACCGCGAGCCCGCCGACGTGGGAGGGGGGAAGGCAGAGCAGCCACCGGTCGCCGGGCCCGGTGCCCAGCCGCGCCTGGGATGCCCGAGCGCTGGCGAGGTGCTGGGCCCAGGTGTGGAGCGCCGCCTTCGCCGCCCCGCTGGTGCCCGAGGTGAAGACGACGGTGGCGACGGCCGCCGTTTCCGGGGGGCAGGGAGCGTCCCGCCGCGCCCCCTCGCGGGATCGGGGAGTGGCGAGGAGGCCCGGCGCCAGCTCCCATACGACTCCGGGCCCCCGCGCCCCGAGGGGTCCCTCCGGCGGCGAGAGGACGACGCGGGACCTGGTCCGCTCCACGCGCGCCTCCAGGAGAGGGGGCGGAAGCCGGGGATCCAGGAGGACGGCCACCGCGCCCGCGGCGGCGATACCGTGCAGGGCCACCGCCGTCGCCACGGTGGGCGGGGCGACGAGGGCGACCCGATCCCCGCCCCGGACCCCCAGGGCCGCCAGGTGGCCCGCGACATCGGTCGCGCGCTTCCGCAACGAGCCGTAGGAGATCGTCTCACCGTCGCCGATCAGGGCGGTGCGATCGGCATTCGCGGGATCGGCGGTGCCGAGGGGATCGGAGTGGACCCGCCGAAGCCCGGCCTCCGCCCCCCCCCGGGGGGGACGTCCGTGCGCCGGAGAGGTCACGCCGGACACCATTCCAGGTGGGGGTCCGGCTCCACCCCGAGGCCGATGGCGGGCGGGGTCATCCAGCCTTCCACCGCGCCGGGGCCCCGGCCGAGGTCCCGGGCGAGGAGGGCTCCGGTGCCGAGCCCCGCCGCCCCCCTGTGGTTCGGGACCGAAGCCGCCAGGACCAACGCCCCCGCCCGGGCTACGGCGCCATCGAGGGCCGTGGTCACCACCACCTCCGCCCCGAGGGACGCGGCCAGGCGGGACAGCTCCCAGCAGGAAAGGATGCCCCCGAGAGAGGTCGGCTTCAGCACCAGCACGTCCACGGGATCCCGGGCGAACGCCGCCGCCGGGTCCTGGGCGGCCGCCAGGTCTTCGTCGGCGCCGATGGGCACGCCCCGCCCCCGGAGCGCCGCGAGGGCCGGCAGCCCCCGGGTGGGCTGCTCCAGGAGGTCCAGGCCCAGGTCCGCGAGGGCGGGCATGAGGGCCAGGGCCTCGGCGACGGACCAGCCTCCGTTGGCGTCGGCCCGCAGCGCGATCCCAGGACCGACGGCCGCGCGGACGGCCTCCAGGCGGCGGAGATCATCCCTCGGCGCACCGCCGACCTTGATCTTGACCGTCCCGTATCCCGCCTCGACCGCTCCCCGGGCCCGGCGCGCCGCCCCCTCCGGGTCCAGAGCGCCGATCAGGGCCTGGACGGGGACCCTGGCCGCCCGCGGGGACGCGCCCGCCCACGCGATGGGCGCCCGGCGCCGCCGGGAGTCCAGGTCCATCGCCGCGAGCTCCAGCGCGAAGCGGGCCGACGGCGAGGGGAGGGTCGCCAGATCCTGGAGTCCATCGCCGACACCCGCCTCCACCATCTTTCCGGCCCCCTCCCGCAACGCCGCCTCCGCTCGCTCCGGATCGTCGGCCGGGGCACCCGGGAGCGGGCTCGCCTCCCCGATCCCCCAGGAGCCGTCCCGGTCCACGAGGCGGACCAGGACGGCGGTCCGGGATGCGTACGTCGCGTTCGCCGCGGTGTGGGGCTCCCGGAGGGGCAGGATCGCCCTCGCCACCTCGGCTCCGGCGAGCCTCATCCCCACGCGATCCCGGAGGCGAGGAGCATGCCATGGAGCCCCAGCAGGCGGGCCGTCCGCCCCAGCAGGGGGTTGAGCAGGCGCCCCTCGGCACGGGAGATCCGCCGCGCGAGGCTGGCGGCCTCGGGCAGGGTCAGGCAGGGCAGCAACCAGCCCCAGGAGCCCCCTGCCAGGAACACCCCCGCGGGCACCGCGTAGGCGACGCTCAGCAGGATCCCGTACTCCGCCACCGAGGCCCGTCGTCCCAGGCGCACCGCCAGGGTCCGCTTGCCGGCGCGGCGGTCCGTCTCGAGGTCGCGGACGTTGTTCACCACCAGCACCGCCGTGGAGATCGCCCCGACGGCGACGGCGGCGGGCCACGTCCCGTCGGGGATCGCCAGGGCCTGCACCCACACCGTCCCCGCCACCGCCACCAGCCCGAAGAACACGAAGACGAACAGATCTCCCAAGCCGTGGTAACCCAAGGGCCAGGGCCCCCCGGTGTAGGCGATCCCGGACACGATGGAGGCGACGCCGATGGCGACCACGGGCCATCCGCCGACGCCGACGAGGTAGCACCCCACCAGGGCGGCGAACCCGAAGGTGCCGATCATCGCGGCACGCACCGCCGCGGGCGGGAGGAGGCCGGCCTGGACCACCCGGGTCGGCCCGAGGCGGTCCGGCGTGTCCGCTCCCTTCTCGGCATCGAAGAGGTCGTTGGCGAGGTTGGTGGCGACCTGGATCAGCAGGGCACCCACCAGCGCCGCCACGGCGGGCCCGAGGGCGAACCGCCCGGCGGAGGCCGCCACGGCGCTGCCCACGGCGACGGGCGCGATCCCCGCGGTGAGGGTCCGGGGGCGGGCCGCCATCCACCAGGCGCGAGCGGTGGAGACGTTCACGGCCTGCGCTCCTCCCGGCGGGACCGCCCCACCGGCGGCCGTTCCCCTCCCCCTCCTGCGGTCGGGAGGGGGCCCGCGCCGTCCAGGAAGTCGGCCACCTCGGCGGCCAGCTCCCCCGGCCGGTGCAGGTGCACGGCGTGACCCGCCCCCTCCATGATCGCGCGCCGCGCCCGGGGCATGAGCGCCGCCATCCGGGCGGTGATCTCGGTGTAGCGGGCGTCCCGGGCCCCCGACACCAGGAGCGCCGGGACCGCCACGTCCGGCAGGGCGCCCCAGAGGGAGGGCAGCGCCCCCGGTCCGAGGTCCCGCAGCGCCGAGGCGAGCCCCCCCGGACGGGCCGCGAGCCTGACCTCCCGGGCCCGCCGGCGGGCCTCGGGCGGGATCCCTGGCGGCTCCTCCAGCAGCGGTTGCCCTCCCCAGCGATCGAGGAACTCCCCCACCGGCAGGGTCTCCGCGAGCCGGGCCCAGGCCTCGTCGGTCCGCCGTCTCGCCTCCCGCTCCGCGGGATCGGCGATCCCGGGGGAGCACCCTACCAGGACCAGGGCGGCGACGTCATCGGGGGATCCCGCGGCGAGGTGCAGCGCGATCCTTCCCCCCATGGAGTAGCCGAGCCAGGCCGCTCCCCCGAAACCCTCGACCCGGGCCGCTTCTGCGAGGTCGGCGATCAGCCCCGCCACGTCGGGCTCCCCGACGCTGTCGGGCGGCGGGGAGCCGCCGTGCCCCGGGAGGTCCAGGGCCAGCGAAGTCACGCGATCCCCGAGGGCTTCCGCCAGGTCCAGGAAGTGGTCGGCGCCCCCGGCGAACCCGTGGAGCATCACCAGGCGGGCCGGCCCCCGGCCCGCTCGCCAGCCCGTGAACCGGTGGGCTCCGGCGGCGATGACCCGCCGCTCCACCACCGATCCCGACCGCCGTGGGCGGGAGGGCGGGGCGGCGGCCCCATCGCCCGTGCCGAGTTCCCCCCGAACCTCCGCCCACGCACGCCGATGGGCTCCGACGTTCGCCGCGGCATCCGCGGCGACGTGGACCACCCGGGTCCGATGGCATGGGACCCGGAGCAGTTCCTCCACCCGTTCCGCGTCCCCCACCCGGTGGACCTCGGCTCCAAACGCCTCCGCGATCCGGGCCAGATCGAGGCGGTGGGGGGTGACGAACAGCCGCTCGAAGTCCACGCCAGGGGCCGACGCGATGGGGAGGTAACGGAAGATCGACCCGCCGCCGTCGTCGACCACGACCACGTCGAGCCGCACCCCCGGCTCGGTGGCGGCGCGCATCGCCCCGATGTCGTGGACGAACGCCAGGTCCCCCAGGTACGCGGTCACCGGCGAGCCCGCCGCTGCCGCCCCCACGGCGCTGGCGAGGGTCCCGTCGATCCCATTGGCGCCCCGGTTCGAGAGGACACGGACACCGCTCGCCGCGGAGCCTCCGAAGCCGTCGAGGTCCCGGATCGCCATCGAGCTTGCAGCGAAGAGCACCTGCCTGCCCCCCCGGGCACCCAGGGCCCGGACCACCGCCCGGGCCACCGCGGCCCCCGACGCCGGATCCGCGTCCAGCGCCCGCCCCAGGGCCTCCGACGCCCGCCGATCCGCCTCCCGGATCCCCCGTGCCCAAGCGGAGGGAGGCGCGGGATCCAGGCGCGCGGCGACCTCCTCCACGAGGGGGGCGGGGGCGGTACGCAGCACGGTCGTCGCGAGGAACGACGGATCGCGCCAACCCGCCGCAGCGTCGACGACCACGTGGGCGTGGCCCCGGCCCGCCTCCAGCCAGGACCGGAGCGCCTTCGACGTGGGGAAGCCCCCGACCCGGATCACGAGGTCGGGGCTCGGACCGGACTCGGCCCCCAGGCACCGGGCGAGGGCGTCGTGGGCGGCGAGGGCGCCTCCGAGGAACCGGGCCGGCGAGCCGGCGTCGGCGACGAGGGGGATCCCGACACGGTCGGCCAGGGCCGTCAGCGCCCGGCCCAGCCCCTCGTCGGGGGGCTGGGGACCCGCGACGAGCAAGGGCCGCTCCGCCCCTCGGATCCGTTCCGCCAGCCACGCCACCATCGACCCCGGGGCCGGCCCTTCCTCGGCTGCGCGCACCACGACGGGGGGTTCCATCCGGCCCGTCTCGCCGAGGAGGGCACCCAGCGCCGAGGCGGGATCTCCGCGGGGCGAAAGGGGTTCCCGGAAGGGCACGTCCAGGTGGACCGGGCCGGCCGGCTCGGCGGTGGCCAACGAGACGGATCGCGCCACCGCCCCCCGCACCGACGCCAGGACTGCACCGGATCCGCTGGGGAGAGGAAGGTGGCGGAAGCCCCGTACGAAGCCCCCGAAGAGGCCGACCTGGTCGACGGTCTGGGGGGCCCCGCAGTCCTGGAGCTCTGGGGGCCGATCCGCCGTCATCACCACGAGGGGCACCCGGGCCAGGGAGGCCTCCACCACCGCGGGCAGGTAGTTCGCCGCGGCCGTCCCCGAGGTGCAGGCCAGGGCTACCGGCCGTCCGGTCGCCAGGGCCAGGCCCAGCGCCCGGTACCCACCGCTCCTCTCGTCGATCTCCACGATCACCCGGATCCGGGTGTCGGCAGCCAAGGCCACGGCGAGGGGCGCGGAGCGCGAGCCCGGGGAGAGGACGACGTCCGTCACACCGCCCCCCAACAGGGCATCCACCACCGCCGCGGCCCACCCGAAGTTCAGGTCCGCGAGGATCCCGGAGGGATCCTCCCCCGGTGGGGAGACCGGAGATCGGCCCGCCGAGAGGTCGCCCCCCACGTCCCCGCCGCCCTGCTCCGGAGGCATCACTGGGCACCCTCCCCCGCGTCGGGCGATCCGTCCGGGGACCCGTCCCCCTCGATCCCGGGAACGCCGACCCCCATGGCCCCCAGGACGGGCCGGAGCTTGAGCTCGATCTCCTCCCACTCGACCGAAGCCTCGCTCCCCGCCACGATCCCCGCACCGGCGTAGGCCCAGGCCCGCCCCGGCCTCAGCAGGACCGAACGCAGCGCCACCGCCAGCTCTCCGTCCCCGGCGAGGTCCAGCACACCCACCGCCCCGGCGTACCAGCCCCGGGCGGCCGTCTCCTCTTCGGCGATGAGACGCAGGGCGGCGGCGCGGGGCGTCCCCCCCACCGCCGGGGTGGGGTGCAGGGCCGCGGCGGCGTCCAGGGCACCCAGGCCCGGCCGCAAGTGGCCGCGGATGGGGGTGGAGAGGTGCAGGATGTTTGGGAGCGGCGTGACGCGGGTCGGCGCTCCCTCCATGCGCGCGCACAAGGGCTGGAGCGCCGAGTAGATGTCCCTCACCACAAGGATGTGCTCGCGTCGCGCCTTCACGCTCCCCATGAGGAGCTCTGCGCTGAGGAGGTCCCGGCCCTCGTCGGAACCCCGTGGGGCGGAGCCCGCCAGCGCCGCGACCTCGATCTCCCCCCCCCGCGAACGCACCAGGCGCTCGGGGGAGGCACCCAGGAAGACCGAACGCGGCGCCCAGCCCCGCAGGGCGAACGAGAAGCAGGAGGGGTAGTCCCGGGCGAGGGACGCCCACACCGCCGCCGCCGCCCCGTCGACGTCCGATCCGGGCGCGCTCGTCAGCTCCACGGCGCGGGCCAGGACGACCTTCTCCGCGCTCCCGCAGGCGATGGCCGACAGCGCCGCGGCCACCGCCCGGTCCCACCGCGCCCGGGCGACGGGGTCCGCCGCGGCCCGCCAGGCGGGGCCCGATGGCGCGGCACCCTCCAGTGCCTCCACGACGGCCGCCAC
>JAKLKC010000020.1 GCA_023150875.1 Myxococcota bacterium | reverse complement strand
CCCGCCCTACGTTCCGGATCGGGTGGGCCTGGGAACGGAGAAACTGGGGAGGAACCTTCGGAACGTGGTACTAGAACTGAAAGTACACGAACGCGGGCGCCGCGCTGGGGGCGAGGGCGGCGGTCCCGACGACGCATCCGGTGAAGGCGGCGGCGTAGCCGGGGACCCGCTCCACCCCGCGTGAGAAGATCCCCCGCGACTCCTCGGCCGCCTTCAGCAGGGGAACCAGCGCCACCGCGGCGGCCACCGACGCCATCGCGCCCCACGGGGCCGATCCCGGGGACGCGCCGGAAGCGGCGGCGAAGGAGGCGATCCCCTTCCAGATGGCGAGGGTGTCGGGGAGCGTCTCGGCCCGGAACATCACCAGGGTCAGCACCCAGACGTGGAAGAAGAGGAGGACCCTCGCCCCCCGGTCCAGGGGCGCGGGCAGGAGGCCGGTGACGCGGCGCAGCGCCGGCTCCCCCAGGCGGTACACCACCAGCAGCAGGCCGTGGAGCAGGCCCCACACCACGAAGTGCCACGCCGCGCCGTGCCAGAGGCCCGAGATCAGCATCACCGCCACGCCGTTCCTCATCGCCACCCAGGGGCCCCGCCGGTTGCCGCCGAGGGGGACGTAGACGTAGTCCCGGAACCACTCCGACAGGGTGATGTGCCAGCGCCTCCAAAGGTCCGCGGGGCCCTCGGCGAGGAAGGGCAGGTTGAAGTTCCGCACCAGCCTCACCCCCAGCAGCCTCGCCGAGCCCCGGGCGATGTCCACGTAGCCGGCGAAGTCGAAGTAGACCTGGAACGTGAAGGCGTAGGCCGCCAGGGCGTGCCAGGCGCCGCCCCAGCGCCCCGGCTGGTGGAAGACCGGGTCCGCGAGCTGGGCGCAGTTGTCGGCGAGGACCGTCTTCTGGAAGAGGCCCCATGCGATCCACAGCAGGCCCGCCGACCAGTCGTCCCTCCCCACCCGCACCCGGTCCAGGGCGTTCACCTGGGGCAGCAGCCGCGCGGCCCTCTCGATGGGGCCGGCGACGAGCTGGGGGAAGAACACGATGAACAGGAAGTAGCGGCGGAAGGAGGGCTCGGGCTCGATGCGGCGGCGGTACACGTCGATGGTGTAGGCCATGCTCTGGAACGTGAAGAACGAGATCCCCAGGGGGAGGAGGATCTCCAGGTGGGGGGGCAGGGCCTCCCCCCCCGGGAGCCACCTGAGGTTCTCCAGGACGAAGTTCGCGTACTTGAAGAATCCCAGCATCGCGACGTTGGCGCACACGCTCCCCCACAGCCACCGCCGCCGGGTCCGGGCCGCCTCCGAGGCGTGGATCCGCCGCGCGGCGACGAAGTCCACTCCGGCGTTGGCCACCAGGACCAGGAGGAAGGGCGCGCTCCACGAGGCATAGAAGACGAGGCTCGCGGCGAGCACCAGCCAGGGCCGCCAGCGGCCCGGCAGCCCGTGGAACAGGGCCACCGTGACCGACAGCAGGAGCAGGTAGTCGAAGGAGTTGAACTGCATCGCCCGGGCCTACCTCCTCACCAGCCACGGGGGCGGAACCTGGGCCTCGGCGCGGAGCAGCGCCTCCGCCTGCTCCACCGTCCCCGGGAGGTCCCCGGGGCCCACCCGGAACCGGGCGACGACGCGGGTGGAGTCCCAGGCGAACTGCCCGTATTCATTGATGTTCTGGAAGACGACGAAGGACACGGAGACGCCGCGGCCCTCCCCCGCCCGGGGGGCGTGGCGCGCCGCCACCCACAGGGCGCGACGCCACAGGGAGGCGGGATCGGCGGGGAGCGTCTCGCCGGTGAGGTCGGCGATCACCCCCAGGTCGTCGCCCTCGGGGTACGTGGACAGGCGCGTGTCGGGGAGGCCGAGGGCGCGGTCCAGGTCGTCGGCGAGGTCCAGGAGGGGGGCGGGGGTCGGGGGAGGCCCCCCCGGCCGGGGAGGCGCCGCGCCGGCCTCGAAGGCCGCGTCCAGTCGCGGCGCCATCCACGCCGCCACGGCCTCCGCCAGGACGCCGTAGGCCCGCATGGTCAGGTGTCCCTCGGGGTCGTAGGTCTGGGGGTAGCCCGAGGGCAGCTCCAGGGCGAGGACCCGCCACGCCTCCAGCACCGGCATCCCCGCCGCCCGCACCTCGCGCCGCACCGTCTCCGGGGGGATGGGGCAGCCCTTGGGGAGGGCGGTGTCGAGTCCGAGGTCCGAGCCCAGGGGGAGGAGGTCCAGGAACAGGGGGACGATGCCCTCCCGGTCGCACCACAGCCGGATCGCCGAGAGCAGCCGGCGCAGCTCGGGGACCCCCGACTCGTCGCCGGGCACCAGGGGCGGCGCGTCGTCCTCGGTGATGGGGAAGGGGGGCTGGCCAGGGCCCCGCTGATACAGCGGCAGGCCGTCGGGACCGAAGCGGGCGGAGCGGCCCTGGCCGACGAGGTCGTCCATGGACCCCCGCTCCAGGCTGAAGACCGCCACCCGCACGCTCCCCGGGGGCTCGGCCATGAGGGTGGTCAGGGCGAAGGCGAGGGACTGGCGGCCGGCGGTGCGGTTCCGCACCTCGATCCGCCGGCCGGCGATCCGGGGGTGGGCCCGGAGGCGGGGCTCCAGGGCCGAGGCGAAGGATCCGCGCTCGTCCAGGGGGCTGTCCCCGGCGCGCCCCAGGATGGAGCTGCCCAGGACGGCCACGGCGAGGGCCTCGGGATCCCGGGCGGCCACCCGGGGACCCCCCTCCTCCCAGCGCCAGTCGGAGATCGCCGTGGCCGCTCTCCGGCGGTACACCAGGGATCGGCCCGTCAGCGCGCCGTAAAGGTCTCCGCTGTCCGGGTCGAAGGCGAGAGGGGGCTGGACGGGGAAGGGGAGGGGCCATTGGGGATTGTAGCGGGAGCCCCGGACGTCGGGGGGCAGCCACGGGACCGCCTCGCCCTCCACCGGGCTCAGCAGCCAGGGGACGGACCGATCCCCCACCCGGTCCAGGACCAGCACCCGCCGGCCCCGGCGGGTGGCGACCACCCGGGCGGGGTCCTGGAGGGGCAGGTCGGCCAGTGGGACGGGGGGCAGCACCTTGTCGAAGTGCCGGCTCCCCCAGATCTCCCGGAAGTAGGCCGCGCCGTCGGGCGAGGCGGCGGCGACGGGAGGGGACTCGGAGACGGCCGGGGGCGTCCCGCCGGCGAGGCGCCCGGCGTCGAGGCGGTGGAGGGTCCCCGCCGCCGTGAGCATCCACAGGTCGCCGGCCTCGTCCAGGTCGAACGACACGGGGTCGGTCGCCCCGAACGTGGCGGCGATCCGGGCGTCGCCCCCGGGGTCGGAAGGCAGGACCACCACCGCCCGCCTCTCGGCGTCCAGGACCCACGCCCGTCCGTCCACGGCGGCGAGGTCCAGGAGGCGCGGGGGGCCCTCCCGGGGGCGGTCGTAGGGGGCGACGCTGGACACCTCGCCACGCCGGGAGACGTGGCGGACGGTGTCCGTGCCGCGGTCCAGCACGAAGGTCCCCCCCGCGCCGTCGGCGGCGAGGCGCGCCGGGGACGAGAACAGGGCGCCGTCGCCCGCCCCGTCCCGGTGGCCTGCCTCGCCGGCTCGCCCCACCCACGGCTCCGACGTCCGGCGCCCCACCCGGACCCGCCGCAGGGCGTGGTTGCCGGTGTCGGCGACGGCGAGCTGGCCCGGGGACAGGACGGCGAGGTCCTCGACGTCCCGGAACAGCGCCTTCGTGCCCGCGCCGTCCCGGCTCCCCTGCGCGATCCCCCCCACCACCGCGGACAGGTCGGCGGGGGGGGGAGGCGCCTCCCCCGGCGCGAGGGGCAGGCGGCCGGGCACGCCCAGCTCCGCCAGCAGGCGGGCGGCGAGCACGGAGTTGCCCTCGGGGGTGAGGTGGACGTGGTCCAGGAAGCGCTCGGGCACGAAGGCCTCGTCGTCCAGGTCCACCAGGCGCAGGGTGGGACCGTCCTCCACCCGGCGGGCGATCCGCGCCGCCGCCGCGTCGATGATCCCCTCCTCGCCGGGCTCGGCGAGCCACGCCTCGTTCACCGGCGTCAGGAAGAGCAGCGCGGGGCGGGAGGAGGCCCCCAGGAGGCCCACCAGGTCGTCGAAGGCCCGGACCTGCGCGCTCCCGGGGGACAGGTCCAGGTCCAGGAAGTGGGGGCGGGCCCGCAGGCGGTACAGGGCCGAGCGGAGGTCGGTGGCGGCGCCCTCGTCCGCGCCCGTCGCCGCGGCCACCAGCTCCGGGGCCACCCCCGAGAGCCACGCCGCCACCCGCTCCCGAGCCCCGCCCAGGCCGCCCCGGGACTCCCGCAGCCGCCCCAGCAGGGGGCCCACCAGGGGCCAGCGGGCGGTGTCGAAGGGGCTGGGGGGAAGGGCGAGGAAGGGCTGGGAGTGGGCGGCGTCGGCGGAGGCATAGGCCCGCGAGAAGTACCGGAGGTCCACCTCCAGGACGACGCCGACCCGGCGGTCCGGATCGAGGTCGTCCAGGCGGGCGACGAGGGAGCGGGCGTCGGCGGGCAGGAGGCCCGGCGAGGAGAGGTCGTGGAAGGAGGCGGACGCGCCGGGGGCCGAGAGAGACGCGAGCTGGGACACGAGGCGCCACTCCGCCCACCCGTCGGGAGTGGAGGAGCGCAGCACGTTCCCGGCGACCACCGAGTCCCCGATCACGACGAAGGGGCGGCGGCGCGGGGAGGCGACGGCCGCGCGGAGGCGGGCCTCGACCTCGGCCCAGGAGTCGAGGCGGACGTCCGGCTCCCGGGGCTCCGAGGGCGGCAGCGCCCAGGAAGCCAGCCACGAGACGAGGGCGCACGCGGCGAGGGCGATGGCGAGACGGCCCCCCCCCGCCCCGGGGCGCGGGGCGGCCTCGGAGGGGTGAGGGTCGGGGATCGGGGACGGGTGGGGGATGGGGGCGGTCAAAGGGGGGCTGGACCCCGGGGTTCGGGCGGCTGCCGGCCGCCCTCCCGCACGGCGCCCGGCAGGCCGGCGGGAGGGATCGTCCCCGGCGCCCCGTCCATCCTAACCGACTTCGGGGTGGCGGCGGTGCCCGCCTCGGTCCTGGGGCTGGGTGGCGGCGGGGCGCGGGGCTCGATAGTCTCATGGGCACTGGAGGAGCCCATGATCCGGCTGAGGACCGAGGAGGACCTGTTCGCCCTGCGGCGGCACGTCGCGGCGTACGCCACCCTGGTGGCCTGGAGCGAGGCCGGCTGCCTCGCCGCGTTGGCGGACGGGAACTCCCGTCGCCTGGAGGAGCTGCCCGGGGAGCCGCGGGCCCTCCGGGGGACTGCGCCGATCCTGCAGGAGCTCGGGATCCTGGTGGGTGGCGGAGAGACGTGGGCCCTGTCGCCCGCGGCGTTGGAGATGGCACGCGGGGGCGCCCTGTCCCTCGCCGGGGCCGCCGACTCCCTGGAGGACCTCGCACGCCTGGGGCGGGTCGTGGAGTCGGGAGGGCCGATGACCACACCCGAGGGCAGGTCGAAGGCGACCGTCGGGGGGACCCGGCCCGACGACCGGGAGGCGACGGGGCGCTTCCTGGACTTCCTGTGGCGGCGGAGCGAGGTCCCCGCGCGGGAGACCGTCGCCTGGCTGAGGTCCCGCCTGCCCCCGGGGGGCACGGTGCTGGACCTGGGGGGCGGCCACGGGCGATACGCGCGGACGTTCGCCGACGCGGGGTTCCGGGTGACGCTGTTCGACCAGCCCGTGGTGGTGGACCTGGCGAGGGAACGCCACGGCGACGCCTTCGACATGATGGCGGGGGACTTCGGGACCGACGACCTCGGGGGCCCCTACGACCTGGCGTTCCTCTCCAACGTCGTCCACGGCTGCTCCCCGGGGGAGGTGGCGGCGCTTCTGGAGCGCCTGCGGGCGGCGGTGCCGACGGGGCTCGTGGCCATCAAAGACATGTTCCTGGACGGCCGGGGCGAGCTCACCGAGGTCGCAGCCTGCTTCGGCTTGACGATGCTCTGCTATACGGAGGGCGGGCGGTCCTACGGCCTGGACGAGATCCGCGGCCTCTGCGAGGGGGCGGGCTTCCGGGTGGTGGACCGCTTCGACGCCCTGGACTACCAGGTGGTGCTCGCCCGGGCGGCGTGAGCCCCGCCCGCGCGCCGGATCGGCGAGGAGGCTCCCCCCCCGATGCGGGGCGGTCTAGACTGCGGGGGCGCCCGCGTCCGGGGCGCACGAAGGATCCCCCATGGCCCTCCCCCGCCCTCCGCGGCGGTTGCTCGGCCGAGCGCGGCCGCCGTCGCCCCTGCTGCCGGGGCCGGGGAGGGCGCGGGGGGCGTGGATCCTGCTCGTCGTCGCCTGCGCGGCGGCCTGGGGGGCGCTGACCTGGGTGGCGGTGGCCAAGGACGCCGCCTTCCGCTGGAACTGGGGCCTCGACCTCGCCTTCTACTCCGGCCTGATCGCCAGCGCCGCGGAGGGCCACGGCTTCGTCCACACCGTGCTGATGCAGGAGCCGGTGGGGCTGCTGCGCCTCTCCCACCGCTACTTCCTGCTCCCCCTGTACGTCCCGTTCTTCGCCCTGCGCCCCGAGGTCGGGACCTTGTTCGCCCTGCAGGTCGCCACCGTGGTCGCCGGGGCGGTGCCGGTCTTCGCCGTGGCCTCGCGGCGCACCGGCTCCCCCGGCCTCGCCCTCGCCCTGGCGGTGACCTGGCTGCTCTCCTTCCCGGTGTGGGTCGTCGCGCTGGCCGACTTCCGCCCCCTGGTCGCCGCCGTGCCCGCCCTCGGCCTCGCCGTGGCCGCCGCCCTGCTGGGGCGCCTCCCGTGGGTGGCGATCCTGGCGCTCCTCGCCTGCGCCGTCCGCGAGGAGCTGGTCTGGTCCGTCGCCGCCGCCGGGCTGGTCCTCCCCTTCGCCGCCGGCGAGGGGACGCTCCGCCGCCGCCTCGCTGCCTCGGGGGCGCTGCTGGCGGTCGCCCTCGCCTGGCAGGTGGGCCAGCGCGTCCTCGGCCTGGGCGTCGACAACCACTTCGACATCGCCGGCGCCGCGTCGGAGTGGGGGACGGGGAGGGGGGCGCTCCCCGGGCTCGCCTCCCTGGCCGGCCGCGTCGCCGAGTCCGAGGCGAGGGCCCTCGCCCTGCTGGTCGCCCCGGGGATGCTCACCGCCCTCCTGGCCCCGGAGGTCCTCGCCATCGCCGCGCCGGTGCTGGGTTTCCTGGTCTTCGCCACCGACCACGAGTGGGCGGATCCCCGGGGGCCCTACACCCACTACCTGGCCCCGGTCCTGCCGGTGATCGGGGTGGCGGCGGCGGTGGGGGCCGGCCGCCTGCTCCGGTGGATCGCCCCCGGGCGCGGCCCCCGCCCTCGGCGGGCTGCGGCCATCGGCGGGATCGCCCTCGGCCTGGTGGCCTCCCAGGCGGCGGTCTCCTGGAGGGCCGGGAGGGCCTACCTGGAGGAGGTCTCCTCGCCCCCCCCGGGCTGGGACGCCCCCCGGGTGGCCGCCGTGGCGGCCCTGGTGGAGCGGATCCCCCGGGGGGCGT
This sequence comes from Myxococcota bacterium, assembly GCA_023150875.1. Classification (GTDB taxonomy): domain Bacteria; phylum Myxococcota_A; class UBA796; order UBA9615; family JAKLKC01; genus JAKLKC01. The sequence goes on along the minus strand of JAKLKC010000020.1, from coordinate 97,661 downwards.
CCGCCGCCGCCGACTTCTCCACCATCGGGGCCCTGGCCGGCCGCGCCCGCGTCTTCTCCATCGAGTCCTTCGGCGAAGGGGCCGGCCAGCGCCAGCCCTGGCACGGCCCCTGGTTCCCCCCGGGCCCCGAGGACGTGGACCGCCTCCTCGTCCCGGAGGACGCGCCCCTCTTCGAACGCCTCGCCGCCGACGGCGCGTTCCGACTGGAGGGGCGGGGGGGAGGCTACGCCCTGTTCGCGCGGGTGGGGGGTGCGGGGGAGCCCGGGGCGCCCTGATCCGCCCGAGCCGACCCCGCCCCCGCTACTCCGGTCCGGGTCCCAGCCCCTCCGCGATCCCCTGGAGGGCCGCCACCGCCAGCCGCGCCGCCGCCGGGTCGAGGCGGTCGATCCCGGCCACCAGGGCCCCGGCCCGCTCCGGGAGGTCGGAGGCCCCCGCGACCCGGGAGGCGGGCGGCAGCAGGTCTGCCGGCGAGACGCCCAATGCCCGGGCGAACCGCGCCGTGGTCAGGAGGGTGGGGTTCTGGAGCCCGCGCTCGTACCGGCTCACCATCTCGGCGGAGCCCAGCCCGACCCGCTCCGCGAGCTCGGCCTGGCTGAGGCGCGCGGCGAGCCGCCTCCGGGCGAGGACCTCGCCGAAGTCTCGCAGCAGCCGCCTCTCCGTGGCGTCGCGATCACGCACGCGTCATCGTCGGGCGCGGCGGGTAAGGAATGAACACCCATGGGTAGTTGACATCTAGGCTAAAGATGGTCGATAACGGGGCGCGCGCAACGTGCCCGGGCGTCCGGGGAGCCCGTCGGGTGCGGGCGCCTGGCCCCGGGGCGAGGGGAGGGGCCGTGGCCGAACGGAACGACGACACGCGAGGGGGGGGCCCGCGTCTGGGCTTCGCTTCCCCCCCGCCCGGCATCGTTCCCCCGGCCCACGAGAATGGGACCGTGCTTCTGGTGGAGGACGACGACGCGAGCCGCCGGGCCGTGGCTCTGCTCCTCCTGGCCCGGAGGATGCGGGTCGTGGAGGCGGCGGACCTCGAAACGGCGAGGACCGCCCTGGACGTCGGCGCCGTGGACCTGCTGCTCCTGGATCTCCAGCTCGGGCATGAGGACGGCCTGGCGCTGGTCCCCCACGCCCGTCGCGCCACCCCGGCCTGCGGGATCATCGCGATGAGCGGCATGGCCCCGGAGCGGGTGGCTCCCCGCCTGGCCGCCGCCGGGATCCTCTCGTTCCTGGCCAAGCCCTTCGGACCGGAGGAACTGGACGAGGCGCTGTCGGCGGCCTGGCACCCTTGGCAGGGGAGGAGGGGAAGCGCGGACCCACTTCGGGGGTGATTGGGGGCGACGGCGGGCGTGAACCCCCACCCTCCCCCTGGGGGAGCCCGCGGGAGCATCCATGTGCTCGGATTGGCCTCCCCCCGCTCCAGGCATCGACGGTGGCCTGAGGGAACAGCTCCGGGAGGCCATCGCGGCCCACCTGGGGTCCGAGGGCAAGGAGCCGGAGGAGGCGCGGGCCCTGGTGGCGGCCCTCGGCCCCTCCCGCAAGCACCTCTGGCTCGCCGTCGAGGCGGCGATGAACGGGCGTTCGGACACCCGGGCCGACCTGCACCTCGCCTTCGGCTATGCCGTGGGGCTCGGCGCTGCCGCGGCGGGGGCGGGCGTGGGCCGGATCGGCGATCCCGACGCCACCGCCCTCGGCGCCCGGGTCGCCGCGGCGGTCCTTTGCCAGGGCATCCCCCTCCCCGAGGCGCTCGCCGCCGCCCGGGCCGCCCTGGCGGCCCTCGCCCACTCCCTGGAACCCCCTCCCCGCCCTGATCCCGCGGACGCCTCCCCGGGTGGCCCTCACAGCGGGACCAGCGGGTCCTGTCCGTCGAGGGGGCTGTGAGCCCGGCGGTGGAGCAGCACGGCGCCGCCGGAGCGGCCCCGCTCCCGGAAGCCCGCGGCCTCCAGCAGGCCCAGGACGTCCTCGTAGCTCGAGGGGACCACCGCCCACGGGGCCAGCCAGGGGAGGAGCCGCCGGAGCTCCGGCCGGGTCCACTCCTCGATCATGTAGACCACCGGGCGGGAGGCGAGGACCGGCGCGTAGATGTGGGAGCACATGACGGGGGCACCGGCGGGCACGTTGCGGATGACCGCCCAGGGCGTGTCCGGCTGCTGGAAGGCGGGGGCCTCCCTTCTCCGCAGCAGGTCGAGGCCGTGGGCGCCGGGGTCCGGCGCGGCCCCCCAGAGCCCGTGGGCCGCCCCCACCGCCAGCGCTCCCGCGAGGAGCCGCGAGGTGACGCCCCGGGCCCGGTCCGGCCGCCACCCCCACCGCCCCGCCAGGGCGCCGATCCCCCGGGCGATCCGCCCCACGGCCGCCGCCTGCACCAGGGGCACGGTGGCCAGGGCCGGCACCAGCAGGTGGTAGGTGAAGGGGCCCGCCATCCCCGCGGACGTGTGGAAGCCCAGCCAGTTGGCGACCACCGGCAGCGCGGCGAGGGGGGCCGCGGGGGCCAGGAGCAGGCCCGGGCCCAGCTCCCGCCGGAACCAGGGGAGGATCCAGGCCCCCGGGGCCTCCGCGTCCTTCGCGGCCGTCAGGGTCTCGCGGAGCGTGTCCCGCGCCCGCGCCACGACGTCCCCGGTGGCGACGAAGTCCGACACGTCCCCCCGCAGCCCGTGGAGCATCAGCCACCACCCCCCAGCGACGGCCGCCAGGGCGAGGGCGGAACGCCACCTCCAGCCTCCGCCGGGGTCCCTCCCCACCGCCAGGGGGATCCCCGCCAGCAGCACCCACACCAGCTCCTCCCGGAAGGAGGCGGCGAGGAGGGCCAGGGCGAGGGTCGCCAGCCCCCGCCGCTCCACCGCCGCCGCCCAGGCGCCCAGCAGGAGGGGGAGGGCGAGGGTGAAGGCGCGGAAGTAGTGGGTCGAGACGTGCCACGTGCCGGGCAGGAGCAGGAAGGAGGCCGCCAGGAGCGCGGCGGCGGCGGTGTCCCCGGTCAGCCGCCTCCCGATCCGGTAGGCCGGCACCGCGGCGAGACCCACCGCCAGCGCCTGCACCACCAGCAAGGTGGCCGCCGAGGGGAAGGCCCGCACCGCCGGGACCAGCAGGGCGAGGCCGGGTTCGAAGTGGCGGCCGGCGAGCAGGCCGTCGCCGTGCTCCGTGCTGAAGAGGGTCCGGGCCGGCCGGTCCAGGAAGGCGGCCTGCCAGACCCGCTGGTAGAACCACGCGTGCTCGGCGGAGTCGGCGATCTCGAAGCGCCAGTAGCGGGTCAGGGCGATGGCCCCGGCGACGACGCAGAAGGCGGCCACCGCGACGGCGAGGGCCGCCGCCGTCCCCCACGTGCCCCAGCCCCAGCCCGGCTCCCGACTCACTCCCTCGCGCACCGGAACCCCACGTCGGGACGCGCCTCCCCGTCGCTCGCCGCGAAGACACCCGCCGCCGCCCCCTCGTCCCCGGAGGACCACGAGCCCCCCGCGACCCACACCGCCCCGGTCTTCCCCGTCTCGGCCTCCACCGCCCGTACCCACTCGGCGGCGTTGCCGACCAGGTCCTCCACCCCGAAGGCGCTGGCACCCGCCGGGAACGACCCCACGGGGGCGATCCCGTCGTAGCCGTCCGCGCCCCCGGCGAGGTTGGCCCTGCCGCCGGCCTCGCCGATCCCCCACGGCCGGGAGCGCAGGCCGTCGTGGGCCGGGGTCCACCAGCCCGCGGCCTGCCACTCCACGGCGTCGGGCAGGCGGCCGCCCATCCGGGCGCAGTACGCCTCCGCCTCCGCCGCGGACACCCCGGTCACCGGCGCCCACGGGTCCCCCGCCTCGGCGCCCGGGGCGCACCCGCCCTCGGCGACGCACCGCCCCCAGTCCCGCCGGGCCGTCTCCAGCCGGGCGATGGAGAAGGAGCGGGGCGGCATCGCCACCGTCCCGCTTCCTCGCCCCGGCAGGCGCACCTCCACCCCCGACGGCAGGTCGATCCGCGCCCACGCGAGCGCCTCGTTGCACGGGTGGACGAAGGAGGGCGCCCCGGGGGTCACGCCGCGGACCCGTGCGAGGGCGACGGTCAACCTCATGTCGGGGCCCATCCAGCTCCGCATGGGCAGGGGAGTCGACCCGCAATAGCCCCGGGTCCAGTCCCTCACCGCCCGGGCGTCCCGGGCGGCCAGCATCACCGTGCCCCACGCGCGGTCCAGCACCCGGATCCCCGGAGGGCGCGGGAGCGACGTCGCCACCTCGATGTCCGGCTCGTCCGCGTGGATGGCCACGAGGACGGGGGCCTCCCGGAGCTCCTCGCCGGTCACGGCGAAGCGCCCCGCCGGATCCCCCCGGAGCAGGCGGTCCATCAGCTCGGGGGTGGGCTCCCGCCCGAAGAACGCGACGTTCCAGGGCCCCTCGGCGCCCAGGTCGTCGAGGCGGGAGGCCACCTGGGCGCGGCTGGAGGCCCACCAGTCCCTCGCCCCGTAGTCCTCCAGCGCCGCCACCATCCCCGGCCAGCCCCGGGCCGGGGCGAGGGTGGCCGCGGCGAGGGCGGCGATGCCGAGGTGGGCCCCGGCGGAGCCGATCCGGCGCGGGAGTCCGGGCGCTCCCCCCAGCCAGCGGCGGGGAGGGGCGGCCAGGTCCATCGCCACCGCCAGCGCGGCGCCCCCCGCCACCGCGACGAGGGGAAGGAAGGGCCGGCCGTAGTAGGGCTCGAAGAAGCGGAGCGTGAACGCGAGTCCGCCCAGGAGGGCCAGGGACGCGGTGGCCGCGGCGCCGAGGGCGGCGGTGTGCGCGGCCCGGGAGCGGGCGTCGGGGTGCCGCCCCCACCTCGCCCCCGCCGCCCCGACGAGGACCGCCAGCGGGGCCACCACCCACGGCAGGGCCCCCAGGGGCTCCCCCGCCCCCAGGAGCCGCGCCAGGACCTCCGCCGGCGGCATGCCGTCGCCGGTGACGCCGCGTAGGGTGTCCCCGAGCCCCATCGCTCGGCCCCGGAGCAGGGCCGCGCCGTGGGGCCAGGCGACCGCCGCCGCCACGGAGACCCCCACCAGCAGCCCGAGGGCGCCCCGCCATCCACCCCGGGCCACCACCACCCACCCCACCGGCCCCACGGCGGCGGTGGCGGCGGTGGCGGCCGGGTGGTTCATGGCCATCATGGGAAGGGCGAGGCCCAGCACGGCGGCGGCCCGAGCGGTGGCGCGGCACACCAGGAGGCCCGCCAGTGCCGCCGCCGCCACGGCGCCCCACTCCACCGCCAGGTAGGTGCGGTGGCCGCTCGCCAGGGTGTCCAGCAGGCCCGGATGGGCCGCCAGGACCGCGGCGGCCAGCAGGGGGCCGGTCCGCCCTCCCGACCCCGCCTCCCCCCGCCGGGTCACGGCCCGGGCCGCGAGGTAGGCCACCGCGGGCACCGCCGCCTGGAGCAGGGCCCGCCGCACGGCGACCCCGACCAGCCCCTCCGGTCGCCCCAGGAGGAGGGGCAGGTACGACAGTTCCCTGCCGTACCCGAACACCCAGCCGGCCACCTTCCCGACGACCGGGGCGCCGTGGAGGACCCAGTATGCCTGGCGGATGGGGTCCAGGGAGTCGCCGGTGGTGTCCAGCATCGGGGCGAGGGGGAGGCGGAAGAGGGCTCCCAGGACGAGCAGGGAGGCGGCGACGGCGGCGTCGACGGATCGACCGCGCCACCCGGGGCCGTGCCCGCTCCCCGTCCCTCGCTCCGATTCGTCCAGGCGTCCCAGCAACCTGCCGTCCCGTGCGGTGCGCCCCGTGGCGCTCGCCCCCCCTCGGGGGCGAGGCGAATGGTATCTTCTCCGGGCCGTCCGCGGGGGGCCCGGGTCGCGGGTGGATGTCCGGGGGCCCGTGGACGGGATGAGCGTGGTCGGTGCGGGAAGGCGTGTCGAGACCGGGGCGGCGCGGAGCGCCGCGGCGTTCGCGGCGGGCATGGCGTCGCTGGCCCTCGCCTCCTGCGCCCCGGCACGGGAGCCCCCCCGCGCCCGCCCCGTCGCCGTCTGTCCCCCGGGCATGGTGCGGATCCCCGCGGGGATCTACCCCGTCGGTGAAGGCGACGACGACCGCGTCGGCGGCCGGGTGGCGGACGACGGGTTCCCGGGGATCGTGCCGCTCTACCAGGCCGTGGTGTCCGACGACTTCTGCATCGACCGCTACCCCTTCCCGGGGGTAGCGGGGCTCCTCTGGCCCGACGACGGCCTCAACCACGCCTCCACCCAGGTCCTGGACGCCGCGCTGCCCGCCTTCGGGCGGAGGGTCTGCACGGCGACGGAGCTGCTGGTGGCCTCCACCGGGGGGGAGAACCTGCGCCAGCCCTACGGCGACGAGCACGTGCCCCACGTCTGCGACCCCTTCGACGGCGACGAGGGCCCCCCCGACGTCCTGGGCGCCTACCCCGAGTGCGTGTCCCCCTTCGCGGTCCATGACTTCGCGGTCCGCAGCGCCTGGGCGTGGCAGGACGGGCAGTTCGAGGCGGCGATGCTCGCCCGCTTCGGCCCCTACGACTACGACGCCGGAGGCGACGAGTACGTGGTGATCGGGGGCACGGCGCGGCTCAACACCTTCTACGACCCCACCAACTTCGGCTTCCACTCCCACTTCAACCACGACGGGTGTCCGGGCTGCGGCGGGTCCGACGACGGGCTGCGGGTCTGCGCCGATCCGGCCCCCCCCTATCCGGCGCGGGAGGCGAGGTGGGGGGACCTCGTCCGGGACGCGGACCGGCGCGGCAGCCTCCTGTGGCTCGCCCAGGAGGCGGCGTTCCGGGCCCTGCGGTCGGGGCACCACGCCGATCCCTGAGGGCCGTAGCGGGCCCGCCCGCCGTGCCGGGGTCGGCCGAGGGGCGGATCAGGCGTCCAGGGCCCCGCCGCAGCTCGATCCCTGCCCCGCGATGCAGGCGTAGCAGTGGTCGCCGGTGGCGATGGGGGCTCCCTCCAGGCTCCCGGCGGCCAGATCGGCGACGTGGGAGGCGCCGGGGGAGCCCCCCAAGGGGAGGGCCAGGGCCTGGTTGAAGTCGCAGTCGTACAGCCGGCCCCGCCAGTCGACGCTCACCAGGGACCGGCACATGACGTGCCGCAGGTTCTCGTCCCGGCGCGCTCCCCGCAGCAGGGCCAGGTAGCCCACGAAGGCGCCGTCCCGGGCCAGCCGGTGCCCGAAGCGGGCGATGGGCACGTTGGCCAGGGTCAGCAGGCGGTCGAAGGAGACGCCGTGGCGCTCCCGGAGGGCGGCGCGGTAGTCGGCCTGCAGGGCGGCCTGGGGCCCGGGCAGCGACGGGCCTTGGGGGTTGTAGACCAGGTGGAGGGGCAGCCGCGGATCCCCCTGGCCGTATCCGAGACCGTTGAGCTGCCGCAGGGCCCGGATGCTGCGGGCGAACACTCCGCCTCCCCGCTGGCGGTCGACGTTCTCCTCCAGGTAGCAGGGCAGCGACGCGACGACCTCGACACCCTGCTCCGCCAGGAAGCCCGCCGTGTCCTCCTGGCCCGGCTCCAGCAGGACCGTGAGGTTGCACCGGTCCATCACCCGCGTCCCCAGGGCCCGGGCCTCCCGCACGAGGTGGCGGAAGGAGGGGTGCAGCTCCGGCGCCCCGCCGGTCACGTCCAGGGTGAGGGCGCCGGTCCTCCCCAGCGCCGCGAGCACCTGGGCCACCGTCTCGGGGGACATCTCCTCGGTCCGGCGCGGTCCGGCGTCCACGTGGCAGTGCTGGCACGCCTGGTTGCACCGGTAACCCAGGTTGACCTGGAGGGTCTCCAGGCGGCCCCGGACGATGGACGGGAAGTCGCTGCGTTCCAGGAGAGGGAGGGGGGAGAGCACGGGTCCTCCGGACCGAGGGGGCTGGGGGACGGACGGCGCCTCCGGCCCCAGACGGACGCATCGTAGCAGGCCCCCCGGGCCGAGGGGGCTACTTCCGCCCCGGCGGGCATCAGACCGCGCGGAGCGACCCGCCGTTGAGCCCGGCGTCCGGTCCTTCGCCTCCCACCCGCGCATATCGTCCGATGGCGTCCAGGAGGTCGGAGATGTCGAAGGGCTTGCGGATCGTCGCCGACGCCCCGGCGGGGCAGCGGACCTCGGGCCCGGTGGCGGTGAGCACCAGCACCGGGGCCACTCCCTCGAGGTCCCGCCGTGCCAGGGCCTCCAGGAACTGCCAGCCGTCCATCACCGGCATCATCAGGTCCAGGAGCACCAGGCAGGGCCTCAGCCCCCCGAGGATGGCGTCCAGGGCCTGCCGGCCGTCCTCGGCGGTGCGGACGTCGATGCCCTCGGCGATCAGCACCTCCTCCAGGGCCTCGCGCACCGTGGTGTCGTCCTCCACGAGGAGCACGCAGCACCGGGGCGGCGGTCTCACGGGCCGCTCCCCATCGAGACGGGGAAGGGGTCCCGATCCTCTCCGGCCGCCCCCGAAGGGGGCAGGACCACCGTGAAGACGCAGCCCCCCTCCGGGGGGACTTCGAGGGAGACGTCTCCGCCCAGGGAGCCGACGACCCGCTTGACCAGCGCGAGCCCGAGGCCGACGCCCGGCACGGACTTGTGCCGGACGTCCTCGAGCTGCTCGAAGGGCTCGAAGACCCGCCCCCGGTCCTCCTCGGGGATCCCCGGGCCGGTGTCCCGCACCGCGACGACGTGGCCCCGAGGGCCGTGACCCACCGTCACCACCACCTCGCCCCGGGGCGTGTACTTCACGGCGTTCCCCACCAGGTTGCTCACCACCAGCCGCAGCAGCCGGCGGTCGCCCGTGATGGGCGGGACGCCGGGCGACGCGTCCAGCCGCAGGTCCAACCCCTTGGCGCGGGCCTGGACCCGGATCTCCTCCACCACGTCGGCGGCGAGGTCGGGGAGGTCCAGGCACTCCGGGGCGGCGGAGAGGCGCCCGCTCTCGAACCGGGCGTAGTCCAGGAGCCCGGTGACCAGCTCGTTGAGCCGCAGGGTGGACGAGGTCATGCGGGCGTGGTGGCGGACGTCCCCGGGCGTCACGCCCTGCCGATCCATGTGCTGCAGGGTGAGCAGGATCGCGGTGAGGGGCGTCCGCATCTCGTGGGAGACCAGGCTGAGGAACGCGGACTTGGCCCGGTCGGCCGCCTCCGCCGCCGCCCGGGCCACCCGCGCCTCCTCCAGCGCGTCCTCCGCCTGGCGCTTGCGCCGGGAGACCTCCTTCGCCAGCACCTCCAGGTCCAGGGAGCGGTCCCGGATCTCGGCCTCCAACACGTCCCGGGCCCTCTTGACCGCCGCCAGGTTCCTGACCCGCAGCAGCACCTCGGCGGCCGGGAAGGGCTTGACGACGTAGTCCTGGGCCCCCTCGGCGAGCAGGTGGAGCCGGAGCGCGTCGTCGGCCCTCGCCGACAGCACCAGCACCGGGACCGCATCCAGCTCGGGTCGCGCCCGGACCTCGGCGATCATGCGGTCTCCGCTCAGGCGCGGCATCATGAGGTCGGTCAGCACCACGTCCGGGGGGCGGGCGAGGATCCGCTCCAGGCCCTCGCGGCCGTCGGCGGCGGTCTCCACCACGAACTCCCCGGCCAGGGCCTCGGCGAGGAAGCGGCGCAGATCGGCGTTGTCCTCCACCACGAGGACCCTGGGCCGTCCGTCCCCCGGAGGCCCGGGAGGGACGGCCTCGGGCGGGGCGGGGTGCAGCTCCGCGAGGGTCCCCTGGACGACGGCTCCCATGCCGTCGCCCTCCGCCTCCTCCTCGCCACCCCGCACCACCAGCGCCCCCTCGGGAGCGCGGAGCGGGACCTCCACCTGGAACAGCGCGCCTCCCCCGGGAGCATCGGTCACCGACACGATCCCGCCGTGGAGCTCCACGAAGTCCCGGGCGATGGAGAGGCCCAGGCCGGTGCCGCCGAAGACGCGGTCGGAGCCGTCGTGGGCCTGGCGGAAGCGCTCGAAGATCACGCCCCGGAGGTCCGGGGGGACCCCGGGGCCGCTGTCCTGCACCTCCACCAGCGCCCGTCCCTCTCCGCACACGCTCAGGGCGATCCGGATCCGCCCCCCCCGGGGCGTGAACTTGAAGGCGTTGGACAGGAGGTTCAGCAGGACTCGCCGCAACTTGTCGGGATCCACCTCGGCGGGCAGCGACGCGGGGGTACTGACCACGAACGTGATGTCCCGCTGCGGGGCCAGGGCCTCGAAGTGGCTCGCCATCAGGCGCACCAGGTGGGCGAGGTCCGTCTCCACCCGGCGCAGCGACATCTGACCCGCGTCGAGGCGGGCGACGTCCAGGAGGTCGTTGACGTGCTTGAGCAGGGTCGCGGCGTTGCGGCGCACCACCTCGAGGTCGCGCCGGTGCCCGGGGGCGAGGCCGCGACCGCCCAGCATCCCCTCCACGGGACCCAGGATCAGGGCCAGGGGGGTCCTCAGCTCGTGGCTGACGTTGGCGAAGAAGCGGCTCTTGGTCTCGTCCAGCTCCCGCACCCGCTCCAGGAGCACCTGGAGCTCCTGGGTCTTCCGGGCGATCTCCGCCTCCGCCTTCTTCTTCTCGGTGATGTTGCGCCCCTCGGGCAGCAGGTAGACCACCCGCCCCGAGGCGTCCCGCACCGGGTTCAGCGAGAAGTCGACGACGATGGCGTCGTGACCCGCGCCCGCGCCGTAGTTCTCGACGTCGAAGCGCACGAACTCCCCGGCCGCCGCCCTGCGGATCGCGTCGCGGACCTTGGCCTGGGCCTCCCGGGAGACCGCCCACCAGCGGGTCTCCCAGAAGGGGCGCCCGCGGATCTCCGACAGGTGGATCCCCGCCCCGTCCAGCGCCGCCCGGTTCACCTCCAGGACCCGCCCGTCCCGGTCCAGCAGGGCGACGAACTGGTACATCTCGTCCAGCACGACGCGGGCGAGCTTCTCCCTCAGGCGGTCGGGCGGATCGGCGGCGCTCAGGCAGACGTCCCCCACCGCGAGGCTCTCCCCCCCGGCGAAGACGTCCCCTCCGGTCGTACCCGGATCCTCCGGGGGCTCCGTCACGGGCCCGTCCCTTCCTTGCCCACCGCGCACCGGGTGCTCCCGCGGGAGCCCTCCACGTGGTCTTGTAGTTTGTACCCGTGCCGGCGGCGGGGCAAGCGGCGATTCGCCCTCGGGCGTGGGGGCGGCTCCGGTCGGGTCCCCGACCCTTCCAACGGATGGTCGGGCCCCGCTACTCCCAGGTCACCGTACCCGGGTCCACCTGCCCCCGCAGCCACGTCCCGTCGGTCTCGGCGGGGACCTCGGCGCCGTCCACCCGGAGCCGGGACGCCCCCGGCGCCCAGATCTCCACCCGCAGGCCAGTGTAGATCCCGGGCATGCCGATCTCCAGGGAGGAGTCGCTCCCCGAGATCCCGGGGCCGTCCAGCACCGTGAAGGCGCCCTCCCCGGGCACGAAGCGCACCGTCAGCTCGCCGGGATCGTCCGAGAAGCTGTCCACCCCCGCCGTCGAGGGGGCGACGGTCCGCACCGACTCCCGGAGCATGGGCACGATCCCCCCCTCGCCGACGAAGAGGGGGCCTTCCCCCACCGGCGCGGGCACGTCGGCCTCCCCCTGGTAGGCCAAGCCCGTCCACCAGTGGACCCAGGTCCCGGGGGGGAACTCCACCCGCCGGGACGTCACGCCCTCCTCGATCACCGGCGCCACCAGCACGGCGCGGCCGAGCACGTAGGCGTCGTCCACGTGGGGGCCGCCCAGCAGCCCGGGGGGCAGCAGGGGCGGCGTGCCGTCCCGGGCCGCCCGGGCCAGCAGCTCCTGGAAGAAGGGGAAGAGGCGCAGGTGCAGGATGGAGTAGCGCCTGCCGATCTCCAGCGTCTCCTCGGTCCAGTCGCCGGAGGGGATCCAGTAGTTGTGATCGTCACCGCCCCCCACCTGCATCACCGGCATCAGCGCTGAGTACTCGGTCCAGCGGGACAGGACCTCGTGGCGCGCCCTCTCGTGGCGGTAGCCGCCGGTGTCGCTGGCGAAGCAGGGGAAGCCGCTGACGGCGAGGCCGATCCCCCCCCGCACGGCGGCGGGCAGGCCCCCGACGTGGCCCTCCTCCAGGAAGTCGTAGAAGTCGGCGTCCAGGTCGCCGGGCCAGATGCAGTCGGTGAAGGCGGCGGTCCCCCACGTCCCCATGCGACCCAGCAGGAAGCGGTCTCCGTCGGGGTAGGCCTCGCCGTAGGCGCGGTGGAAGTACTCGGTGTAGCGGTGGTGCATCGTCCGCTCGTCCTCACCGTTGGCGAAGCTGCTGACGAGGCGGATCCCCCCCAGCCCGAGCTGGACGTCCTCGCCGTAGTCGAGCTTCCACCCCTGGAGCCCCCGGGCGGCGGCGGCCCGCACCCGGTCCTGCCAGGCCGCGAACGCCCCCTCGTGGGTCAGGTCCACCAGCGGCCCGAACTCTCCGAAGGTGTAGGGGATGTCGGCGAACCAGCCCTCCTCCTCGAAGGTGGCGTAGTCCGGGTCGTCGGGGTGGACGTAGGGGGTCGTCCAGGCCATCCAGCGGAAGCCCAGGGCGTGGAGATCGTCCACCATGCCCTCCCAGTCGGGGAACATTGCCGGGTCCGGCTGCATCGAGTTGTAGGAGCTCTGCCAGGGGTTGTCGATCCACATCACGCCGAAGGCGAGGTCGTGGTCCCGGATGGCGCGGGCGTCCTCCAGCACCTGGGCGCCGTCGCGGTTCTCGTTGCGCCACAGCATGGGGGCCAGCGCCCAGTCGGGGGGCCGCCGGGGCAGGGCCGTGGAGCGCGCCCACTGGCCCGGGATCTCCGCGGGATCGGGGTCCGAGAAGAGGCGGAGGTCGAGGCCGTACGGGGCGTTCACCGTGGCGGTCACCCGGCCCGGCTCGACGGCGGCGCAGTCGAACACCGCGGGCCAGTCGGTCTCCAGCCCCAGGCCCCACCCGCCGCTTCCCACCAGGAAGGGGACGGGCACGTGGGTCTCGTTGTATCCCCCCTCCGACTCCGGTAGCAGCTCGTGTTGCATCGTCCGGAGCCGGCCCCGGTGCTCCACGGACTCGAAGACCTCCCCCAGCCCGTAGAGCCCCTCCCCCTCGGGGCTGGTCACCTGGACCCTCAGGAACGAGGCGACGGCGTCGCCGGTCTCCCCGGGGTTGCCTTCCAACTCCAGGTGGAGGGCCAGCCCCTCACCCCCCCCGCGCCGGGTCAGCACCCCCCGGTGGCCGTCGGAGAGGTCGAGGCGCAGAGCGTCCCCGTCCCACGAGCCCCGCTCGGCGGTCGCCCAGGTGAGGCGCGGTATGAACTCCTGGAGGCCCTCCCCGTAGAGGATCCAGGGGTCGTGGTTCGCCGCCGCGTCGTAGGTGGGCTCGATGCCGAAGACGACGCCCCCCGCGGGGATCTCCGCCGCGCCGAACCGCAACGAGAACGGATCGAGGGTGACCTCGACCCCCTCCCAGGGGGTCTCGGGGGCGGTGTCGTCGTCGGGGGCCGCGGTGTCGTCGTCCGGGGCCGGGTCCTCGGTGCAGGCGGCCGCGGCGGCGAGGAGAAAGGCGAGGGCGAGGGGGGCGGGGCGCGAGGACATGCCCGGATCCTCCGGCGAGGGGGAGCGTTCTGCCCGCTCGGCCCCCCGCGGCGCCGAGTCTACCGCCGCGGCCGTCCTCCTGTCTCCCGGACCCTCGCGGGCTCGGCCGCGCGCCCCCCGCTGGCACGGCCGTTGCGTCTGACAGGGTCCACCGGGCGCCGGTGGAGGGGCACATGCCCGAGATCCGCACGCGGCGAGCGGCCCGCGCCCGTCCCACGACTCCCGCGACCTTCCGCTACCGCCTCGATCCCGGGGAGAAGTTCTCGATCCGCGCCGTGGGGAGGGTGCAGGCGCGCCTCGGGGCCGGGGAGGGAGATCCGCTGTTCCGGATCGAGGTCGACTCCGTGGCCGACTGCGAGGTGCTGGACCTGGACGGCGAGGACTTCGCCGAGATCGAGGTCGTCCTTCGGGAGGTGGGCGGGCGGCTGGCGCTGTCACCGCCCGTGGCGCTCCCCTTCGCCGTTCCGGGGCTCCCCCACCCGCTGGTGCTCGCCCGGGGGGACCGCTTCCGGGTGCGGAAGTCCCTGGCGGGGACCCTGGCCGAGGTGCAGGGGGGCCGGCGGATCGCCCTGGCCCTCGCCTTCGACTCCGTCCGGCCCGCCCTGGCCTGGTTCGGGGCCCTCTTCCCCCCCACGGGAGGCACGGGGTCATGGGAGGCGGAGGAGCCCCTGGCCCTCGGCCTCCGCCTGCTGGGCCTGCCCCCCCCCGTCGGTGGGGCGGCGCGGGTCCTCTACCGCTACCGGCCCGGCGCGCCGGCGGAGTTCCGGGGCCGCCGCCATCCGGCCATCGACGTCGACCTCCGGGTCGAGGACGCGGGTGGAGTGGGCTCCTGCCTGCCGTCCGGCGTGAGGGTCCGCGTCTCCGGCCGGGGGACCGGCCTGGTCCTGGTGGACACGGAGCGGGGCAAGATCGCCCGCTCGATCCGGGTGGCATCCCTGGACCTGGAGGCCGCGAGCGCCCGCTCGGGAAGGAGCTTCGGAGCGCTCCGCCTCGACGTCACCACCGACGCCTTCCACGTCTAGACCGGGTGTCAGACCGGGTGTCAGGCACCAAGACCGGGTGTCAGGCACCAACACTTTTACATTTCGCCCCGGGAAGACCGGGTGTCAGGCACCAACACTTTTACATTTCGCCCTGGTCCGCCATCCGCTGCGGACCGGGTGTCAGGCACCAACACTTTTACATTTCGCACCGGTTCGCCATCCGCCGCGGGGGGTGCTAGCTTCCGGTCGCCGCCGGCTCGGCCGGTCCCTCGGGGCCCGGGGGCCGTCGCATGGCGGCGGAGGCGGACGCCCTTGAGCCGGGTGCTGCTGGTCAACCCGCGGATGTGTTCGCCCCGCAGCGCCCGGCTGCCCTTGAGCCTGCTGCATCTGGGGGCGGTGCTGGAGGGCCGGCACGAGTACGCGATCCTGGACGGGAACGTCGAGCCCGGCTGCGCCGCTCGGGCCGCCGCCGCGGTGCGGGAGAGGCGGCACGACCTCGTGGGCCTGACGGTCATGCCCGGCCCCCAGGTGGGGCCGAGCATCGAGGTGTCCCGGGCGGTGCGGGCCGCCGATCCCGAAGTGCCCATCGTGTGGGGAGGCTACTTCCCCTCGATGTACACCGAGTCCGCGCTGAACGCGCCCTACGTGGACTACGTCGCCCGCGGCCCGGGTGAGGAGACCCTCCTGGCGCTGCTGGACGCCCTGCCGGGCCGGAGGCCCACCGCCGCGGACTCCGGCGCGCCGGCGGGGATCGAGGCCGTGGCCGGGCTGTCCTTCAAGCGGGAGGGGGTGCCCGTCCACAACGCCGCCCGAGCCTTCGGCGCCCCCGACGGCTACCCGCCGCTGCCCTACGGAAGGCTGGGAGACCTGGGCCGCTACCTGCGGCCGAGCTTCATGGGGAGGCGGACGGGCGTGCACCAGGCGGCCATCGGGTGCCGCTATCGCTGCCGCTTCTGCGGCGTGGTGACGGTGTTCGACGGGCACACGCGCCCCCCGGCGGCGGAGCACCTGCGGCGGGCCGGGGTCCGGCTGCGGGACGAGGTGGGGGCCGACTGCGTCCAGCTCGTCGACAACAACTTCTTCGACACCGAGGCGGGCAGCCTGCCCCTCGTCGAGGCCCTGGCCGACGTCGGCCTGCCGTGGTGGGCCTACGCCCGGGCCGACACCCTGGCGGGGTTCGACCCTGGGACGTGGCGCGCGCTGGAGCGCAGCAAGCTCCGGATGGTCTACATCGGCGCCGAGGCGGCCAGCCCCGAGGCGCTGAAGCGGATGCGCAAGGGGACGCGGCCCCACCAGACCCTGGAGGCCGCGGCCCTGTGCCGCGCCCACGGCGTGATCCCGGAGATGTCCTTCGTGCTCGGGGGCCCGGAGGACCCCGAGTCCGAGCTGGAGGAGACCCTCGGCTTCGTGAAGCGGGTCAAGCGGATCCACCCGGAGGCGGAGGTCATCCTGTACGTGTACACGCCCACCCCCCAGCGGGACCCCGCCGCGGTCCGGGCCGATCCCAGCGCGGTACACCTGCCGCGGCAGTCCCGGTACGGCCCCGACGGGCCCGCGCTCCCGGCGACGCCCGAGGAGTGGTGCGAGCCCCGCTGGATCGACTACGTGTGCCACCGGGACGCCCCCTGGCTGACGGACCGGACCCGCAGGCGGATCCGGGACTTCGCCACCGTCCTGGGTTGCCGCTTCCCCACCGTCCAGGACGTGGACCTGCCCCGCTGGGGCAGGGCGACGCTGCGGGAGCTCTCGCGCTGGCGCTACGCCACGGGGGTCTACGGGAGGCCCGTGGAGCTGCGCCTGGCGCGGCGCCTGATCCCCCTGCGGCGGCCCGAGGCCGAAGGCCTGTAGGCGTCCGCGGAGGTGCCCGGGAGGAGGAGCGGGCGAGTCGGACCCCGGGTCCCCCCTACCACGGCGGGAAGGCGTAGGTCCGGAAGGTGCCCTCCCGGGCGGTCCGGTCCACGACCTCCCGCCGGTAGCGCGCCTCGACCTCGGCGTCCACGGGACCGGGGTCCCGGCAGGCGCGGGCGCCGTCGTCCAGGTGGGCTCCGTCCGCGGCGCCGTGCCAGGGCACCGAGACGTTGGTGGGCTGATAGAAGGTGTCCAGACGGCTCGTGCCCCCCCACACCGCCATCCAGGCGTTGGGCAGGTCGTGGCCGAGCTGCTCCCCCAGGCGCTCCCGGGCCTGGCCGTCCAGGCGGGCCCACGCGGAGCGGACGTGGAAGTCCGCCACGCCCAGGGACGACACGCAGCCGGGATGCTCGCCCAGGACCCCAGAGACGGTGGTGTCGGGGTTCTCCTTCCGACACACGGAGTCGTCCCAGGCGTCGCCGTAGGCGAAGCGGCGGTTCTCGGGTCCCGCGGCGGCCCGGGTCAGCTCGGTCACCGTGCACAGGCGCCGCCCGTGGTGCTGGAGCAGGGCGTCGAGCTGGTAGGCGTTCTCCAGGGACAGGCCGTCGCCGGACCACGGGGCACCCGGGAGGCCCGGGAAGGGGAGGCGGTCCACGCAGAACGCCTCCGTCCGGAGCGGGGTCGCCTCGATGACCGCCGAGCGGAGCACGCCCGGGAGGGGGTAGTTGGGGGCGGAGCGGGACGGATCGGTCTCGCCGAGCTGCCCGGACCAGGGGGGCACCCACACCATGCCCTCGGGGCAGGCCGGGGACTCCGGCGCCGGGGCCTCGGGGGCCGGCGTCGCCGGGGGCGGGTCCGACCCCCGGCACCCCGCGCCCAACCAGGCGGCCGCCGCCACGAGGAGCCGGATCCGGGCCCACCCGCCCCCACGGTTCAGCGTCGGACGCACCGGAACCCCACGTCGGGACGGGCCTGGCCCCCCGGGACCTCCCGCCGGTTCCAGAGCTCCAGGACATCCGGGGGATCCCCGTGGGACCCGCCCCGGACGGTCCAGCCGGGCTCCGGGCGGGGCACCCCGTCACCGGGGACCAGGATCGCCGACCGGGTCCACTCCGCGACGTTCCCCACCATGTCTTCCACTCCGTAGCCGCTCCGTCCCCCGGGGAACGCCCCCACCGGCGCCGCGCCCTCGAAGCCGTCCTCCGCTCCTGCGGCGTTGGCCCGATCCGGCGACCACTCGTCCCCCCAGGGGAAGCGGACCCGCCCGGGCCGGCCCCCGGGGGACCACAGGGCCCCGGCCTCCCACTCGAAGGTGGTGGGGAGATCCCCCCCGGTGAAGGCGCAGTACGCCTCGGCCTCCGGGGCGGCGACGCCGGTGACCGGCTCCCAGGGATCCCCCTCCTCCGGCCCCGCCCGGCACGCCCCCGCGTCGACGCAGGCGCGCCACTCCCGCCGGGAAACCTCCAGGGTGGAGAGTCGGAACGGGCCGGCCTCGACGTAGCGGCCCTCCTTGGGGGGGGGTGGATGTCCAGCCGGCAGCGAGCGGGGATCGGCGGGGAAGCTCGTCCGGTTCACGTCGGACCAGCGCAGGGCCTCCAGGCAGGGATGGGCGTAAGGACGCTGGCCCAGGCTGGCCCGGTTGGGGGCGGTGACGGTCAGGTACTCGAACGGGTCCTCGGGCCGCACGACGAGGCCCGGCTGGAGGGCGCACGTCCCCCGGGTCCAGGCCCGCGCCGCGGCGGCGTCCCGGGCGGCGTGGGCGAACCAGCTCGGTCCCCCGTCCAGCACCCGCACGCCCTCCGGGAGGGGGACGCCCAGCAGGCGGTCGGTGTCCTCGGGTGAGGAGCGGTACACGAGCAGGGTCGCGGCGGGGGCCATCTCGTCCCAGTGGACCGGGAAGCGCTCCCTGGGGGTCCCCCGGAGCACCCGGTCGATCACCACCGCCACGACCTCGGCGGTGCGGGATCCGTCGTGACCGAAGCCCGCCACCACCCACGGCCCTTCGGGATCGGCACGCTCCAGCAGGTCCCCCAGGCGGGAGTACCGGGCCAGGGACCGGCCGGCGTCTCCGTAGGACTGGAAGTTGAACAGGAGCTCGGGAAGGCCCCGGGCGGGGATCAGCACGTACCAGGAGGCGGCCGCCAGGAGGCCCCCCCCCAGGGCCCGCCGGATCCAGCGGGTCCGGGGGTGGGGCCGCCCCCTCGCCCATGGCCCCGCCACCGAAGAGGGCCACCCGGGCCGCCCGGGCGCGGGAGTCGGGGCGGGAACCCGCCAGGAGGGCTCCCCCGATCCCGAACGCGAGGGCGGCCACGGGGCCGAAGACCAGCAGCCCGCCCCCCTTCCGCAGCCTCCCCGCCAGGAGCAGGTCCAGCACCTGCAGGGCGCTCAGGGACTCGCCTCCGGCGCTGTCCCGGGCCTGCTGGACGAAGCCCGCGGCCCCTCCGTGGGGGGTGAAGAGGACGTGGCGCAGGTGGGGCCAGCCGACGGCGAGAGCCACGACGCAGAGCAGGGCGAAGGCCCCGAGCCCCCGCCATCGTCGCGTCCCCCACGCCCCGGCCAGCACCGGCAGCAGCGCCCCCGCGCCCGCGGCGGCGAAGGGGTGGTTCATGGCCATCATCGGCAGGGCGGCGCCCGCGAGCAGGGCGGCGGGCACCAGGGCCCGCCCCGACACCAGGGCGGCGAGGCCGAGGACGTACAGGCTTCCCCACTCCACGCCGAAGTAGGTCTGGTGCCCCGTGACCAGGGTTTCGAAGAGGCCGTGGTTGGTCAGCACCGCGGCGGCGGCGATCAGCGGCCCCACCCGCCGCCCGAGGTGCAGCGGACTCCGCCCCATGAGCAGGCGGGTGGCCAGGTAGACGAGGGGGGGGACGAGGGTCTGGGCGACGGCCCGCCGCGCTCCCATGCCCAGGAGTCCCCCGGGATCGCCCGCCACCAGCGGCAGGAAGGACCACGCCCGCCCGTAGCCGAACAGGAAGCTGTGCTCGACGAAGAAGCGCCTCCCCTCCCGGACCAGCAGCGCCTCCTTGAGGGGATCGATGCCGTCGCTGGTCAGCTCCATGTGGGGCACGACGGGCAGGCGCAGCGCCAGGCCCAGGGCCACCAGGACGCCGCAGATCGCCACGTCGGGCAGGACGCCGGCCCACCCCGACGGGGAAGGCGGGGGCTCGGGCTCCTCCTCGGCCACCGGGGCGGGAGGGTCCGGCACCGGCGGGGGCTCCTCGGCGGCGGAGTGGGACGGCGGCGGCGCGGCCTCGGCGGGCGCCGGGTCGCGCGGGGGCTCGGATCCCCCGGCGTCCCCATCCCCCCCGCGGGGGCGGGCCGCGAGCCGGCGCCGGAGGCGCCCCACCCAGGGCGCCAGCGCCGCGGTCGCCAGGGAGGCCGCCGCCACCAGGCCCAGCGCGCCGTGGAGGGCCCGGATCCCCACCCTCAGGCGCGCGTCGGCGAGGGGAGAGAGGGGGAAGACCATCGTCGCGTCGATGGGGGAGGCCAGGATCGCCCGGGGATCCCAGCCCGAGACGGAGTTCCCCAGGGGGTGGGAGAGGCCGGTGCGGTCCTTGGTGGCCCACGCGGGGGGCGGTCCCGGGAACAGGGTGACCTCGATCCTCCCCCCCGGGGCGTCGGGCACCTCCAGATCCAGCTCCGGGGTGAAGGGGGCATCCACCAGGGTGCGCCTCTCGGCGTCGGTCACCCAGTCCACGTGGAGGCGGCCCCCCTTCGCCCCCGACAGGGGGGCGGGCTCGAAGCGAAGGGCGCGTCGGGCGGGGACCGCCGGAGCGGGGACGGTGCCGGCCTCCAGGAGCACGAGCTGGACCCCCGAGAGGTAGGAGTTCGACCGGGCCTCGTACTCCGGGGCCCGCCACGGCTCGACCAGGCGGGGGACGTAGCCGTGGTCCGCCACCAGGTCCTTCGGCGGCCCGTCGCAGGTGTTCACCCCCGAGATCAGCGGGCTCCCGGGTTGGGTGACGTGCCAGACGCGGGAGGGGAGCGGCTCCCCCGGCCGAAGGCACGGGGGCTCGGGCGCCCGGCCGGCGATGGTCTCGGGCAGGCGCGCCCTCAGCGTGGCGGGGGCCAGGATGACGTCGCCCTCCCGCCACTCCCGGGCGAGGCGCGCCGCCACCCGGTGGTCCCCGTCGGACACCGCCAGCACCTGCCGGGCGGTGGCCAGCCCCTGGACCGACAGCCACCCCAGGACGAGGGCAGGCCCCAGCACCGGCCCGGCCGCGGCGCCCCCCCGGGCGACGACGATGGCGAGGGCGGGCAGCAGGGCCAGGAAGACCCGCGCGCCCCCCGAGAACGCGCGACCCGACGCCAGGGTGAAGCCCAGCCGCGCCGCCACGAAGACCCCGAGGGACCCGAGCAGGAGGAGCAGGGCGGAGCGGACCAGGGGATCCCCGCGGCGCCGCGCCAGGGCGAGGGCGGCGCATGCGAGCAGGACCGCGACGGGCCCGGCGACGATCCAGGGATCGACCGACCCGGCGTCGCGGTAACCGTCGGCGTAGGCGGCGGCGAAGCCCGTGACGGTGCGGGCGACCACCGCCAAGGGGGCGGCGGCCTCCGGGGATCCGGCGTCGGCGTGGGGCACGATCACCCGATCGAACGCGCTCCCCTCCAGCCTCGCCAGGCGGACCAGGAACACCGCGGCCTGGGCGGCGAACACCCCCAGGGCCGGCGCCCAGGCCCAGGCCGCCCGCCTCGCCAGCCGCGCCCGGCGCCGGGACCGGTACACCAGGGCGGCGGTGGCGATGGCCGCCGCCGCCCCCGGGAAGGCGAAGAACATGTCGTTGCGGACGCCCAGCAGGAGCCCCGCCCCCAGCAGCCAGGGGCCCGCCCTCCCCTTGCCGGAGAGTTCGGCGAGGCCGGCGAGGGTGAGGGCGCCGGTGAGGGGGGCGAGGGCGTAGTTCGAGGACTCGTGGGCGTGGAAGCTCAGGATGGGGCTGGTGGCCACCACGGCCCCGGCGGCGACCGCCGCCCCGATCCCCCCGCGGCGGGCGACGATCCAGAACGTGGCCAGGGCCCCCAGGCAGGCGCCGAGGGCGGCATGGATCCGCCACGCCGCCGCCGACGACTCCCCCAGGACGGCCAGCGCCACCCACCGGAGCTGGAAGGCGAGGGGCATGTGGGCGCCGAACCGCTCGGGATCGACGGCCCGGGATTCCATGCCCAGGGGACCCAGGCCGTGGAACTGGCCGATCTCGTCGGCGGTGAGGTCCCGGAGTCCCAGGCCCGGGAACGAGGCGGCGGCGCCCAGGGCGAGCACCACCGCCGCCCCCGCGACGAGGACGGCCCGCCGGGGCCGGTCTCCGCGAGCGGGATCGATGCCCGATGGGACGACGTCCTCGGCGAGCCGTGGGCTCTCTTCGCTCGACTCGGCCATCGCCTCCGGGACGCCGGAACGCCTGGTCCGAGGGGCGCGCCGGGCCGCGCCCGGACGAGGTGGCCGGGGTGGGGGTCCCACCGCCTCGGGCGGAGGGGGGCGATCACCCCCCTCCCGAGGGTCCGCCGGAGCGGGGCGACCACCGGCACTCCTCGTACCACGTCCGCTGACCGTCGGGCAAGATCGGCGTGCCTGACCCGCTGGCATCGGCGGCGGGCGGCGCCTCCCCGCGGGCACCCCCGGGCGTGTGGCATGATGCCCCCCGCTCCGCGGGAGCCCGTCCGGGCCTCTACCCCCCCGCGGGCCCCCGGGAGAGAGCCCATGACCGTTTCCCCCGAGGGGGATCGCGCCGCCGGCCCGAAGGCGCCGCCCCCCACCGGCGCCCTCGACGACGTGGAGCAGCTCGGCCTCTTCGCCGCCCTGGCCTCCCTGAGCTACGTCTTCTGGGTCGTCGGCGCGATGGAGATGGTGGAGCGGCTCGCCTACTACGGGGTGAAGGCGGTGGCCACCCTCTACGCCAAGGACCCGGTGAGCGCCGGGGGCCTGGGCGTGACCCTCACCTCCTTCGGCGCGATCCTCTCCACGTGGGCGCTGATCCAGTCGATCCTGCCGGTCTTCACCGGCGGCCTCTCGGACCGCTACGGGTACAAGCAGACGATCTTCGTCTCCACGGTGGTGAAGATCGCCGGCTATCTCACCATGGCGGCCTTCCCGACGTACGCCGGCTTCTTCGGCGGCGCGGTGTTGCTGGCCACGGGCACGGCGATCTTCAAACCGGGGATCCAGGGCACCCTGGTCAAGGCCACCCGCCGCGAGAACAGCTCCATGGCCTGGGGGGTCTTCTACCAGACCGTGAACATCGGCGGCTTCCTCGGGCCCCTGGTGGCGGGCTACATGCGGAAGATGGAGTGGCGGTACGTCTTCCTCGCCTGCGCCGCCATCATCTGCCTGAACTTCCTGCTGCTGCTGACCTACCGCGAGCCGGGGATCGAGGAGCGGAAGGAGAGGGCGCGCCTGGCGAAGGAGGGGAAGCTGCGGCGTCCGAACCTCCTCGCCGAGTCCCTGGGGGAGCTCCGCAAGCCCCAGCTCTGGATCTACCTGGCGATCTTCAGCGGCTTCTGGTTCATGTTCAACGCCCTGTTCGACGTGCTCCCCGCCCACATCGACGACTGGGTGGACACGCGCGACATCGTGCGCGCCCTCTTCGGCGACGGCGGCGCGACGAGCGAGTGGGTGCGGTTCTTCGTGGTGATGAACGAGGAGGGGACGCGCATCCAGCCCGAGGGCATGCTCAACCTCAACGCCGGCCTGATCATGACCACCTGCTTCCTGTTCGCCTGGCTGAGCGGGAAGATGCGGGCGACCACGAGCATGGTGGTGGGGACCTTGCTTGCGACGGCGGCGATGTTCCTGTCGGGCTTCTCGGTGCTGGGGTGGGTCTCGGTGGGGGCGATCCTCGTCTTCAGCGTGGGCGAGATGCTGTCCAGCCCCAAGTTCAGCGAGTTCATAGGAAACATCGCCCCCTCGGACAAGAAGGCGATGTACCTGGGCTTCTCCCAGATCCCGCTGGCCGTCGGCTGGACCCTGGAGGGGTTCATCGCTCCCGCCCTGTACGACCGGTTCGCGTCCAAGGAGCGGTTCTCCCGGGAGCTCCTGGCGGAGCGGGGCATGGATGCCGCCGCCGTCGACGCGATCCCCCAGGGGGAGGCGTTCCAGCGGCTGGTGGAGTTCACCGGCGAGGCCCCCGAGGCCCTCACCCGCCTGCTCCACGACACCCACGCCGTCGGGGCGGTGTGGGTCTTCATGGGCGTGATCGGGCTGCTGTCGGCCTTGGGGATCTGGATGTACGGCCGGTGGGTCCTGACCCTGACCCGGGGAGGGGCGGCGGCGCGGGGCAGGGCCGCCGGGGGGCGGTGAAGGGGGAAGTCAGGGGCAGACGGGGGCGGGGATCAGGAAGCGGTTGTTCTCCTCGCGGCACTCGGGCACCGTGCCGAGGCCGGTGCCGTCGTCGTCGACCGCCACCACGAGGGCGGCGTCCCCGACGAACTCGGCGTCCAGGGGGATCCGCACGCCGGGGGCGCTCCACCCCGACGGGATGGGCTGATCCACGACCACGGTGTCCAGGTGGAGCAGCTCGGCGTCCACCTTGCGGTACACCGACACCCTCACGGGGGACTCGACGTCGCCGGTGCCCTGGTTGAGGGCGTAGACGCTGAGCCAGGCGGTGCCGAAGGTGTCGCAGTCGAGGCTGCACACGTCAGCCCGCGCCACCAGGTCGGCGGCCACCCCTCCCGTCGCCGCCACGAGGTCGGCGGAGCGGAAGCTGTTGTATTCCAGCCAGTTGGGGGCGGGATGGGTCGGGATCGCCCCGTCGTCCTCGACGTTGGTGATCGAGTAGGCGTGCTGGTTCCAGATGGGCCGGGCCGGCATCCAGGAGTCGTCGGCGTCCCCCACCACGGCGATCCCGTAGCGGGAGTCCCCGGCGAGGTTGGGGTTCCGGCCGTACACGATCTCGGCGTGGCCGTCCCCGTCCACGTCGGCGATGGCGGGGTACTCGATCCAGGTGGCGGAGCTGTGCTCCAGTCCCTCCAGTTTCACCGCGCCGTCGGGCCCGCTGAACACCCACAGGCGGGTCTCGTCGGCGTACACCACCTCGGCCACCCCATCCCCCTCGAAGTCGAACACCGTGCTCCCGGTGATCCCCGACGACCCGTCCTCGGTGGTCCGGGACCACTTCCGGGTGCCGTCGGTCTCGAACACGGTGTACGCGCCGAAGGAACCGACGCCGATCTCCGGCGCTCCGTCCCCGTCGAAGTCGGCGACTGTGGGGGGGCCGCCTCCTCCCCCCGGGATCGCCACCGGACCCCAGATCGTGGCGCCCGCCGTGTCGTACAGGGTCACCTCGCTGACGGTGACCACCACGACCTCGGCCTGGTCGTCGCCGTCGAAGTCGGCGACGGCGGGGTAGCCGTCGCCGCTGCCGTAGGTGAAGGCGGTGGAGCCGTCCTTGCGGTAGGCGGCGTTGCCCGCCATCAGCTCCTGCCGGCCATCGAGGTCGACGTCGGCGAAGAACGACGTGCTCCCCACCCCCGAGCCGCCGAGCCCACGGGTGCCCTCGGCGATCCGTGCGCCCGTGGCGCCGTCCACGATCAGGCGCCCGATCCCCACCTCGACGGCCCCGTCCCCGTCCATGTCCCCGAGGGCGGGGCTGGCGCAGTAGATGGGGATCCCGGTGAGGGACGCCGGCCCCGTCCACAGGGTCGTCCCGTCGTTCCGCAGGGCGATGGGCTTCCAGTCCGAGGTGACGGTGACCACCTCGGGGAGCCCGTCCCCGTCGATGTCGCCGATGGAGACCCCGGCCTGGCCCTGGGCGTTCACCTGGGCCGACCACAGGTGGACGCCGTCCCCGCTCACCGCCCGCACCACGCCGCCGAAGGGGCTCCCTCCGGCGTAGGTGATCACCACCACGTCGGGCACGTCGTCCTCGTCCACGTCCCCGTCGCCGTCGTCGTCGGTGAGGTTCGCCACGGCGGGGGGCATCATGATCGACGTGGACGTCGAGGCGACGGGGAACGACGCCAGCTCCCACTCCACCACCGGCGTGAACGACCCCACCGCCTCCGGCGCGCAGGTCCCGTCCACCGGGGTCTCGACCGGAGGGAGGTACTCGTCCTCGCACAGCCCCGAGGGATCGGGGGTGGTGTCGTCGTCTTCGGGGGGCGGCTCCTCCTCGGGAGGGTCGGGGGGCGGCTCCTCCTCGGGAGGGATGTGCCCCTCGCCGGGATCGGTGTGGAGGTTGTAGTCGGAGCAGGCGAGCCCGAGGGCGAGCAGGGCGAACAGGGGCACGACGGGAACGAGGCGTTCCGTTCGATGGGACATGCGGGGGTCCTCGCCGCGGCGTGCGGCGCGACCGTCATACTCCGGCTCCGTTGGAAGTGGAAGCGAACGGAAGTGCGCCGGAAATCTTGTGATTCCGGACCGGCCGCAGATCGCCTGCGCGAGGGGCGATCGGGCCACGGGGTTGGAAGCGACCGTTCACAAGTTGGAATATGCGCGCGGAGTCAACACGCATGCCACCTGGAGCGCTCCCGCCATCCGGCGACCCGCGGGATGCCGTGGCCCCGCCGCCTCGCCACCGGGAGGGGCCGGGTGCGCGCCTACAGGTCCACCTGGCAGTGCCCCTCGCCGTCGATGTGCCCGAGGGTGCGGGTCAGGAACGCGACGAACGCTCCCAGGTCGGTGACCTCGGCGTACTGGCCCACGTCGTAGCCCGTGGGCGCCACCTGGACCTGGCTGAGCTCCCGCATCGTGACCTCGCCGTCGGCGTCGAAGTCTCCGCCCAGGAGGTCCACGGTGGCGGTCCCCAGCCACTCGCCGCTCACCGAGCCCGCGAAGTCGTGGCCCGGGTGGGCGTGGGCTGTGCCCAGGGGGGAGAGGGCCGCCAGGGCCCGCCGGACGCCGCGGGGAGAGGTGGCGGTCACCGAAGGGGGCGCCTCGAGCTGCAGGTCGGCGAAGGTCACCCACGCCTCCTGGAGGGTGACCACCCATCCGCCGGGGGCGTCGAAGGCGGCGGCGGGCGAGGCGGGGCCCGCCGCGAGGGGCACGGCGACGAGGGTGCGCCCCTCGCCGGCGCAGCCCGGGAGGGAGGCGGCGAGGAGGGCGGCGAGGACCGGCGCGGCGAGGGGGGGGAGCGCGACGGGACGGCGGGTGGATGCGGGCGCTGGGGGGGAACCCGGGAGGTGGGGTGGGGGCATGGGGGTGGCTCCTGTCGGCCGGCGAGGGCGTGAGTGGCCGGGTGGGTGGGGCGGCGTGGGGTGCCGGAATGTCGCGTCGCGGCGTGGCGGGTGGGTACGAGGGCGCGCTCCTGCCGGGTGGGTGGGTGCACAGGCGTGGCCCGGCCTGGCGGGTGGGCGCACAAGAGGTAACGCGCGCGCCACCCAAGGTACAGGCCCACCTCCTCCCCCCACCCTTGGGTGGGGCGCCGATTCTCGGCGCGGGCGCAAGGGCCCCGCAAGCCCCCTCCATTACACCCCATTACACCCCATTACACCCCCCGCTCCCTTCCCCATCGCCCATGCCCATCCGTTCCCGCCCCAAGTCCGCCGCGCTGGTCCCGTGCCCGAGCCACGGGGCCAGGGCCGCAGGCCCGTGCCTTATCTGCAAGCGCTCGGGCGCGCGTCGAGGGACGGTGGTTGGCCATCGGACAGGCATGCCATCGCCCATCACAACCTCAACCTCAACGACCCCCGGAACGCGAACGGCGCTCCCGCCGTCACATGCGTCACCGGCAGCGCGCTCTCGGGCCTGCCCTTGTCCCACCACGAGGCGTCCACGAACTCCCCGTCCCTCCACTCCGAGCCCAGCAGGTTGTCCACCGCCAGCCCCAGCTCCACCGGCCCCGCCTCGACCCGCGCCGTTAGAGCGCCTTTCACAACGGGAGGACCGTTGCGAGGCCAGCGAGGCGGGGGTGAATGCAAGGAGTGGGGGTGCACGGGCGCCGAGGCGTGCTGAAGCACGTCGCAGGCGACCGGGGGCCCCGCGACGCCGCAGATCCCCCGCATCGGCGGCCGCAGCAGGTCCGGGGTTGTGAAAGGCGCTCTTGGGTCGACCACCGCCGCGGGGTGGCTGGCGAACCCCTCGGGCAGGGGCCTCGGGCCCAGCACCCAGAGCCGCGCCCCGAACGACAGGAGGACGCGCCTCCCCTCGGCCCCACCCTCCGGACGCCCCTCCCCGCCCGCTTCCCGCCGCACCCGGGCCCCTTCACCCGCGGCCCGCACGCCGACGGACGCCTTCTCTTCGTACACCCCCATGGACCCGAGCCACCGCGGGGCGTAGGGGATGGGCCCGCCGTCCTCCTCCCCCTCCCCCTCCGCGCCCCAGGCGACCCCGCTTGCCAGGAGCGCCCCCAACCCGGCGACCGGGACGGAGCGGGGGGCGAGGGCTCGCCACCGGTGACTCATCGGCTCCCGCTTCCTCCTCCGGCTCCCGGCCCATCCGGGCGCCACTCGATCCGACACCGCCCACGGATACCCGACCCCGGCCCTGGCCGGAAGGGGAGGAGGGGACCGTTGCGCCCCCGTCACCCCGTCGTCACCCCCGCTGCCTGGTCCCGCCTGCCCCTTTCGCCCGCGGATCGCACCCCCGAGGGCAGCGGCGGAGCCGCCGATCGGGTAAGAATGAGACCTCTCTCGCTGGGGAGGACCCCCATGACCGCCCCCCGCTCCCTCGCCCCTCTCCCCGTCCTGGCCCTCCTCGGCCTCGCGTGCTCCGACTACAACCTGCACGGCGATCCCGGCGACGGAGATCCGGACCCGGACGACGACAGCTTCGTCGACGACGACTCCACCCCGGGCCCCGACGACGACACCACCCCCGATCCCATCGGCCTCTGCCAGGACGAGTACCTGCCCCCCGAGGCGGTCGCCGTGGACCCCACCTGCGAGCCCGTGAGCGTCGGCACGTTCACGCCGGTGGTGGAGTGGGAGTTGTCGGCCTTCCCCGTCGCCCCGTCATCGACGGCCATCATGATGCCCCCCGCCATCGCCAACCTCGACGACGACAACGGCGACGGTTTCGTGGACGACCACGACGTCCCCGACATCGTGGTGATCACCTACGCCGGCGGCAGCACCCAGGACGGCGTCGTGCGGGCGGTGAGCGGCGACGGCGTCCACTTGTGGTCCGCCCAGGTCAGCGCCCAGGGCCAGGGCAGCGTCGCCATCGGCGACATCGACGAGGACGGCTTTCCCGAGATCGTGCTGGCCACGGACACCCAGCGGCCCCTCGCGCTCAACCACGACGGCACCACCCTGTGGACCGGCGGCGCGGCGTCCACCGACGTCCCTTCGGTCTGCGCCAGCCCGGCCATCGGAGACGTGGACGGCGACGGCCACGTCGAGGTCGCCCTCGGCAGGCTCGTCCTGGACGGCAGGACCGGGACCCTGCTGGGCCGCGGCACCCGGGGGATCGGCGGCGCGGGGACCGGGAGCACCTCGTTCTTCGCCGACGTCGACCTCGACGGCGACCAGGAGCTGATGGCGGGGAACGCCGCCTACGACAAGGTGGGCGCCACCATCTACACCTACGGGTCCGCCGACGGCTACCCCGCCGTCGCCAACTTCGACGGCGACGACCAGGCCGAGGTCGTGGTGGTCACCAACGGATCGGTCTCCCTGTACGACACCACGGGCCCACGGATCTGGGGACCCTCGAACATCCCCGGCGGCGGCGGCGGGCCCCCCACCATCGCCGACTTCGACGGTGACGGCGCCGTGGAGGTCGGCGTCGCGTCCTTCGGCGCCTACACGGTCTTCGACGGGGACGGATCCCTCCTGTGGACCCGCCCCACCCAGGACTCCTCGTCGGGCGTCACCGGCGCCACGGTCTTCGACTTCGAGGGGGACGGGATCGCCGAGGTCGTCTACGCCGACGAGGTCCACCTGTGGGTGTTCAGCGGGCCCGACGGCGTGGTGAAGCTCCAGGGCATGGAGCACAGCTCCGCCACCTGGATCGAGTACCCCGCCATAGCCGACGTCGACAAGGACGGACACGCCGAGATCATTTACGGCCGGAACCCCAACTTCAGCGGATCGAGCCTGGGCGGGATCGCCGTGGTGGGGGACGCCGACGACTCCTGGATGCCCACCCGCCCGGTGTGGAACCAGCACGCCTACTCCATCACCAACATCGACAACGACGGCGCGGTGCCCCACTACCCGGACCCCAACTGGCTGACCTACAACAGCTTCCGCTCCGCCGACCTCGCCTCGGCCACCGGGGGCGCCGCCGCGGATCTCTTCCCCCGGGCCGAGGTCTGCGACCTCGACTGCGAGACCTTCGGCAACGCCTTCGTGGTGCTCCGGGTCTTCAACGAGGGCACGGCGGACGTGGCCACGCCGGTCCAGGTCACCGTGTACCGCCAGGAGGGCAACACCCTCACCTACCTGAGCGGGGCCATCGTCGCCTCCTCCATCGCGTCGGGCTGGAGCAGCGAGGGGGTGCGCCTCTCGTTCGACGCCTCCGTCGTCGGGGACGCCAACCTGGTGGTGAACGTCGACGACGACGGCACCGGGTACGGCAGCATCCCGGAGTGCGACGAGGACGACAACCTCCTGGTGATCGAGGGTCCCATCTGCCCCTGATCGCCTTCCCGAGGGATCGCCCTTGCTGACCACCTTCGCCGCCATCGCCGCTGTGGGCCTCGCCTTCGTCATCGGCTCGTTCCTGCTGGGGCAGCTCGACGGGGGGGACTCCGCCGACGACGCAGGCGGCGACGGCGGGGACGCCCATGGCGACGCCCACGGCGACGGGGACGCCGGGGAAGGGCACGACCACTCCCACGACCACCACCACGGCCACGGCACCGCCGGCGATCCCCACGCGCACCACCACGCCCCGTCGCCGCTGCCCCTGTTCAGCCCCACCGCCCTGGCCGCCCTCCTCATCGGCACGGGGCTCGGGGGAGCGGCGGGCATCGAGTGGCTCGGGCTCGGCGACCTGCTGGCCTGGGCGGCGGCCCTCCCGGCGGGGATCGGGGGCTGGGTGGGGATGGCGGCCCTCAGTCGCGCCATCGTCTCCCTCGGCGGGGGCGGGCGCTCGGTGAATCGCCGGGCGTTCGTGGGTGAGGAGGCCGAGGTCACGGTCACCATTCCCGCCGCGGGACTGGGGGAGATCGTGTTCACCTCCCAGGGGGAGCGTCATTCCGGCCCGGCCCGCGACGAGTCCGCAGGGACCTGGCCCCTGGGCTCGCGGGTGATGGTCCAGCGGGTCGACGGCGAGGGAATTTTCGTCGTGGGCGCACCGTTGGACCAGGTATTGGAATCGGGGTCGGCGGGGGTGGAGCCCGAGAGCGACCCGGACGAAGGTCGGCGGCGCCGGGAGGCGGCCGCGAGGGAGGAAGGAGCAAGATGACGACGATCATTCTGGCGGTGGGCGCGGGGATCGCCCTGCTGATCCTGCTGAGGGCCCTGCTCGCGATGGTCCAGACCGTGGGCCCCAACGAGGCCCTCATCGTCTCGGGGCACGGGGAGCCCCGGGTGGTGGTGGGGGGGCGGACGGTGGTGTGGCCGGTGATCAACCGGGCGGACCGCCTCACCCTGGAGGTGCTCACCATCGACGTCCACAACCGGCAGGTCTACACCGCCCAGGGGATCGCCATGGACGTGGACGGCGTCGCCCAGATCGCGGTCCGCAACGACGAGGCGTCCATCCGCACGGCGGCGCGGCAGTTCATCGGCAGGAAGACCGTGGAGGTCGCCGGCGTCGCCAAGCAGACCATGGAGGGGCACCTCCGGGCGATCCTAGGCCAGATGACGGTGGAGGAGATCTACAAGGAGAGGGACAAGTTCGCCCAGGCGGTGCAGCACCACGCCGCCTCGGACATGCAGAAGATGGGGCTCGGGATCGTGAGCTTCACCCTCCGGGACGTGAAGGACGGGGAGGGCTACCTGGAGGCGCTGGGGCGCCCCCGGCTGGCGGTGGTCCGCCGCGACGCCCAGATCGCCGAGGCCGAGGCCCGGCGGGACGCCGACATCGCACAGGCCCAGGCGACCCGGGAGGCGGCCATCAACACCGCCGACGCCAAGCGGGTGAGCGAGGTCGCCCAGCTCCAGGCCCAGACGAAGATCGCCGAGGCCGAGAGGGACTACAAGCTCAACCTGGCCACCTACCAGGAGCAGGAGAACACCGCCCGGGCCAAGAGCGAGGCCGCCTTCGAGATCGAGAAGAGGATCCAGGCCATCGTCGTGAACGAGAAGGAGGCCATGCGGATCGAGAAGGAGCTCGAGGCGACGGTCAAGAAGCCCGCGGAGGCCCGGAAGTACGCCGCCGAAGTGGACGCCCAGGCTCAGAAGTACCGCACGGTGGCCGACGCCGAGGCCAAGGCCCAGGCGGCCAAGGCCCACGGCGAGGCCACCGCCGAGGCGGACAAGGCCAGGGGCATCGCCGAGGCCGAGGTGCAAAGGGCCCGGGGCCTCGCCGACGCCGACGCCATCCGCGCCCGGGGCCTCGCCGAGGCCGAGGCGATGGAGCGCAAGGCCGAGGCGTTCAAGCAGTACAACGACGCCGCCGTGGGCCAGATGTTCCTGCAGGTCCTGCCCGAGCTGGCCCGCGCCATCGCCGCCCCCCTGGAGCGCACCGAGAAGATCGTGGTCATGGGGGGCGACGGCGGCGGTGTCTCGCGCCTCACCGGCGAGGTCGTCTCCGCCATGGCCCAGCTCCCCCCCCTGGTCCGTTCGATGACCGGCATCGACGTCCAGCGCCTCATCGGCCGCCTCGCCGACACCGACGACACCCGCGCCGAGGCCCCCGCCGCCGAGCCCCTGCGGGGCAACGCGGCGAAGCCCACCGGCGGACCGGGCTCCCGCTGATCCCCCCACCGCCCCCGCGGGCTCTCCCCCCTCCGCCCACCGGTGGGCTCGCACGCAGAGCCTCCGCTGGAACGGAAATCGACCGATGAGCCGCGATAAGCGCCTGGATCCGGCCGCCATCCCGCGCTAACGCGCCCCGGGAGACGCCTCAAGCACGTCGTTCCGACAACGGGGACTATGGGCCCGCTTGACAGCCCCGCCCGGGCTTCTACAATTCGGCTCAGTTCGCTTCTGACCGCCCGCCGCGGCGCGATGGGGAGCCGAGCGGCGGAGTCACCGAACCTTGCCTCGGAAGCCCACCCGTTCCCTTTCTTCAAGCGGAAGAGACCCGATGATCGCCGAGACATCCGACCGGGCAGCCGGGGGCACGCCCGTGGATCCCGCTGCAACCACCCCACCTTCGAACCGCCCAGCCCCCCCGCCACCGAGCGGGGGGGTGTCCGTTCCGATTGACGAGCTCACCGCATCGATCCGCGATCAGATCCGCGAGGCCATCGCACCGATCCAGACCGGGATCATCGCTCTCCAGGGCGACATGGTAGAGGTCAAGGGGCGCCTCACGGGCCTGGAGCACAAGGTCGACAACCTTGACCGCCGGGTCGGCAGCCTGGAGCACAAGGTCGACGGCCTTGACCGCCGGGTCGGCAGCCTGGAGCACAAGGTCGACAACCTTGACCGCCGGGTCGGCAGCCTGGAGCACAAGGTCGACGGCCTTGACCGCCGGGTCGGCAGCCTGGAGAGCAAGGTCACCGACCTGGAACGCGGTGTCGGTGCCCTGGACGGCAAGGTCGGCGGCCTGAACCGCAGGGTCGGCAAGCTCGCCCACCAGGTGGACGGCCTCGAGGACCGCATGGACGTCGCCGAGGATGGCGCCTACAACGCCTCGCTCTTCGAGGAGCGGGCCGATGCACCCGTCCCCATCGAAGGCCCCCGGGAAGTGACGCACGGCAGCGGGATGTTCAGCAATCCCATCGCCTGGCGATCCCGTCCCCTCATCGACCTGCCCGAGGACTGACCCCTCCGGTCGCCGCCCCCCGCGCGGCTCGCCCGCGCCTCGGCGGCGTCGGGTGGGCCCGCGAGATCGGGAGTCCGTGGCGAGCTCTGGGGGCGTGCGATGGGGAAGCCGTTCGTAGTCGGTGGCGTCTGGTCCGGCGATGCTGGCGGTGAGAGAGCGCTGGAGAGCTGGCGAGGCCTCGACTGGTCTGGTGTGGCGGTCAGGCCACGTTGGGTCGAGGTGCTGCACCTCTGCGCCGGCGGGACCGAGCCCCTCACCCCCTTCGGGAGCGCCGTCCGCGGGGCCCTGGGCCGGCTCGCGGGAGGCGGGCGCGCGTCGTCCCGGCGCGGGGGGAAGGCCGGGTCCCGTTCGCCATCCCGGCCCCCGGAGGTCGTCGTCACCCCCGCTCGCCTCCTCCAGCCCGCCGACTACGGAGCTCCCGGAGCGGAAGCACACGCCGGCGTCATGCCGCCGGCCGAGGCGAGCTCTCCCCTCGACGACGACCTGGTGTGGTGGACCTTTCCCGCCTCCCGGAACGAGTGGGATGCCCTCGTGCGGAACGCCTGGATGGTCGAGGCGATGGCCCAGGACGCGGACTCCCTCGCGGCCGCCGCAAGTCGGGTCGTCGTCCGTAAGGTGGCGCCGCCGGCGTTGCTCGTCGTCTACGTCGGCGCCTCCCTGAGGCACGCCGAGCACGCGGGAGCCCTTCACCTGTGCGCCACGTTCCTGTCCAAGATCGTCGGCGGCTGCGCCACCCAGGGTAACGGATCCCGTAGGTACGGGCTCCCCCTGTGGGTCTGCTGGATCGGTGGCGAAGAGTATGCCCTGGAGAGCCTAGTCTCCCAGGATGACCAGGAACGCATCCGGAAAGAGCGGCGACGCCGTCGATGTCTGGATCGCTACGTGGGGCGGGACACCTCGGGGCCGCCTCGCCCCCGTCCACCGGGTGTCGGAGCGTCGGGGAGCCTGCCGGGACAGGACCTGGCGGAGAGGGTCCGAATGCTGGCCCGGGCGGGGGACCTCGGCGGCGCCAGGGAGGCGCAGGCGCGGCTCGAGAGAGACTACGATCCAGAGCACCCCGAGGTCGTCCAGGCTCGCAAGGAAGTACGCCGGGCCGAGAAGTGGGCCGTCTGGATCTCGCTCGGGGGGCCGAAGCTCGCGAAGCCGCAGAGCGCCTGGTTCACGGAACGGTGCGGGAGGGCTCCCGCGGTGGAGCCCGGGAGCTCGCTGGCGCGCTACATTGAAGAGCTGGAGGCTGTGCACCAGGATCCCTGGCGGGTGGCGGCGGATGCGCCGCGCCGGATCGCCAGCGCGGTCGACGCCGCCCTCGCGCTGAGGGCCGCCCAGTCCCTGCTGGCCTCCGGGGCGGGATGGGACGATCCCCTCCGGGATCGGAGGATCCGACAGGCCCGCGCCCTTCTCCATTCCGTGGTGACATGGGGTGAGCACCGAGGGGAGCCCGCCCTTCGGGACGGGGCGCGGATCGGGCTCGTGGCGGCGTGCGGCCTCGCCGGGCTCGCGGCGGAAGGCGGCCCCGGTGCCGATGCCGCCATCGAAGAGGGGGATGCCCACCTGGCGGTCCTGGAGGCCGGCATGGCGGGTTCCGTGGGCGGCCCCGCCGAGGTCGTCCGCCGGCACTGGGAGCGCCATCGTTGCGCGGGGGCCGCGTCGCCGGACCTCGCCCGACGGGCCCTCTGGGACCTGGTGTGGATCGAACCCACCGGCACACCCCGCCCTCGGCTTTACCCGGGAGCGGCGGGCTGCTCGCCACGGGGGCTGGCCGTGAAGCCACCGGGAACCGGGCCGGAGGGCCCGCCACGAAGGACGCCGACCGGGCTGTTCGGCCGGTCGGATGGTGCCCTGCCCCGACCTCCGGCAATGATCATCGACGTCGAGGAGGACGCGACGGACGGGTCTCCATCCGGAGTCGCGCCCCAGGTGGTCCTCGTGCACGGCCCCGCCCAGCCCCGACGCGAGGTGGTCCTGCCGTGGTTCCGCCGCCTCTTCCGGCACGGCGACCTGCCCGTCCTGGCTGGGGGCGAGGTCGCGGACCAGCTCGTGAAGCTCGGCCTGTGCGACGCGGAGATCTCCTCGGAAGAGGCGAGGCATCCCACTCGTTGGGGGCCACAGCCGATCGAGGCGATCCGGACCGCCAAGGAGAGGCACCCGGAAGCGAGCTGGACCTTCGTCCCCCCGAAGCATGCCCGGCGGATCTTCTTCAATGTGCCCTACGACGACGGCTACCGGCCGACCCTGGACCTGCTGCGGGTGATCGCCGTCGGGGCCGGGTTCCGCCCCGTGGTGGCCGGAGACATCGAAGAGCGCGCCAGCGCGTCCGCGATCACGAAGCACATCGGGAGGGCTCATTGGTCGGTACACGACCTCCGCCGGATCCTCGGCGATCCCCTGTTCGGCACCGCGAGGCTGAACATGCCGTTCGAGCTGGGGAGCGCCCTCTCCAGAGCGGCTCCCCGGCGGGGAGGCCGCGTGAGCCACCAGGTGCTCGTGCTGGCGCCCCGATCCCACCCCCTGGAGCGGAGCCTCAGCGACCTGGTGGACGACGAACGCTGTCTCCAAAGGAGGGTGGGGGGGCGTCACGAGGCGGGCCGGGCCCTGCGGGACCTGCTGGCCTGGGTGACCGGACAGACCCTTCCGGTGATCGCGTGGTGGGATTGCGTCGCCTGGAAGTACCGGGCGCTGGTCGAGGCGGACACGCTGCCGCCTGTCGGGCCATCCAGGACGCGCCGGCTGGAGCAGCTCGCCCAGGAAGCGATCGGCGCGATCTCGCCACCGTAGGAGGGCATGGCGTGTCGAACCCTACCGAACTCAAACCCTACTTCTTCGTCCTTCTGGCCTACCTGGACCAGCTCCGCCTCTTCCGTTACGTCCTCGACGACTTCCTCGTCATCCGGCGCTCCCTGGGCTACGTGGAACGCTCGACCGTCGACCAGGGGGCGATCTGCGACAAGGAGGTCCTGGTCCACGTCATGGAGGGGCTCGACGCCCAGCTCGGGCGGCTGCGCCTGATCGGGAGCGAACTGGTCGAGGACATCCACGTCCTGGACAGGTTCCTCGCCCGGTCCTCGTCCCAAACACGGGCCCCCGCCGGGCCGCCGGTCTCCTCGGAGCAGACCTCGGACGAGGATCTCGAGACCATCGCCCGGTGCCTCCGCACCCTTCCCCCGCGCTTCCTGCACGAGGCATGTGGCCAGACCTGCCCCGCGCCGAAGCTCATGGACTCCGACTCGCTGTCGCTCATCGGGTTGATGCACGAAGACGAGATCGTGAGTGTATTGCACGGTTGGAATCCGAATGGCGTGGCGACCTCGGCCACACCATCCCCTCGCGGTGGGCAACGCCGGCAGAGGAAGCGGCCCGATGACGTCCTCCAAGAGATTGGAGATAACGCTGGGAGCGACGTGGCGCGGCTTCTGGACGTCTGCCGTTACGCTCGGCGGCTCCGGGACGTCGAGAGGTGCGCGCGAGCCACCCAGCTCGCCCGGGGCGACTCGGACGCCGCCGGGCCGCGGGCGAAGCACACGCCCCTGACGGAGCAGCTCGCGCGCCTGGGCCGCCGGGACCGCGACATCGCGTCGGCGTTCAGGGTCCTCCGCACCGTCCGGCGCTCGGTGGACCACGTCCTCGCCATGATGCCGGCGGGGTTCCCCTCGGTACCCCGAACCCAGATGGAGGGGAGGCAGTTCCTGCACCGCGTGTCGCAGAACGTCCTCCGCCAGGGTGCGGAGCGCGTCGTGGCCAACTCCTCGCTCCTCCTCCGGCTCCCGGGGGCGGGATCGGAGCCGATGCTGGTGACTGTGGCCCTGACCGACCGCCACGACAGCTTCGTCGAGATCGACGGCCGCCGTCTTGGGGTCGAATGCCCCCTCTACCTCATCGAGACGCCGCGGCACTTCGCCCACGTCTTCCACGAGTGCGCCCATGGGGTGCTCCCGCCCCACGACTCGATCTCCCGCGAGGGCGTGTTCCAACCGTGGTTGGAGGGACCGATCCAGCGCCTCCTGCGGGTGCTCTGGGCCACCTGTCCCGAGCCCAGCTACCGGCCACACTTCTCGGCGGCCGTCGGCGAGGTCCTTGCCGACCTGCTGGCGATGGCCACGGTGGGGCCCTGCTACCTGTTCTCCCTGACCATCGGGGCGCTGAGCCGGAGCAAGTGGGGCCCGGACAGCGAAGCGTTCCTGGACCCCCTGTCCCGAGCGGAGGCCCTCCTGGCGGCGGTCGACGCGGTGTGGAAGCGCGGGAACGACGCGGCGCTGAACGAACAGCTCGATCCCATGCGGGCGATGTTCGACCGTCTCCGCCGCGACACCGAGCGGATCTGCACGGCGCTGGCGGCGTCTGCGGACAAGGACGACCGGACCCGCGCGAGGCTGCGGCGGTGGGAGCTGCAAGCGGCGCGGGAGTATGCGCGGTTCTCGGTGGAAGTGCTGTCGGGGGTGATGCGCGAGGCGGATCGAGCCGAGGCGGCCGGCGGCATCGAGGAGGGCTTCTCCGCGGTCTTCCGGCCCTACGCCTCGGGTGCCTCGGAGCCAGCCGCGCAGGCTTCGGACGCACTCCGTACCGATCTGGAGGAGATGTGGAAGCGATGCGCGTCGTACTCCGCGACGCGGCGCTTCCTTGGGGATCCGACGGAGGTCGGAGCCCGCGTAACGAGCTGGGCCCGGCTCGGCGCCAGGCCGGTCGGCGTCACTGGAGACGACCCGAAGGTGGCGGAGCTCGGGGCGCAGGAGTCCCTCCACCTCGCGTGGCAGGCGTGGATGGGGGAGCAGATGGCTGTGTGGGACATCCTGGTGGATGCCGGAGCTCCGAGACGCGCGGGGGCGCTCACGGCGATGGCCGCGGGCCACTACCTGGAGGTCGCGCCGATCCTTTACACGGGGCTGCGCCTGGAAGCCCTCGGCAGGGAGGCGGGGCAGTCCCGGAGCGCCTGGGATTGGAGCTACTTCGGAAACGGGGAGCGGATCACCCTCGCGTTCTTCGATGCCCACTGGGGGCGCGCAGAGCACGGAGGCGCAGCCTCACCCCCCACAAGATCCTGGTATCGCCCCTGGCCCCGGGGAGGGGACGTGGAGTGGTTCCGGTGTCTCGGCCGGTACGACTTCGTCCAGGTGATCCGACCGTTTTCCAGGCTCGACGCGGACCTCACCGCCGAAGAGACGACGCGGCTCGCCCACCTGCCGTTGCCCCACTACGTCCGGCGGATGGACCTGGAGCTGCTCCCGGTCCTCTCGCACAGCACGGGCGGTGGTGGGTTCGGGCAGTGCTGCCCGTTGGTCGAGAAGGTCGAGGATCTCTTCCCGGACGCAGCGAAAGGGGGAGAGGAGGAACCTGCGGTCTGCCTCCTCCAGAGGTTCCGGCTGGAGCCGCCCCAGAGCGGCGCCGACACCCGGGAGGTGGTCCGCTCTCTCCTCAACAAGTTCGCGTCGGCCGATCTGGACGGGACGAAGGTCCGCGTCCGAGCCTGCTTCCGTGCGTTCGACTGGGCGGACCTGGCGCTCTGGATCGAGGCGGTGGGAGATCCCGCGGACGCCGTCGACGTGGTGGTGAGGGTCAACCGGGCCATGGCGGCCCCCGAGGGCGATGCCACCGGGAGCCGCCCCGTGCTGCCCTACGGCGAGCTGCTGACCTTCTACCGCTGGACGAAGGAAGTGGACGACCTGGCGACGGAGATCGGAGTGTTCGAGGAGACCGTTCCCGACGAGAAGACGGCGCTGCTCGCCGCGATCGAGCGCCTGCTGGAGAAGCAGGTCACTGCCGACTCGACGGACGGCAGCCGCCTGGTCCTCTCGTTCCGGCTGTGGCTCGACCGCGCTCGGCCCTCCTCGTACGTGAGCTCGCCCTGCGGACTCGTCCCAGAGCTGGTGGGGTTGCTGGGCAAACAGTCCCACTCCCCCAAGCTCACCATGCGGTGGGCGGCGGGGGGAGAGGACGTCGTCGGCCGGCTGGAGGTCCCGCCCTTCGCTGTGGACGGCGGCTCCGGGAGCGTCATGCAGGCGCACATGTCGCTGGCCCACATGCTCATCCAGCGCTACATCGTGCTCGCCCTGGGGGCGTACGAGCTGACCACCCACGTCACCATCGGGCCGCCGGAGTCGGTGCCGGTCCACGGGGGCCCGAGCGATGGGCCGGTCCAGGAGACCCAGCCCGTGCTGGCAGCGGTGCATAGCGTATAATCCGCCCCCTCGGGTCGGCGCGCCCCCATTGGACCCCGGGGGCGGACGCGGGCGACCCCGCGGGGCCTATCCCATGGCGCGACTCCCGACCATCGCTTCCCGGTCCCTGCTGGCGGGCCTGTGGCTCGCCGCCGGGTGTACCGGTTCCCTGGGTGACGACGACGACTTCGTCGGTGACGACGACACCGCCGGGGACGACGACGCCACGACGGACCCCCGCTTCGAGGCGCTGGCCGCCGCCGTCGAGGCGGAGCGGGAGCTGCTCGGTGCCCCCGGGGTGGCGGTGGCGGTGGTGGAGGGGGGAGAGGTCACCTACGCCGCGGGGTTCGGGACCCGGGACCCCGATGGTGGCGAGGCGGTGGAGCCCTCCACCCTCTTCCGCATCGGGTCGGTGAACAAGATGCTGACAGCGGCAGCGGTCCTCCAGCTCGTGGAGGCCGGGGCGGTCGACCTCGAAGACGCCGTGCCCGACCACGTCCCGGGGTACGACTACGCCCTGAACCCCGGCTACGCCCCGCAGATGACGGTGCGGGACACCCTGACCCACACCTGCGGGATGTACGACTACCTGGAGATCGACTCGGACCGGGACGACGCCGCCCTGGAGGAGGCGATGACCGGCTGGTTCGTGGACGGGATCTGGGTCATGGCGCCGCCGGGGCGGATGTGGAACTACTCCAACCCCAACTTCTACACCGCGGGGCTCATCGTCGAGCTGCTGTCGGGGAGCTGGTACCGCGAGCGCATGGACGATGCGCTGTTCACGCCCCTGGGCATGGACCGGACCTTCTTCCTGCCCGAAGAGGTGCTCGCCGACGGCGACTACGCCACCGCCCTGACCTACGACTGGACCGGGGCCACCTCCGACTCCCGCATGGCCTACCCCGACTCCTACGACAACGCCTGGGGGCGGCCGGCCGGCTACGCCTGGAGCTCGGTGCTGGACCTGGCGCGGTTCGCCACCTTCCTGATCCACGGAGACGAGACCGTGCTGGGGGACGCCCTGCGGGAGGAGATGCAGTCCCCCCAGGTGAACACCGAAGTCCTGGGGGACATCGACCACTACGGGTACGGCCTGGTCCACGACCGCGGGTTCTG
Source organism: Myxococcota bacterium (assembly GCA_023150875.1). Classification (GTDB taxonomy): domain Bacteria; phylum Myxococcota_A; class UBA796; order UBA9615; family JAKLKC01; genus JAKLKC01. The sequence goes on along the minus strand of JAKLKC010000020.1, from coordinate 57,399 downwards.
GCTCGGCGCCTCGTACTACGACACGCCGCTGGTGTCCCACGACGGGGCGATCCCCGGCTTCGCGGCGAGCCTCTACATGCTGCCGGAGCTGGAGTTCGCCATGGCGGTCCTCGCCAACGCCGACGGCGCCTATCTCGGCAACAGCGTCGGCGTGGCCTTCGACACCCTGGTCCAGCTCCCGGCCCCCGCCGAGGAGCCGGACCTGACGGTGGACCCCTCCACGTTCCCCGGGCTGGCGGGGACCTACCTGGACCCCTGGAACGTGGGGGAGCTGGAGATCTCGGTGGGGGAGGGGGGCGCGCTGGTGGTGGAGGCGCCGCTCCTGGACACCTACGGCGTGCCCTACAGCCCCACCCTGGCCTCCTACACCCCCGACAACTTCCTGTGGACCATCACCGGCGTCCCCCAGCTCATCACCTTCATCCGGGACGAGGAAGGGGAGCCGGAGTACATCCGGGCCCGCTTCGCCGTCGCCCAGCGGGTCAACGAGCCCGATCCGGCCGTCGCCCCCCCCTCGGGGCTCCACCGTCCCTTCGATCGCGCCCGCCTCGAGCGGGCCCTGGCTCAGGCCCGCCGGGAGCCCCTCCCGCGGTTCGGCTGGCCTCCCCTCCAGCGGCCAGGGAGCGCCGCCGCCAGCGCCAGCAACCCCACCCAGCCCGCGCCGCCCCCCGCGGCGCCGCACCCCTCGCACCCGTAGGGCTCCGTCCCCGAAGGAGGCCCCCCGCCCGCCGCGTCGTCGTCGCCGGCCGCGTCGTCGTCCCCAGCAGCGTCGTCGTCCCCGGCGTCGTCGTCGTCCCCCGGCGCGGTGTCGTCGTCGCCCCCACCCTCCAGGCAGGGCTCGTACTCCCCCACCGAGAACCCCACCGCCACGAGCTTCGCCGCCTGGGCCCGGGTGACCTCATGTGGGAGTAGCATTCCTCCTCGACGATCACCCCGTCGTCGATCAGCAGGGGATCCCCGGGGACCATCTCGCGCCACCACGGCTCCGGCGGCGGAAGGGGGACGTCGGCGTCGAAGATCTCCGCCCGGGCGTAGCTCCCGAAGGCGACGGCGGTGTAGTGGTCGTAGTCCACCGCCGTCGCCCACGCCTCTCCGTCCCCCACCGACCACCCGATGGCGTCGTAGTCGGTGTAGGAGAAGAACGCGCCGTTGATCGCCACCCTCGCCCCCACCGCGGTCGCCCACGAGGACGTCGTCCGCCCCCGCTCCTCGTAGGTGCTCGCCCGGGCGTGCATGCCCTCCTGGCACAGGTCCACGTAAGCCGGGAACAGGTGCTGGCCCGAGGCGCTCCGCTCCAGCACGTCCACCCCCGGCCAGGGGGTGCTCCAGGTGTCGGCCGCCTGGCCGGGGAGCGCGGCCAGGCAGGTCAGCCCGGCGGCGGCGAGGGCGCCGAGAAGGCCGCGGGGACCGGGGATCACGGCGCTCCCACCGTCGTCCGGACCGGTGCCGCCACCGCCCTCGCCCTCTCCACGACGGCCTCCGCCGAGCGGCGGCGCTCCGCCACCGTCAGGAACGCCACCGAGACCAGGATCAGCGCCAGGGAGGCCCAGTCCGTCCAGCCGGGCCAGCGCCCGCCGAAGGACGCCGCGAAGATCAGCGTCGCCGCCGTGCCCGCCACCAGGGAGGTCAGGCGGTTGACCAGCCCCGCGAACGTGGCGGTCCGCCCCTGGAACATGAAGATGAACACCGAGAAGAAGGCCACCATGCCGTAGGCCGTTCCCGCCAGCACCGCCCAGGGCCACATGGGGTGGGGCTCCAGCACCGCCCCCCGGAACGCCTCGGCCGGGCCGCCCGCCCCCGCGCCCGCGGCGAAGACCGCGACCCCCACCAGGGCCATCGCCACGCTGGCCGCGATCTGCTCCACCCCGAAGAAGCCGCGGTTGTCCAGGGGCATGCCCCGGGGCCGGGTGTTCTTGTAGTAGTTCATGATGTAGATCCGGACGGCGTAGGCGGCGATGTAGCTGCCGAGGATCGTCACCGCCGCCCGGGACTGCATGAAGTCGAAGCCCCCCTCCCGGGACCCGGCGAGGGGCTCGATGGAGACGGCGCCCAGGGCGAAGGCCACCGCGAGGTCCTCGACGGCATACACCTTCTTCTTGAGGATCCCCTGGCGGGCCTGGACCGCGTCCACCACCCGGCTGATCACGATGACGCTGCCCCGCATCATCACCATCGCCACCATCACCGAGATGGGCAGCGAGTACATCAGCGTCGTGGTGGGGATCACCACGGCGGTACACACCCCCGAGGGCACGATGTAGAGGATCTCCCGGGGGAAGGTGAAGGGGCCGAGGGTGACGCTGTGCTCCGAGCGCACCCGGAACCAGCCCCGGGCCAGCACCACCGCCAGGGCGATCCCCGCGCCCCCGAGGGTGCTGTACAGCAGGAACTCCATGCCCGCCATGCCCGGGAAGCCCGCGCCGGCGCTGCCCTGGAAGTACTTCACCGCCACGCCCGTCACGGCGTAGAAGGCGAAGTAGGCCACGCAGAGCTGGAGCAGCCGCCCCGAGCTGCCCTCCTCGGTCCTGAACATGTCCGGGCTCGCCTCCCTCGCCGCGCGGGGGCCCGGGCCGGGCCGAAGCCCCCGGGCGTCGCCTCGTCGTCACCATCCTGTCACGTTTCGAGGCGGCGCGCAGGGCGGGGGTCGCGGGTCCGAGCCCTCGGGCTCAGCGCACCAGGCGAGGTCTCCCGCCGGGGCCGTAGTAGATCCCGCCGCCGTAGGCGCCGGGGACCTCGGCGTCGCAGTCGATGAAGCCGAAGATGGTCTTCGTGGAGCCGTGGGGGACGACGTCGTACAGGGCGAAGGGGACGAAGGAGACCACCGCCATGCCGCACTGGTTGTAGCTGTCCGGCGGCGAGCAGTAGCCGGTCCCGCCGTCGAAGACGGGGATGTAGGTGCGCCACACCTTCCCGTAGTCCCCGGGCGGCACGGTGGACTTCGAGTGCTGGGGGGGGATGGGCCGGCCGGGCTCGTCCCACAGCTCGCCGGCGACGACGTGCGCCACCAGAGGCTGCCAGATCGACGGCGAGGCGAGGTTGGCCCCGTTCGCCAGGCAGACCGGATCCGCGCCCGAGTACCCCGCGCAGGCGTCGATCTGGGCGGCGATGGTGGTGGTGGAGGCCGAGCCGCCGAAGACCGCGAAGCCCATGGTGTTCGTCGTCGAGGGGTTGAAGCTCAGGGGCGTGGGATCGGTGCAGTAGTTGGGGTTGAGGTCCAGGGCGCACTGGGGGATGGTGAAGGGCGCCACGCACTCCACCAGCCCCACCCCCGCGCCCACCGCCACGGCGTCGGACCCCACGTCGATGTCCGAGAACCCCGCCAGCGCCCCGAAGGCCGTGGGGATCCCCTCGCCCCGCGCCGCGTATCGCCGCCCCTGGACCCGCACCGCGTTGGACCTCTTGGGGTCGATGGACTGGGTGAACGTCCGCTCCGCCAGGTCCCAGATCCCCGTCTGCACGTCGGGGGTCCCGTCCCCGCCGCCGGTGCCCAGGAGCACCGGGTCCCGCAGGGAGTCGTGGCGCGCGGCCACCTCCGCCGCCCGGTCCCGGGCCCGGGTGAGGCCCTCCGCCGTGCCGTCCAGCTCCCAGGCCGCCGCCAGGGCCGCGGCGTCCGAGGCGTTCTGGAGCTGGCGCCGGGTCAGGGTCGCCATGCCCACGTCCACCGCGAAGGCGCACAGGAGCACCAGCGAGAGCAGGACCCCCGCCGTGAGCACGGCGATGTTCCCCCTCTCCCCCCGCGCGGAGAGCCCGCGGCGGCGTCCCATGTCTCAGTCCCCCGCCTCGAAGTCCGGCACCTTCCCCAGCTCGTCCCGGGTGTCCGGGATCGCCAGGGACTTCCGGTAGTTCTGGTGGATCTGCGCCGCCGACGCGCCGTCCAGGACCCGCAGGAGGCCGTCCGGTGGCGGAGTGGGGACCGCCTGGCGGGACAGGATCGCCCGGGCCGACTCGCCGAAGGCGGGGTCCAGGTGCTGCCGGACGCAGCCCGTACCCGTCACCCCCACCAGGAGGGCCACCGCGAAGCCACGGAACGCGGTGCCGTCGTTCCTCGTATCAGAGCGTCCCATGTGACAGCTCCTCGTCCGGCGCCGACGCCGGGATGCGGGTGGTGGGGGCCACGGTCGCGGCGGCGGAAGCATGCCGCTCCAGGTTCGCCCGGGCCGCTTCGCAGGAGGGGTCCAGGCGGAGGGCCGCCCGGTACAGGTCCAGGGCCCCCGGGACGTCGCCGCGCTTCTCCCGGGCCAGGCCCAGGTTCGCGTATGCGTCGGCGGGGCGGAGGAGGGCCCGGAAGCTCCGCAGCGCCTCGTCGTCCCGGCCCAGGGCCGCCAGGGCGAAGCCCAGGTTGCTCCGAGCCCTGCGCCCGGCGGGGTCCAGGTCCACCGCCCGCTCCAGGGCCTCCACCGCCTCCCCGGGCCGTCCCGACAGGAGCAGGGTGAAGCCCAGGTCGTTCCACAACGCCGCGGTGAACGGCGAGAGCTCCACGGCCCGGCGCAGGTGCGACAGCGCCTCGTCGGTGCGGCCCTCGTGGCTCAGGACCCGCGCCAGCAGGGCCCGGGGGACGGGGTCCCTCTTGGCGAGACGGGCCGCCTCCTCGTAGGCGCGGGCGGCCTCCTCCAGCAACCCGTTGGCCTCCAGGGCGCGCCCGAGGGCGATCCGGGTGGGGGCGTCCCCGGGCCGGTCCCGCACCAGGGCCCCCGCCGCCTTCAGGGCGAGCTCGGTCCGGCCCTGCTCCAGCAGCGTGCCCACCACCCGGACCCGCACCCGGTGCATCGCCGCCGCGGGATCGGGGTCGAGGCCGGCCTGGGCGGAGAGGTCCGCGGGTCCCGTCCCCAGGGCCGCCACCAGGATCGTCGCCAGGAGCCAGGAGTTCATGTATGCCTCTCCACTCCAACCAGTGGTCGGACACGTCTGGTCCCGCGCCCGTGCCCGCGCCCGTGCCAGGGCCGAAGGCCCGTGCCCGACGGGCGCCGTGGGGAGCGCGGGCACGGGCTCGGGCACGGGCACGAGATCGGGTGGGGAGTGGCGGAAGCGAGGAGCCAGGAGTTCATGTATCGGACCCTTCCGTCTCAGCCCCCGAGGGAGCCGTGCAACAGCGAATGATACACCCGCACCACCGCCCCCGAGAGGACCACCATCACCAGGCAGGGCACGAGGAACACCACCAGGATCGCCGAGAGCTTCACCGGGCTCTGACCGGCCTCTTCCTCGGCCCGGAGCTGGCGGCGGACCCGGAGGGACTCCGCCTGGGTCCGGAGGGCGTGGGCCACCGAGGTCCCGAACCGCTCGGTCTGTACGAGCACCGCCACCAGGGCGCGGATGTCCTCGACCCCGGTGCGCCGGGCCATGCGCTGCAGGGCCTCCACCCGGGTGATCCCCGCGGCGATCTCCAGGTGGGTGATCCGCAGCTCGGTCCCGAGGGGGGAGCCGTTCAGCTCCAGCTCGTCCGCCACCTTGTGGAGGGCGGAGTCCAGGCCCAGGCCGGCCTCGACGCAGGTGACCAGCAGGTCCAGGGCCTCGGGGAGGCTCCGCTGGAGCTCCTTCTGGCGGGCGCGGCCCCGGCGGGCCACCACCGTCCCCGGCAGGCCGAAGCCGAGGGCGGTCAGGGCCATCATCGCCGCCACCATCCTCAGCCCCTCGGTGTGGGACCAGAAGGCGCCGGTGAGGTAGATCGCCGGCAGCCCCACCGAGAGGGCCACCTGGGCGGCCAGGTAGGCCTCGGCGGCGTGGGGACCGCGCCAGCCGGCCTGGGCCAGCTTCTCGCGCATCTCGTCCTCCTGGCCCGGCAGGAGGACGCGGGCCTGGGGGGCGAGGCGGGCCACGAGGGCGTCGAGGACGGAGACGGGACGGCGCCGGGGCACCAGGACGGCCCCCGCGGGCCCCTGGAGGCGGCGGAGCCGGTCCTCGAACGCCGCGCGGGCGGAGTTCCAGTTCGTCAGCGCCATCCACACCGAGGCCGCCGACAGCAGCAGCAACATGCTGGCGAAGGCCAGGGTCACGGCGGATCCCAAGGCACCGCCCCCCACGCTACACCTCCACCTTCATGACGCGGTTCATCATCAGAAGGCCCACCGCGAACCACGCGAAGCCCCCGAAGATCATCCCCCGGCCGATGGGGTCGCCGAAGGCGAGGTCCAGGTAGGGCCGCCGCATCACGAAGAGGGCCCCGAGGGTCAGGAAGGGCATCGAGCCCACCACCCGGGTGGACAGCCGGGCCTCGGAGGTGAGGGCCTGGACCTTGGCCTGGAGGACGAAGCGGGAGCGGACGGTCCGGGCGAGGTTCTCCAGGATCTCCACCAGGTTCCCGCCGGTCTCCCGCTGGAGGCCCACCGCGATGGCGAAGAAGCGCAGGTCGCGGCAGACCCGGTTCCGGTCCGCCATCGCCTGGAGGGCCTGGCCCAGGTCCTCCCCCAGGCGGTAGCGCTCGAAGGTCCGGGCGAACTCGCCGGCGATGGGCAGGGGCATCTCGGCGGCCACCAGGTGCAGGGCGGCCCCGGTGCCGTGGCCGGCCCGCAGGGAGCGGGTCATCAGGTCCAGGGCGTCGGGGAGCTGGCGCCAGAGCTTGTCCACCCGGGCGGCGGCCTCGCTCACCAGGCGAAGCACCGGCAGGGCGCCCAAGGCGGCCGCGGCGGCGAGCTGGACCACCGGGTCGTGGATCACCGCGTAGGAGGCGGCGACCCCCACCGCGGCGAAGACCGCCACCTTGCGGAGCAGGCCCGAGACGGTGGCGTCGGCCTCGGCCCTCTCGATGAGGTCGTGGAGGAAGGCCATGCCGGGGAGCCCCCGGAGGAAGCCGTCCAGGCGGGCGGACCGGGCGTAGCGCCGCTCCTTCAGGAAGAGGGAGCCCGAGGGGCCGCCCCGGGCCAGGTCCAGGCCCAGGCGCCTTCGGAGCTCCTCCTGGCGTTGACGGTTCCGGCCGGACCACCACCACACGGCGAGCTGGGTCCACAGCAGCAGCGCCACCAGCCCCAGGACCACCGCCATGGGCGGCGCCGTCACCAGCCCCTGCCAGAACCGTTGAAGCATGTTCCTACCCGCCCCCGTCGTGCCGGTCCTTCTCGTGTCTCACAAGTCCATCTCCGACTCCCACACCGACGACGGCAGGGAGATCCCCCGGGCGCGGAGCCGGGCGTCGAAGGTGGGTCGCACCCTCGTCGCCCGGAACTTCCCCCGGACCCTCCCGTCGTCGTCGACCCCCCTCTGCTCGAACACGAACAGGTCCTGGAGGGTGACGATGTCTCCCTCCATCCCCGTGACCTCCGCCACCTGCATCACCCGCCGGCTGCCGTCCGAGAGGCGGTTGAGCTGTATCACGACGTCGAGGCTCCGGGCGATCTGCTGTCGCATGACCCTCTCGGCGAGGTTTGACTGGGCCATGCCGATCATCGTCTCCAGCCGCGCCAGGGCGTCCCGCCCGGTGTTGGCGTGGATGGTGGTCATGGAACCCTCGTGGCCGGTGTTCATCGCCTGGAGCATGTCCAGGGCCTCGGTGCCCCGGCACTCGCCGATGACGATGCGGTCCGGGCGCATCCGCAGGGCGTTCCGCAGGAGGTCCCGCTGGGCCACCTCCCCCTTGCCCTCCAGGTTCGACGGGCGGGTCTCTAGTCGCACGACGTGGGGCTGCTGGAGCTGGAGCTCGGCGGCGTCCTCGATGGTGACGATGCGCTCCGTCGCCGGGATGGCGGCGCTGAGGGCGTTGAGCATCGTGGTCTTCCCGGAGCCGGTGCCCCCCGAGATCAGCACGTTCAGCCGAGCCTTCACCACCGCCAGCAGCACCTCCAGGACCGCCGCGGGCAGGGCCCTCCCCTTCACCAGGTCCTGACCCGTCAGGGGGCGGGCGCCGAAGCGCCGGATGGAGACCACCGGGCCGTCCAGGGCCAGGGGGGGGATGATGGCGTTGACCCGGGAGCCGTCCCGGAGCCGGGCGTCCACCATGGGCGACGTCTCGTCGATGCGCCGCCCCACCGGGCTCACGATCCGGTCCAGGATCTGGAGGAGGTGGGTGTCGTCCCGGAACCTCGTGTCGGTCAGGCGGAGCTGCCCGTTGCGCTCCACGTACACCGTGCGGGGGCCGTTGATCAGGATGTCGGTGATGGTGGGGTCCGCCAGCAGGGGCTCCAGGGGACCCAGGCCCAGCACCTCGTCCCGGACCTCGACGGCGATCCGCTCCCGCTCCATGCGGTTGAGGGGCAGGGCCCTCTCGGCGACGAGGCGCTGCACGAGGACCCGCACCTCCTCGCCCAGGCGGTCGCCGTCCGTCTCCCGCATGGCGCTGAGGTCCAGGTGCTCCACCAGCTCCCGGTGGAGGGCGGCCTTCAGCTCCTGGTAGGCGTCGGGGCCCACCCCATCCACCGGGGCGGGGGCCGCCACCCGGGCGCCCAGGCGGGACCATCCCTGGACCGCGCTCATGCTCCCTCCCTCGCCGCCGCCGGTGCGGGCTCCCGGGGGCTCGGCGGGCGGACTCCGGTTTCTCGTCTCATGCGAAGAGCCTCGCGAACAGGCCGATCCCCAGCTTGCGGGGCGCCCGGGCGGGTGGGGCGAGCCAGGGCTCGGAGAGGCGGGCCAGCTCGCGCCGCAGGGGCGTGAGGGACTTCTCCGCCGCCAGGAGCCGGCCGTCGTCCAGGGCGGTCCCGACGGCGGAGTCCGAGGGGAGGGTGGCGACGATGGCGCAGCCCAGGCTCTCCTCGATGTCTCCGTCCTTCAGCCGGGCCGATCGGCCCCCGTGGCGGTTCACCACCACGGAGATCGCCTCCCCCCGCACGCCGCTGGACTTGAGCCACTCCAACCGCCGCAGGGCGTTCTTGAGGGAGACCATCGAGGCGTGGACCACCAGCAGCACCCGGTCCGCCGAGGCCGCCAGGGGAGCGGTGTAGGGATCGGGCACCGAGCCGCAGTCCAGGACCACCGCCTCGAAGCTCCGGCGCAGCACTTCCAGAGCCCGCAGCGGCGCCCCGGTGCCCAGGCGGGCGATCTCCGCCCGGGCCTCCTCGTCCTCGGGAAGGGCCACCACGGCGAGGCCGGTGGGGTGCCGGTTGACGACGCCGTGGAGGAGCGTGTCGTCCAGGCGATGCACGTTCCGCATGACGTCCAGGAGGCTGAACGGCAGCTCCACGTCCAGGACGACACCCACGTCGGGGGCGACGGGGTTCACGTCCACCAGGGCGACGTGGGAGGGCCGGCGGGCGTTCATCTCGCCCGCCAGGTGGACCGCGAACGTCGTCGTCCCCACCCCGCCGCTGGCCCCCACCACGGCGATGACGGGGTGGCTCCCGCCGCCCGAGGCTCCCCGGGTGGAGGCGAGGTCGGCGAGACACCGGGCCAGCTCGCCCAGGTCCTCGGGCAGGACGATGTACTCCGACGCCCCCTCCCGCATCGCCCGCAGGATCTGGTCGGGGTCCTTCACCTCGCTGAGCAGCAGGATGCGACAGCCGGGGACGAGGCGGCGCAGCTCGGGCAGCTCCGTCCAGACGTGGTCGGTCCCGGGCCCGGCGTGCATCAGCACCGCGTCGGGGCCATGGGGGGCGAGGCGGGCCGCGACCCCCCGGGGGGACGCCTCGGAGGCCACCTCGATCCACCCCGGCGGGGACGCCGTGCGGACGTCGTCGACGACGTTGTCCGGGAGCCCCACCAGGGCGAGGCGGAGCCCCCTCCCGTCGCTCCCGTTCACTCCGTTGGGCTTCGAGCTGTGCACGTCCGCGTTCTCCCGTGTTGCCGCCCGGCCCGCCGCGGGCCGCCACCCTCAGCGCGCGTAACCCACCTCGCCCGCCACCGTCCCCGCGCCGGTGGGGGCGACGGCGCTGTTCCGTCCCCCCGGCCCCGCCAGGGACCGGTCGAGGCCCAGGAAGAAGAGCTCGATGTCGTTGGGGTCGTTCAGGACCCCCTCGCCGGGGAGGGGCGGCATCTCCCCCTCGGGCACCGGCCGCACCAGGCGGGGGGTGACGGTGACCACCAGCTCCGACTCCGACCGCTTGAACGAGGTGGACCGGAAGAGGGCGCCCAGCAAGGGGATCCGCCCGAGCCCGGGCACCTCGTCCACCCGGGAGCGCACGATGTCGGAGAGGAGGCCGGCGATGGCGAAGGACTCCCCGGCGTTCACCCGCAGGTGGGTCTCGCCCCGCCGGGCGACGATCCCGGGGATCCGCACCCCCTGGAGCTGGATCTCGTTGCCGTAGTCCAGGTCCGAGACCTCCACCATCACCTTCAGGTCGATGGTGGACGCGCCCAGCACCGTGGGGAGGAACTGGAGCTTGACCCCGAACTCCTTGAACACGATGGTGACGGTGCGGTCGGTCTGGGCGGCGGGGATGGGGAACTCGCCGCCCGCGAGGAAGCTGGCCTCCTGCCCCGACATCGCCACCAGGGTGGGCTGGGCCAGGGTCTTGGAGAGCCCCTCCTGCTCCAGCATCGCCAGCACCGCGTTCAGCCCGATCCCCGCGGCGGTGAAGAACAGGTTGAAGGTCTCGGCGCCGATGGGGGAGGGCATGGACAGGGCGTCGATCCCCGCCGCCCCCGCCCGGGAGGTGAGCCCGCCCGCCGAGGGGAAGATCGTGCCGCCCCCCTGGGTGGAGCCGGGGGCGGTCTGGGCGACGAAGAAGTCCCCCCCGTCCCACATGGCGTTGAGGCCCGACTGGCGGACGGCGGTGCGGGAGACCTCGGCGAACCGCACCTCGAGCTGCACCTGGTTGTCGCCGTGGATCGACAGGAGGTTGGAGAACTCGTCGTCGAAGAGGCGCACCACCGAGGCGACGGCGTCCATGGTCTGGAGGTCCGGCACCCCTCCCGAGGCCACCACCCTCTCCCCCACCGCCGACAGGCGCACGTCGCCGGCCCCGGGGATCTCCGCCACCCGGGCCCGGAGGGAGCCCAGGTCGCGGTTGACCAGCACGTCCACCACCACGGGCCGCGCCTGGTCGGCCCACAGGTACAGGCTGGTGGCGCCGGTCTTCTTGCCCGAGACCAGCACCTCGCTGGGGCTGAGCACCGCCACGTCGGCCACCTGGGGGTCCGTCAGCGACACCCGTATCACCGGGCGGGTCAGGTTGTAGGCCCGGCTCTTGCCCACCTCGAGGTGGATGGCCTTGTTGGGTGCGCCGGCCTCCCGGATGTCCAGGGGGCCGGAGGCGGCGTGGACGCGGGCCGGCGGATCGGGGGGCTGGGCCGCGGCGTCGCCGGGGGTGCCCTCGGGACCGGCGGCCAGCAGAGCCGACGACAGCGCGAGCACCCCGGCGAGGGTGGGGAGCCGCCTCGGGAGCGAAGGACCACGATTCGTCATGAACCATCCCCGTTGGGCGCGGTGAAGGAGCGGGTCTCGGCGTTGCCGCCCCGGTAGACCTCGACGTCGTGGGTGGGCGCGGCGGCGGGGGGCGGCTCGGCGGGGGCGGCGGGCGCCCGGGACGCGACGGCCCGGCGCGAGCCCTGGGAGCGGGTGGCGCGGGCGGGAGCGGCCTCGCCGCCCCCCACCACGTCCCGGACCGAGACCCCGGGGGTGTCGGCGAGGGCGAGGTCCACGTCGTTCCGCAGCGACAACGACACCTTCCCCTCGGCGATGGCCATGGTGAGCTGCTCCTGCTCCTCGGGGGTCACCATCAGGGTGACGGTCCCGACGCTCACCGCCTTGTTGCCCCGGGTCTCGGTCTCGGCGCCCACCGCCAGCACCCGGGCCTTCTGGAGGACGGTCCGGGCCCGCCACTCCCCGCCGCCGGTGCGGGGGCGCATGGCCACGATCACGTCGACGATGTTGTTGGGGAGGATGAACCCGCTGACCCCCACCTGCTCGTCCACCCGGAGCGCCATCGCCCGGTGTCCCGGCTCGATGAGGGCGTGAAGGCCGCGGCCCCTCTCGGCGTCCGCCAGGCGGTACTCCCGCACCGGCTCGCCGGTGAGCAGGTCCTGCCGGACGGTCCGGCCCACCAGCGGCGCCACCTCCGAAGCGGCGTCCTCGGGGACCATGTCCTCGGGCCAGGTCTCCACCTTCAGGTCGGTGGGCTCCAGCACCTGGGCGGGGTGGAGGTCCTCGGCGGCCACCACCACGGGGCGGGTGCCCACCTCCTGGCGGGACGCCTGCTTCAGGGAGGACAAGAGGAGCGGGGCCCCCAGCGCCGCCGCGAGGACCGCGACGGCCGAGAAGACGAGGGAGCGGCCCCTGGAGCGATCTGTGGGACGGGACATCGACCTGTCACTCCTCCCGAGGCGCGGGCAGACTCCGGTCTGGCGAGACCCGAGTCAGAACTGCACCTCGTAGCGCATGGACGACCGCGCCACCACGTCGGCCGGTGTCGGCACGAAGCCGATGAGGGGCTGGTAGGGGTAGGTGACCTCGACGTCCAGCATCCGGGCCGGCGCCGTGCCGGCGTCCGAGGCGGCGACGGCGCAGCCCCCCGTGCAGGAGAGGCCCGACGCCGCCAGGTAGGCGGCCGCCCGCTCCTGGGCCGCGGTGGGTCCGTCCACGGCGTCGCCGGGGGCCAGGGTCACCCCGACCCGGGCCCCCTCCCTGGCGGCGTTGGCGACGATGACCTCGGTGTAGAAGAGCCACCCGTACTCCGTCACCCCCAGCAGGAGCGACACGAAGACCGGGAGCACGATCGCGAACTCGACCGCCACGCTCCCCCGGCACTCCGCTCGTCGGATCACCTTCCGCACCGCTCGCTCCCCGGAGGGTCCGCCGCCCCGGTTCCCCCTTATCGGAGAACCGGGGCGGAGTTGGACCCGTTCGGACCTCCGCCTACACCCAGGGGGTCCGATCCGCCACGTTCACGGCAGGCCGGCGATGACGCTCGCGAACACCGACTCGATCTTGGTGGCGAGGTCGCCGGCCACCACGATCAGGGCGAGGGCCACCAGGGCGAGGAGCACGGTGTACTCGGTGCTGACGGCCCCCTTCTCCTCACGGACGAGCTTCTGGATCGAGCGCATGGGACGGACTCCTCCCGCGGATGCACGCCTCGGGCGTGGCGCGGTGTGGCGGGTGGGGGGCGGTCCAATACCCCCTCGTCGCCAGTGATGCCGGTCCCCTCCTGGGCCGGAAAGTGTATCGGCCGGCGCGGGCGCACCTGTGCCGTTCGTCCTCGGGATGGGTCTCCCGAGCGTGTCCGCCGTCGTGTTCTGGCGAAAGCTCCCCGTGAAGAAATGTGTAGCATGCCCCGGATGGGTCCGCTACGGAATCTTCACGTCCAGATCGAGATTCCCGTGACCCGCGGGGCGGAGACACGTCAAGGATCTCTTGCGAGGAACGTGCGCTCGCGCGCGTGGCGTTACATCTATTGCGGCGAGCGCGAAGGGTGCGGGCGGGTGGGGGCGGCGCTCCCGGGGGGGGGCCGGACCGCCTGGATGGGGGCGGGGACCGCGCCGTCCGCCCCTCGGCGGGGATCCGAGGTCTCCGCCTCCGTCGCCCCACAGGGGAACGCCGCACGCCAAGCGGTGAAAAAACCGCCTCTTATAGCCCGAAGAACGAGGGAATCCAGGTCGAATCGGCGGAATCCGGTCCTGGATGACTCCTGGGGGTCTTCTCACGCCATAGAAGCATCATCCGTGGGGGCAGCGCACCGAAGTGCCCCGGTCCGCCCCCCCCGGGGACGCCGAGGGCTCGGGGAGGAGTCGCTCCCTCATCCCATCGGACGGACTCGCGGTGGGCTCGAGGTCGAGGGCCCCGGCGGCGAGGGGGGCGCGGCGGATCAGCGGACCAGGCGGGGGCGGGCCTCGGTGTCGAAGACGGTCCCGCCGGCGTAGGCCAGGCCGGGGGTCGCGTCGCAGTCGAAGAAGCCCAGCACGGTCTTGGTGCTGCCGTGGGCCAACACGTCGTACATCGCGAAGGGGACGAAGCTGTCCACCTTCCACCCGCACTGGTTGTAGTTGTCCGGAGGGCTGCAGAAGCTCCCCCCGTCGTCGAAGACGGGGATCCAGGTGCGCCACACCTTCCCGTAGTCCCCGGAGGGGACCTCGGAGGCGGGGTCCTGGGCGGGAAGGGGGCGGGTGGCGTCGTCCCAGGGCTCGCCGGCGACGATGGAGTCCACCATCGGCTGGTAGATCTGGGGGGAGGCGAGGTTGGCGCCGTTGCCGAGGCAGAGGGTGTCGCCGACGCGGTAGTCGGAGCACGTCTGGAGCTGGGCGGCGATGTTGGGGGTGGAGGCGGTGCCCGCGAACACCCCGAAGCCCGCGGTGTTGGTGGTGGAGGGGTTGAAGCTCAGCGGCACGGGATCGACGCACCAGCTCGGGTTCAGGTCCATGGAGCAACGGGGGACGGCCACCGGGGAGGCGCACTCCACCTCGCCCGCGCCGCCGCCCACGGCGATCGCGTCGGAGCCGACGTCCATCGCCGCCACCCCGGCGAGCTGGCCGAAGGTGGTGGCGATCCCCTCGCCCCGGGCGGAGTACCGGCGCGCCTGCACCCGCACCGCGTTGACCGCGGCCGGGTCGCCGGACTCGGTGAAGGTGGCGGCGGCGAAGTCCCAGGTCCCCACCTGCACGTCGGGGGTGCCGTCACCCCCTCCTTGGGAGAGGACCACCGGGTCCCGGAGGGCGGCGTGGGCGGCGGCCACCGCCTCCGCCCGGGCCCGGGCGCGGTCCAGGCCCGCCTGGGTCCCGTCCAGCTCCGCGGCCCCGTCCAGGGCCGCGGCGTCCCCGGCGTTCTGGAGGTGCCGCCGGGCGAGGGTGGCGAGGCCCACGTCCACGGTGAGGGCGGCGAAGACCAGCAGGACGACGATCAGGACCGCCGTGGTCGCCGCCACCGACCCGCGCTCTCCGGCGAGGGCCGGGGGGGCGCCGCTCCCCATCACCCCGGGGCGGGTGGACCTCCGCGGGCGCCTCGGCCCGCCGTTCACTTGCCCTCCCCGAAGTCCGGAGCCGCGCCCAGCTCCTCGGACGTGTCGGCGGTGGCGAGGGACTTCCGGTAGTTCTCGTGGATCTGGGCCGCGGAGGTTCCGTCCAGCACCAGCAGCAGGTCGTCCCCGGAGGCGCGGGGCGGGACGGACTGCTGGGAGAGGGCCCGCCGGGTCTGCTCCCCGAAGCCGGGGGAGAGGTGCTCCCGGACGCACGCCGGCGTAAGCGCCAGCGAGGCCAGGGCCAGGGTCAGGGCGGCGAGGCCCCCCGGGCCCGACGGGCGGGCGGGGGTGTCACGGTGTCTCATGCGACGGCTCCGGTCCCACGGCGTCGCCCGAGGCGCCCGTGGGGGGTGACGGTTCGGTCCGGGCGATCCCCTCCCGGGCGGGGCCGTGGCGGGGATCGAGGCGGAGGGCGGCCCGGTACATCTCCCGGGCGCCTGGGGCGTCCCCCCTGCGCTCCCGGGCGAGGCCCAGGTCGGCATAGGCGTCGGCGGGGCCCAGCAGGGCCCGGAAGCTGGCCAGCGCCTCCTCGTCCCGGCCCGCGGCGGCCAGGGCGAAGCCGAGGTTGACCCGGGACCGGGAGACCGAGGGGTCCAGCTCGACGGCCCTCTCCAGTGCGCCCACCGCCCTCCCCGGTTCCCCGGCCACCATCCAGGCGAATCCCAGGTCGTTCCACACGGCGGGTTGGAAGGGCGCCAGCTCCGTGGCCCGGCGGATCTGGCTCACCGCCTCGGCGGTCCGCCCGAGTCGGAGCAGCACCCGCCCCAGCAGGTCCCGGGAAACCGGGTCCCTCCGGTCCAGGCGGGCGGCGCGGCGGAAGGCGCGCTCCGCCTCCTCCAGCAGGCCGCCAGCCTCCAGGGCCCGGCCGAGGGCCACCGCGGTGGCGGCGTCTTCGGGGGCGTCCAGGGCGAGCTGGCTGGCGGCCTCGAGGGCCAGGTCCGCCCGGCCCCGGGCGATGAGGGTGGACACCACCCGCACCTTCACGCGGTGGTAGGCGAGCTCGGGCCGGGCGTCCAGGCCACCCCCCGTGGCGGGGGTCGGGGCGGCGGCGCCGAGGGTGGCGGCGAGGAACAGGGCGAGGGAGCGGCGCACGACTCAACCTCCCAGTCCGCCCTGGAAGAGGGCGTGGTACACGCGCACCGCCGCGCCGGAGAGCACCACCATCACCAGGCAGGGCAGCAGGAAGACCACCAGGATCGCCGAGAGCTTGACCGGGCTCTCCCCCGCCGCCTGCTCGGCCCGGAGCTGGCGGGTGGTCCGCATGGACTCCGCCTGGGTGCGGAGGGCCTGGGCGACGGAGGTGCCGAAGCGCTCCGTCTGCACCAGGACCGCCACCAGGGAGCGCAGGTCGTCGATCCCGGTGCGGCGGGCGAGGCGGTGGAGGGCCTCGGCCCGGGGGATCCCCGCGGCGACCTCCAGGTGGGTCAGGCGCAGCTCGGAGCCCAGGGGGGCCCGGTGGTCCGACAGCTCGTCGGCCACCCGGCGCAGCGCGGCGTCGAGCCCCAGACCCGCCTCGACGCAGGTGACCAGCAGGTCCAGGGCCTCGGGCAGGGAGCGCTGGATCTCTCCGCGCCGGGCCCGGGCGCGCCGGGACGCCACCGCCCCCGGCAGGGCGAAGCCCAGGGCGGTCAGGGCCAGCAGGGAACCGACCAGGCGGGTGCCGTCGGGCTCGAACCAGAGCGCGCCGGCCAGGTAGAGGGCGGGCAGGCCCGTGGCCAGGGTGACCTGGGCGACCACGAAGCCCTCCACCGCGTGGCGGGACCGGAACCCCGCCTGGGCCAGCTCGTCCCGCAGGGCGCTCTCCTTCTCGGGCAGCCAGGGGCGCACGCGGGCGCCGAGGCGGGAGAACCAGGCGCCCCCGGAGGAGGGGGCCGTC
The DNA here is from genome assembly GCA_023150875.1 of Myxococcota bacterium. GTDB lineage: Bacteria > Myxococcota_A > UBA796 > UBA9615 > JAKLKC01 > JAKLKC01. The sequence goes on along the minus strand of JAKLKC010000020.1, from coordinate 40,713 downwards.
GTCGTGACGGTCCGCCCGGGGCCGTGGAGGCGCCGCACCCGCGCTTCCAACGAGGCCCGGGCCTGGTTGGAAGCGCCCACGGCCAGCCAGACCGAGGCGATGGCGAGGGCCACCAGCAGGCTGGCGACGGCCGCCCCGGCGGCGGTCCCCGGCAGGGTCTCCCAGGGCATGCTACACCTCCACCCGCATCGCCCGCTGCATCAGCAGCAGTCCGACGGCGAACCATGCGAAGCCCCCCGCCAGCATCCCCCGGCCGATGGGGTCCTGGAGGGCGGTGGCGACGTACTCCCGCCGGAGCACCGCCAGGGCGGCGAAGGTGGCGAAGGGCATCGCCCCCACCACCCGGGTCGACAGCCGCGCCTCGGCGGTCAGGGCCTCGACCTTGGCCTGGAGGACGAAGCGGGAGCGAACGGTGCGGGCGAGGTTCTCGAGGATCTCCACGAGGTTGCCCCCGGTCTCCCGCTGGAGCCCCACGGCGATGGCGAAGAAGCGCAGGTCGCGGCACGCGCGGTTCCGGTCGGCCATGGAACGCAGGGCGGCCCCCAGGTCGTCCCCGAGGCGGTGGCGCTCGGCGGCCCGGGCAAACTCCGCGGCGACGGGGAGGGGGGACTCCTGGCCCACCAGTTGGAGGGCGGCGCCGATCCCGTGCCCCGCCCGCAGGGAGCGCGTCATCAGGTCCAGGGCGCCCGGGAGCTGGCGCCAGAGCTTCTCCACCCGCACCCGGGACTGCCGGGAAAGGGACAGCACGGGGACACAAGCCGCGACGACAGCGGCGAGGACGGCGACGCCGGGGTCGCGGGTCACCGCCACCCCGCCCGCCAGGCCGACGCCCCCGGCGACGGCGGAGCGGGTCAGCAACCCGGCCACGGTGAGGTCGGCGCCCGCGCGCTGGATCAGCCGGTGGAGGGCCGGGGCGCCGGGGAGGGCGGAGAGGACCGCGCTCCATCGGGGGTCCCGGGCGTAGGCCACCTCCCGGAGCGTCAGCCCGGGGAGGGGCCCCGTCCCGTCCTCCAGCCGCAGGCGCCGGCGCAGATCCTCCCGCCTCTGCCGTCGTCGGCCCGACCACCACCACGCGGCGAGCTGCGACCACAGCATCAGTGCCACCAGCCCCAGGACCAGCGCCATGGGCGGCGCCGCCAGGAGCCGGCCGACGATCCCCCCGTCCATCACTCCTCCCCTCAAACCATCATCGAACATCCGTTTGCCGCCCGAACGTCCGGGCCTCCCCGCTCTTTCCTCTGCGTTCTCTGCGGCCCTGGACGGGCCACTCTGCGCCTCTGCGGGCGAGCCAAGGACGGCGAGCCATCTACGACCGCTGGCAGTCATCACGAACCGCCCTGGGTGGTGTCCGGCCTGGCCCGAAACCACCCACCTGAAATCCCGAGCCCTCGCCCGAGCCCTCGCCCAAGTGTCAGACCGCCTCCTCGTACTCGTAGACCGAGGCCGGCAGGTCGACGCCGTGGGAACGCAGGCGCCCGTCGAAGCCGGGGCGGACCCCGGTGGACCGGAAGTGGCCCCGCACCCGCCCGTCGGGGTCGACGCCCCGCTGCTCGAACAGGAAGAGGTTCTGGAGGGTCACCACGTCCCCCTCCATCCCCGTGACCTCGGCCACCTGGACCACCCTGCGTCGCCCGTCGGAGAGGCGGTTGAGCTGGACCACCACGTCCAGGCTCCGGGCGACCTGCTGTCGCATCACCCGGTCGTCGAGGTTGGACTGGGCCATGCCGATCATCGTCTCCAGGCGCGCCAGGGCGTCCCGGGCGGTGTTGGCGTGGATGGTGGTCATGGAGCCCTCGTGGCCGGTGTTCATCGCCTGGAGCATGTCCAGGGCCTCGCCACCGCGGCACTCGCCGATCACGATCCGGTCCGGACGCATCCGCAGGGCGTTCCGCAGGAGGTCCCGCTGGGTGACCTCCCCGTGGCCCTCCAGGTTGGAAGGGCGGGTCTCCAGTCGCACGACGTGGGGCTGCTGGAGCTGCAGCTCGGCGGCGTCCTCGATGGTGACGATGCGCTCCGTCTCGGGGATCGCGGCGCTGAGGACGTTGAGCATGGTGGTCTTCCCGGAGCCGGTTCCGCCGGAGATCAGGACGTTCAGCCGGGCCCGCACCGCGCCGTTCAGCAGCTCCAGGACCGGCGCGGGGAGGGTTCCGCCCCGTACCAGGTCCCGGGCGGTGAGGGGGTGGGCCCCGAACCGCCGGATGGAGACCACCGGCCCGTCCAACGAGAGGGGCGGGATGATGGCGTTGACCCGGGAGCCGTCCCGGAGCCGGGCGTCCACCATGGGCGACGTCTCGTCGACGCGCCGGCCGACGGGGCTGACGATCCGGTCCAGGATCTGGAGGAGGTGCGCGTCGTCCCGGAAGCGGGTGTCGGTGCGGTGGAGCATCCCGTTCCTCTCCACCCAGACGCTCCGCGGCCCGTTGATGAGGATGTCGCTCACCGAGGCGTCCGCCAGCAGCGGCTCCAGGGGGCCGAGCCCCAGCACCTCGTCCCGGACCTCGACGGCGATCCGCTCCCGCTCGAGGCGGTTGAGGGGGAGAGCCCGCTCGGCCACCAGGTGTTGGACGAGGCTCCGGACCTCCTCCGCCAGCCGGTCGTGGTCCGCCTCCCGGAGCTGGCTGAGGTCCAGGCGCTCCACCAGCTCCCGATGCAGCGCACCCTTGAGCTCCTGGTAGGCGTCGTGGGTCACCGCCCCCGCCGCGCCGTGGGCGACCGGGAGGGAGCCCAGACGAGACGAGGTGGCCGGCGGGGGCGTGGAGTTGCCCAGGCGGGCGGGGAGCGCGGGGCCCAGGTGCTCGTTCATCGTGGGGTCCTCCCGGCGCGGTGCCGGCGGAAGAACGCGAAGCGGCCCCGTCCGCCAGGGGCGGGTGGGAACCAGGACTCGGCGAGGCGCCGGAGCTCCTGGCGCAGGGGCGTGAGGCCCCGGTCGCTCGCCAGGAGGCGCCCGGTCTCCAGGGCCGCGGCGGCGGCGGGGTCGGGAGGCAGGGTGGCGGCGGTGGGGCAGGCCAGGCTGAGCATCAGCTCGGACTCCCGGATGTGGGCGGGGCGGTTCCCGTGGCGGTTGATCGCCAGGGACACCACGGCGTCGGGGACGCCGGCGGCCCGGAGCCACGCCTGGCGCCTCAGCGCGTTCTTGACGGACGCGACGTCGGCGTGCACCACCAGGAGCACGGGATCGGCGCCCGCCAGCAGGGGGGCGGTGAAGGCGTCGGGGACCGAGCCGCAGTCGAGGACGACGGCGTCCATGGAGGTCCGCAGCACCTCCAGGGCCCGGAGCGCCGCCCCGGCCCCCAGGCGCGCCACCTCGGCCCGTCCGGCGTCGTCCTCGGGCAGCGCGACCACCGCCAGGCCGCTGGGGTGGCGGGTCAGGACCCCGTGGAGCAGGGTCTCGTCCAACCGATGGACGTTCCGCATCACGTCCAGGAGCCCGAAGGGGAGGTCCAGGTCCAGGAAGACCCCGGCGTCGGGGGCCACGGGGTTGACGTCCACCAGGGCGACCCGCCCGGGGCGCAGGGCGTTGAGCTCCCCGGCGAGCTGGACGGCGCAGGTGGTGGTGCCCACCCCTCCCCGGGCGCCCACCAGGGCCACGAGGCGCCCCGACGCCGCGGATCCCGGCCGCGCCCGCCCCGACTGGGCGAGGGAGCGGGCCAGCTCTCCCAGGTCCTCGGGGAGCACGATGTACTCCGCCGCCCCCTCCCGCATGGCCCTCAGGATCCGGTCGGGGTCCTTCACGGGGCTGAGCAGGAAGATCCGGGCTCCGGGGAGGAGGCGGACCATCTCGCCCAGCTCCGCCAGGGAGCGCTCGGGGGCGTGGCCGTCGAAGAGGAGGACGGCGTCGGGGGAGGCGCCGGCCAGGCGGGCCGCGGCGCCGGGCACGGAGGGGTCCCGGGCGACCTCCACCCATCCCGGGGGAGCCGCGGCCCGGACGTCGTCCAGCACCGATCCCGCCAGCCCCACCAGGGCGACCCGGGGCCCGGCCGGCTCCGGCCTCCCCACGACTTGGAGATCCACCATGGACTTCACCTCGAGAACCCGACCTCTCCGGCGGGCACGGCCACGGCGGAGGGGGAGGGGGAGACGGGGGTCTCGCGACCCTTCCGGGCCGAGTAGGAGCGGTCCAGCCCCAGCAGGAACAGCTCCACGTCGTCGGGGTCGTTCAGCACGTCCTCGCCGGGCATGGGCGGCATCTCGCCCTCGGGCACGGGGCGGACGAGGCGGGGGGTCACGGTGACCAGCAGCTCGGACTCGGACCGCTTGAACGAGGTCGACCGGAACAGGGCCCCCAGCAGGGGGATCCGCCCCAGGCCCGGCACCTCGTCGATCCGGGAGCGGACCGCGTCCGACAGCAGGCCGGCGAAGGCGAAGGAGTCCCCGGCGTTGATCCTCAGGTGGGTCTCCCCCCGCCGGGTCACCACGCCGGGGATCCGCACCCCTTGGAGTTGGACGGCGTTGGTGTAGTCCAGGTCCGAGACCTCCACCATCACCTTCAGGTCGATGGTGGTGGTGCCGAGGACGGTGGGCAGGAACTGGAGCTTGACCCCGAACTCCTTGAACGCGATGGTGATGGTGCGGTCGGTCTGGGCGACGGGGATGGGGAACTCGCCCCCGGCCAGGAAGTTGGCCTCCTGCCCCGACAGGGCGACCAGCGTGGGTTGGGCGAGGGTCTTGGAGAGACCCTCCTGTTCCAACATGGACAGCACGGCGTTCAGGCCGAGCCCGGCGGCCGAGAAGAACAGGTTGAACCCCTCGGCGCCCAGGGCGGCGGGGATGGAGAGGGCCTCGATCCCCGCCGCGCCCGAGCGGGCGGCGATCCCCGCGGCGGAGGGGAAGAGGGTGCCCCCCCCCTGGGGGGAGCCCGGGGCCGTCTGGGCGACGAAGAAGTCGCCGCCGTCCCACAGGGCGTTGAGGCCCGACTGGCGGATGGCGGTGCGGGAGACCTCGGCGAAGCGGACCTCGAGCTGCACCTGGTTGTCTCCCTCCAGGGACAGGAGGTTGGAGAACGACTCGTCGAAGAGGCGCACCACCGACGAGATGGCCTCCATGGTCTGGAGATCGGGCACGGCCCCCGAGACCACGACCCTCTCCCCCACTGCCGAGAGGCGGACCGCCTCGGCGCCGGGGATCTCTCCGACCCGGGCCCGCAGTGAGCCCAGGTCCCGGTCCACCAGCACGTCCACCACCACGGGGCGGGCCTGGTCGGCCCACAGGTAGAGGCTGGTGGCGCCGGTCTTGCGGCCCGAGACCAGGACCTCCCGGGGGCTGAGCACGGCGACGTCGGCGACCTCGGGGTCCGTGAGGGAGACCCGGATGGCGGGGCGGCTCAGGACGTAGGCCCGGGACTTGCCCACCTCCAGGTGGATCTCCTCGATGGGGCCCTCGGCCTCGCCGATCTCCAGGCGGCCACCGGAGCGGCCCCGCTCCCCTGGGGAGGCGTCCCCGGACGGCGCGGGCGCCGCGTCGTCCTGGGCGAGGGCGACCGCGGGCCAGAGGAGGAAGGCCGCGAGGGCGGCGGGGAGGGCGGCGGGGCGGTGGGTGCTCACGGGATCGCCTCGGTGGTCTCGAAGCTCCGGGTCTCGGCGCGGGCGCCGCGGTAGACCTCGACCTGGTGGGTGGGGGCGGCGGGGGCCGGGGCGGCCTTGGCCTCGGTCGCCTCGGCGGGGCCGGCGCGCCGGGGGGCGCGGGCCGTGGCGGCGGGGGATCCCCCCACGACGTCCCGGGCGGAGACGCCGTGGGTGTCGGCGACGGCGACGTCCACGTCGTTGCGGAGGGAGAGGGAGACCTTCCCCTCGGCGATGGCCATGGTGAGCTGCTCCTGTTCCTCGGGGGTGACCATCAGGGTGACGGTGGAGACGGAGATGGCCTTGTTCCCGCGGGTCTCGGTCTCGGCGCCGACGGCCAGCACCCGCACGCTCTGGAGGACGGTGCGGGCGCGGTGCTCCCCCTGGCCGGTGCGGGGTCGCATGGCCACGACCACGTCCACCCGGTTGTCGGGTTGGACGAAGCCGCTCACCCCCACCTGCTCGTCCACCCGCAGCGCCATGGCGCGGTGGCCGGGCTCGATGAGGGCATGCAGGCCCCGGCCCCGGGCGGCGTCGGCGAGGCGCTGCTCCCGGACGGGCTCGCCGGGGAGCACGTCCTGGCGCACGGTGCGACCCACCAGGGCCTCGGGATCGGTGAAGGCCCCCGCGGGGACGAGGTCGGCGGGCCAGCGGACGACGTCGAGGTCGGCCCGGGAGAGCACCTGGGCGGGGTGCAGCTCCGCCGCCGCCACCACCACGGGGCCGGCGTCGGTCGTCTCCCGCGATACCTGCTTGAGGGAGGCGTAGAGCAGGGGCGCGGCGAGCCCGGCCGCCAGGACGGCGACGGCGGAGAAGGCGAGCGATCGCGAGCGGGCCCGGTCGGGCTGACGGTTCATCGTGTTGCCTCTCGGCTCCGGGGAGCGGTCCCCGGGGAAGTGGTCAGTACTGGACCTCGTACCGCATGGAGGAGAGGGCCCGGAGCTCGGCCGGCGTGGGGACGAACCCCAGGAGCGGCGCGTAGGCGTAGGCGATCTCCACCTCCAGCATCCGCTCCGGCGAGGCCCCGGAGTCCCGGGCGTCGACGGTGCAGCCGGCGGCGCAGGCCAGGCCGGAGGCGGCGAGGTACTGGCTCACCCGGGCGGCGGCGGCGGTGGGGCCGTCCTCGGCGTCGTCGGGCGCGCGGGTGACGCCGGTGCGGGCCCCCTCCCGGGCGGCGTTGGCGACCACCACCTCGTGGAAGAAGAGCCAGCCATACTCGGCGATGCCGAGCAGCAGGGCGATGAAGGCGGGCAGCAGCACGGCGAACTCCACCGCTGCGCTCCCGCGCTCTGGATGTCGGCGCATTCCCCCCCCTGGAAAGGGACCCCCGTCCCGCGACCGGCCGATCGTCCGTGCCCGTGCCCGTGCCCGAGCCCCTGCCCGCACCCTGCCCCCCCATCGGGCCGAAGCGCGGGCGACCGCCGGGCCCGGCGCGTTGCCGGACCCGGCGGGGCCCGCGACCGTCAGGGCAGCGAGGCCACCACGGTCCCGAACACGTCCTCGATCTTGGTGCCGAGGTCGCCGGCGACCACGATGAGCGCGAGGGCGATCAGCGCCAGGAGCACGGTGTACTCGGTGCTGACGGCCCCCTTCTCCTCCCTGACGATCCTTCGAAAAAGCGACATGATCGAGTCCTCCCCCCGAGGGCGCCGGCGTGGCGCCACTCCCCCCGCGGCGCGGTCGTGGCGCGAGCCACGCCCCATCCCGCCGGGCGATGCCAGGATCTGCGCGGGCACCGGGGGGCGGCAAGGGGCGGTCGGGTGCGAAAAGTCCAGTGGTGACGGATGTTTGCGTCCCGGACGGGCGCGGCCCCCGGGAGGGCGGTTGACCCGGGGCCCGGGAGTGGGAAGATCGGGGGCCCGGCGGGGCGCTCAGCCCCCTCCCCCGGGTCGAGGGCCATGGCGGAGCTTCCCACCGGCGCGGCGCCGGAGATCACGTTGCCCTGGCTGGTCCGGCTGCGGTGGTACGCCGTGGCGGGCCAGGCGGTGGCGGTGGCGACGGCCGTGGGGATCTACGGGCTGCGGCTGCCGCTGGCGCCCGTGTGCGCGCTCATCGGGCTCCTCGGCGCGAGCAACGTCGTCCTCGGGGTGTGGGCGGCCCGGGCGCGGGACGGGGAAGGAGAGGGGCGGGGAGCGCCGGCGGCGCTGCTGCCGGCGGTGATGGTCGGGGACGTGCTGGGGCTCACGGGGCTGCTCTACCTCAGCGGCGGGCCGTCCAACCCCTTCGGCATGCTCTACCTCGTCCACGTCACCCTGGCGGCGGTGGTGCTGGGGGCGAGGTGGACGTGGGGGATCACCGGGCTGTCGGCGGTCGCCTACGCGCTGTTGTTCCGCTATCACGTCCCCCTGGTGGAGGGGGGAGCCCACGGGGCGCACGCGGGGCACGGCGGCGGGGACGGCCTGCTGTCCGCCCACCTCCAGGGGATGTGGGTGGCCTTCTCGACGGCGTCGGTGGCCATCGCGTGGTTCGTGGCCCGGCTGACGGCGGCCCTGTCGGCCCGGACCGCGCGGCTCGGGGAGGCGAGGCGAGCCGCGGCCCGGGCCGAGCGCCTGGCCTCGCTGACGACGCTGGCGGCGGGGGCCGCCCACGAGCTGGGGACGCCGCTGGGGACCATCGCCGTCGTCGCCCGGGAGATGGAGAGGGCCGCGGCTCGCCAGGAGGGGGGCGAGGGGCTGGTGGCCGACGCCCGGCTCATCCGCGCCGAGGTGGACCGCTGCCGGGGGATCCTGGACCGGATCTCCGCCCGGGCGGGGGAGAGCGCCGGGGAGGCGCCGGAGGACGTCACCGCGGAGGCCCTGCTCCAGGCGGTGCGGGGGGCCCTTCCCCAGGGGCTCGCGGGCCGCCTGCGGATCGAGGTGGAGCCCGGGGTGGGGCCGCTGCGGGTGCCGCCCCGGGCGACGGTCCAGGTCCTGGCGAGCCTGGTCCGCAACGGCTTCGACGCCTCCCCCGAGGGGGCCGAGGTGCGGATCGCCGCGAGCCGGGAGGGGGACAGGGTCCGCCTGCGGGTGGTGGACGAGGGCTCGGGGATGGACGAGGCGGTGCGGGCCCGGGCCGGGGAGCCCTTCTTCACCACCAAGCCCCCGGGTCGGGGGATGGGCCTGGGGCTCTTCCTGGCCCGGACCCTCGCCGAGGGGCTCGGCGGGACCCTGCGACTGGAGACCGGGCCGGGGCGGGGCACGGCGGCGACGCTGGAGCTGCCCGCGTCGGCGGGCCTCAAAGATCCGGAGCGGAGGAGGCGGGAGTGACGAGTCAAGCGGAGGTCGGGGCCCACTCGGTGCTGGTGGTGGACGACGACGACACGTTCCGCGAGCGGCTGGTGCGGGCGTTCCGGGACCGGGGCTTCGAGGCGCGGGGCGCCGGGGGAGGCGCGGCGGCGCTGGCTTCGGCCCGGAGCGACAGCCCGGAGTGGGCGGTGGTGGACCTGCGGATGCCCGACGCCTCGGGGCTGGACGTCGTGCGGGGGCTCAAGGAGGTCGACCCCGGGACCCGGGTGGTGGTGCTGACGGGCTACGGGAGCATCGCCACCGCCGTGGAGGCGATCCGCCTGGGCGCGACCCACTACCTCACCAAGCCCGCCGACGTGGACGACATCCTTGCCGCCTTCGCCCGAGCCGACCTGCCCCCCGGCGAGGCGCCCCCGCCCGCCGAGGTCGTCCCCAGCCTCGCCCGGGCGGAGTGGGAGCACATCCAGAGGGTCCTCGCCGACTGCGGGGGGAACGTGTCCCAGGCGGCGAGACTCCTGGGGCTGCACCGGCGGTCGTTGCAGCGGAAGCTGTCGAAGTACCCGGTGGCGAGGTAGGGGGAGCGGGGCGTGGCGAGTGGGAGTCCCGGACCCGACGGCGACGCCGCCGGTCGCCGGCGCTCCCGCCCGCCGCCCCGCCTCGCCGGGCCGTGCCGATCACGGCACGGTGAAGGTGCGCGCATCCGAGGCCACCGGACCTTCCGCCGCTCCCGCGATCACGCGCCAGTAGCCGATCCCCGCCATCGCGAAACGCCCGTCCAGGGAGCCCCACACCGTCTCGCTCACCCCATACCTGCCCCATGACACCGATCCGAAGCTGTACGTCGCCTCCACCGCGAACCCGGGGTCCGTGGAGAGCTCGAGGTACGCCCCCGTGCAGTCCGTCGTCCAGGTGAACGTCGGCGGGGACCCGAGCACTCCCCCCTCCGCCGGGCTGTCCAGCTCCACCGTGCATCCCTCGACCGGAGCCGGAGCCGGTGGCGCCGCCGGAAGCTCCGTGTGGAACGAGCGGGCATCGAACTCCCGCTTGGCCCCGTCCAGCCCCCCGACCACCCGCCAGTAGCCCGCCTCGGTGAACCTCGCGCCGATAGCCGACCAGATGGTCGCGCTGGGGGCGAAGGCGTTGTCCCCGGCGGCATCCGCGAAGCTCCCGAACAGGTACGACGCGTTCGCCGGGAAACCCGGATCCGCGCTGACCTCGACCCTGTAGCCCGCGCAGTCCCCCGACCAGATGAACGTCGCGCCCTCCGTCAGGTCGGCCCCCTCGGCGGGGCCCAGCGCGCTCGCGGAGCAGTCCGCCGCGCCCCCGCCGTCGTCCGCGCCGAGGTACGCGTAGGCTCGCCCTTCGTTCGACTCTCCGGCGTCATACCCGTAGGCGCCCACCGCGACGTCCGCGAAGCCGTCGGCGTTCACGTCGCCTGCGCCAGCCACCGAGAACCCGAAGTATCCCTGGGCCTGGTCCCCGTCCATCGTCCACGCCGGCGCCGCCCCCAGGCCGCCCGCCGAGCCCAGGTACAGGTATGCCCGCCCCTGATCGGTCTCCGCGCCGTCGTACCCATAGGCGCCGGCCAGCACGTCCCCGTAGCCGTCGCCGTTCACGTCGCCCGCTCCCGCCACGTCCTTCCCGAGCCAGGCCGCGTACTCCCCCGACGCCGCGGCCCATGCGGGCGCTCCCCCGAGGCCACTCGCCGAGCCCAGGTAGAGGTACACGCGGCCTTCGCCGTACACGCCATCGTCATCGTTGGGCGCGCCCACCACCACGTCGTCGTACCCGTCCCCGTTCACGTCCCCCGCCCCGGCCACCGCGTAGCCGAAGCGGGCCCACGCTTGGTCCGATGTGGCGGTCCACGCGGGCGCCCCCTCCAGGCCGGCCGCCGAGCCCAGGTAGAGGTACGCGCGCCCCTCGCCCCCCAGGTCGCCGTCCCAGGAGTATGCGCCGACGACCACGTCGGCATACCCGTCCCCGTTCACGTCCCCCGCTCCCGCCACCGCGGCGCCGAAGTAGGCGGACGCCTGGTCCGACTCCGCCGTCCAGGCGGCGCTCTCCGACAGACCGCTGGCGGCGCCGAGGAACAGGAACGCCCGTCCCTCGTCGGTCTCGCCGCCGTCGTACCCCCACGCGCCGACGGCCACGTCGTCGTACCCATCCCCGTTCACGTCCCCCGCCCCCGCCACGTCCGCTCCGAACGCGGCGCTCGTCTGGTCCCCCTCCGCGGTCCAAGCCGGGGCCGCCGAGAGGCCGGCGGCGGAGCCCAGGTAGAGCTCGGCACGCCCCTCGTTAGTGTTGCCGCCGTCGTACTGGAGGGTGCCCACCACCACGTCGTCGAATCCGTCCCCGTTCACGTCCCCGGCGGCGGCCACGGAGTACCCCGCCCCCGCGTAGCTCTGGCCCGAGCCCGCCGTCCAGGAGGGCGCTGGCGCGGGGCCGTCCGGTCCCCCGCGGAAGAGGAACGCCATCCCCTCGTCCGTGGCGCCGCCGTCGTACTTGTACGCCCCCACGACCAGATCGACGTACCCGTCGCCGTCCACGTCCCCCGCGCCCGCCAGGGAGTAACCGAAGTACGCCGAGACCTGATCGGCCTCCGCGGTCCACGCGGCCGCCTCGCCCAGGGGGGCGGCGGCGGGATCCGCCTGTACACCAAGCGTCTCCCAGGCAGCCCCAGGAACGTCCGCGGTGACACATCCCACGGCGAGCCCGACCCCCGCGACCACCAGCGCACGCGCGGGATGGGTACGTCTCGTTGCTCGCGTCTCCACTCTGGCCTCCTGGGCCCGGACGGACCCCACCCGCCCCGGGCACGTCTCGGGCGACGGCAGGGCAGCCCCCACGGACCCGCCGTCCCCCAGGCGCCACGGCGGCCATCCGTCCGGGCGATCCTTGTGTAGCATCCTCCATGGCGGAGGATCAAGCCGTCATTCGCGAGCGAGGCTCACGCGTCCCCACGGGTGCCGCTCGGGACCCGGGGAGGTGGGTCGCCGCGGAACCGGCGGGGCGCGGGACGCCACGGGACATCGTGCCGGGTGCTACAGCGGCGCCGAGGACACCACGTACACCGAGCCGCTCGCCGTCGCTCCCTCGGCGCCCACCAGCAGGTCGTCCAGGCCGTCGCCGTCCACGTCGGCGAAGGCGAGGAAGCGTCCCAGCCAGTCGGCTCCGTCCTCGCCGGTGAGCTCCAGGTCGGCGTCGGACAAGGAGATCGTGCCGCCGAGGGGGCCGAAGAGGAGGTAGGCGGAGCCCGAGGTCTCGAAGCCCGGCGCGCCGAGGCCGCCGGACTGGAAGGCGCCGACGAGCAGGTCCCCGGACCCGTCTCCGTCCACGTCCCCCCCGGCGACCACCACGTCCCCGGCGCGGTCACCCGGGGCCGCCCCCAGCAGCAGCGCGTCGGCCCCCAAGGAGAGGTCGAGGAGCCCGGCGGCGAAGGGGCCGTGGAAGACCCACACGGCGCCGGCGTCCGCCCCCGCGGCGGCGGAGTGGCTGGCCCCCAGCGCCACGTCGTCGTCGGCGTCGCCGCTCAGGTCCCCCGCCGACACCCGCCAGCGGTCCCCGAGCCCGTCCCCGGCCCCGGCGCCGGTCCACTTCACGGCGGAGGAGGACAGCTCCAGCGTCCCCGAGAGGGGGCCGAGGACGCCGTAGACCGCGCCCGCGTCGGCGCCCCCGTCGTCGTCCCCGGGGGCCCCCACCAGCAGGTCCGGCTGGCCGTCACCGTCCAGGTCCGCCACCGCCAGGGCACGGCCGGCGAGGTCGCCGTCGTCCTCCCCCACCAGCTTCGCGTCCGCCGCGGCCAGGTCGATCGCCCCCGCCACCGGGCCGAACACGACGTAGACCGCCCCGGCGTCGTCGCCGCCGCCGTCGTGCCAGGGCGCGCCCACCACCAGGTCCGGCTCGCCGTCGCCGCTGAGGTCCCCCGCCAGCAGGACGGCGTAGCCCGCGCCGTCTCCGGCCGCCTCGCCGGAGAGCTTCGCCGTCGCGGCGGACAGGTCGACGGCGCCGCTCACGCCCCCGGTCACCAGCCAGGCGGCGCCGGTGGTGGCGTGCTCGTAACCGCCCACCAGCACGTCCTCGAAGCCGTCACCGTCCACGTCCTCCCCCGAGACCACGGCGAAGCCGGCCAGGTCCCCCGCCTCCTCCCCCAGCAGGCGCCCGCTCCAGTCTGGGAGCCACTCCCCGGCCGGCTCCTCCTCCACGAAGACCGCCCCCGCCGACGTGCCCCCCTCGTCGTTGCCGTAGGCCCCGATGAGCAGGGAGTCCACGCCGTCGCCGTCGAGGTCGCCGGCCGCGAAAGCCGCCCCGGCGACGTGGTCGGAGTCGTGGCCCGAGAGCTTCGCCCCCGCGAAGGCGGTGACCACCTCCGCTCCCTCCAGGCGGCAGCCCGGGGCGGGGAGCCCGTCGCAGTCGTCGTCCACGCCGTTGAAGCAGATCTCCGCCTCCCCCGGGCCCACCGCGGCATCGGCGTCGTCGCAGTCCCCTCCGCAGGGGGTGGCGCCGTCCCCGTCGGCGTCGTGGCCCTCGTCCACCTCGCCGTCGCAGTCCTCGTCGTCCCCGTCGCAGACCTCCTCGGCGCCGGGATGGACCCCGGCGTCGGCGTCGTTGCAGTCGGTGGCGTCCGCGGTGTAGCCCTCCGGCGCCCCGTCGCAGGTCTCCACGGCGTCCGCCGGGTCCCCGTAGGTGTCTCCGTCGGCGTCGCGGTGATACATCGTGAAGTCGAGTCCGTCGTCGGCGACGCCGTCGCAGTCCTCGTCCTCGCCGTCGCACGTCTCGGCGTGGGCGGGGGAGATCCCGGCGTCCCCGTCCTGGCAGTCCCCGTCGCAGGTCGAGACTCCGTCCCCGTCGGCGTCCGCCTCGGAGGGGTCCGCCGCGCCGTCGCAGTCGTTGTCGGCGACGCCGTCGCAGGCGTCGGGGGCCCCGGGGTACGCGGCGGGGTCCGCATCGTCGCAGTCGGTGGCGTCCGAAACGTGCCCCCCCGGGGGGCCGTCGCAGGTGGATACACCGGTCCCCGGGTCCCCGTAAGAGTCTCCGTCGGCGTCCGGGTGATACGGCGTGAAGGCGAGGCCGTCGTCGGCGACGCCGTCGCAGTCCTGGTCGACACCGTCGCACGCCTCGGCGGCGGCGGGGTGGAGGAGGGGATCGGCGTCGTCGCAGTCCCCGTCGCAGACCGAGGCGCCGTCCCCGTCGGCGTCGGCCTCGGAGGGGTCCACCGCGCCGTCGCAGTCGTTGTCGGCGACGCCGTCGCAGGCGTCGGGGGCCCCGGGGTACGCGGCGGGGTCCGCGTCGTCGCAGTCGGTGGCGTCCGAAACGTGCCCCCCCGGGGGGCCGTCGCAGGTGGATACACCGATCCCCGCGTCCCCGTAGGAGTCCCCGTCGGTGTCCGGGTGATACGTCTGGAAGGAGACGTCCTCGTCCGCGGTCCCGTCGCAGTCGTCGTCGTCCCCGTCGCAGTACTCGACGTTGCCGGGGAACCGCCCCGGATCGGCGTCGTCGCAGTCGCCGTCGCAGACCGAGACGCCGTCCCCGTCTCCGTCGGCCTCGGAGGGGTCCGGGGCGCCGTCGCAGTCGTTGTCGGCGACGCCGTCGCAGACGTCGGGGGCGCCGGGGTGGACGTCGGGATCGGCGTCGTCGCAGTCGGTGGCGTCCAGGACGTAGCCCTTCCCGGGCGGCTGGCAGGGCGTGACGGTGGTGCCGGGGTCGCCGTGGCCGTCGCCGTCGGCGTCGGCGGACCACGCCTGCCCCACGAGGCCCTCGTCGGCCTCGCCGTCGCAGTCGTTGTCGGCGCCGTCGCAGACCTCGGTGCCCCCCACGAGGTTCGCCGGGTCGGCGTCGTCGCAGTCGCCCCCGCAGGCGCTCTGGCCGTCGTGGTCTCCGTCGAGTTCCTCGTCCCCGGGCGCGCCGTCGCAGTCGTTGTCGGCGCCGTCGCAGACCTCGGCGTTCCCGAGGTACACCGTGGGATCGCCGTCGTCGCAGTCGCCGTCGCACCCGCTCTGGCCGTCCCGGTCGCCGTCGACCTCCGCCGGGTCCTCGTCCCGGTCGCAGTCGTTGTCGGGCGCGCCGTCGCAGAGCTCCTCGGCGCCCGGGTGGACGGCGGGATCGCCGTCGTCGCAGTCCCCCGCGACGTCCACGAGGTCCGCGGCCGGCGCCTCGCAGGCGATGACGGCCTCGCGGCCCGGATCTCCCCACCGGTCCCCGTCGGCGTCGGCGTACCAGGCCCGGGAGGTGCAGTCCCCTTCGGGCTGGCAGCCGGCGCCCCCCGCCAGACCCATCCACAACAGCAGGCCCGCGGCGGCCTCCGCTCCCCATGCCCTTGCTCCCACGCGCACTCCTTACGGGAGGCCCCCCGCGCCGCCGGGCGTCGGGAGGCGGCGGGGCGGACCGCGGCGGACCCAGGTCCGGCGGCGGGGCGCGGGACGGGGCCGCGCCGGGGTGCCCCGCGGTCGAGGTTCGATGGGAGTGTAGCAGATCGGGGGGCCGCCGGTGGCGCCGGGGCCCCCGCCGGCGTCCCCGCCCCACCGACCGCGGGGGTGCGACAATCCGACGCATTCCCAGCGGAGGGGGCCGGTCCTAGATTGCCGCCACGGAGCGCGGCGGACGCGCCCGCGGAGCGGAACATGCGATCCCCGGTCCTCCTCGCCCTCGCCCTCCCCGCCCTCGCCATCGGCTGCGACACCACCGTCGACGTCGAAGGACAGCTCACCGACGGCGGCTCCTTCGCCGTCGACGCCGACACCACGGAGGTGGGCACGGGCTGGCAGGACGTGGACCTCACCATCCGGGACGCCGGCACCGGCGAGGCCCTGGAGGGGCTGGCGGTGGACGTCGAGCCCTACATGACCTCCATGGGCCACGGCTCGTCGGAGGAGACCGAGGTGGAGGACCTGGGCGCGGGGGTGTACCGGGTGCACGCCTACTACACCATGCCCGGGACCTGGGACCTGCTGGGGACGGTCGGCGACGGCTCGGTGGTGGAGGACTTCACCCTGACCGTCGAGTCGGTGGAAGAGGGATAGGGCCGTGGGCTCCCTCCCGCGGGGGGTGGCGGTGGCGGGGCTCCTGCTCGCCCTCGCCTCCCCCGGGGCGGCCCGGGCCTCCGCCTGCTGCGTCGGCGCTACCTCGGCGACGCCGGGGGTCCTGGGCCGCTGCGAGCGGTTCGGCTTCGGCGGCGGGTACTCCTTCGAGCGGACGCTGGGGGAGTTCCGGGCCGACGGGGACTTCACCCCGGCGGGGGAGAGCGCCCGCACCACCCATCGCTTCGTCGTCGCCGGCCGCTACCGGCCCACCCGCTTCCTCCAGGTGGGCGCCGACCTGCCCCTGCTGGTGCAGAGCGCCCCCGGGGCGGAGGGGCGGGACGTCGGCGGCGGGGTGGGGGACGTGTCGGTCTTCGTGCGGGTGGATCCCGTGGAGGACGCCTTCGCCGCGAGGCTCCCCCGCGGGGTGCCGGTGCCGGTCTTCTCCCTGGCGGTGGCCTTCCCCAGCGGGAAGGGGTGGCAGGACGTGGACTCCTCGTCCCCGGGATCGGTGACGGGGACCGGGCGGGTGGTGCTGACCCCCACGCTGACCCTGGAGCGCACGGGGGTCCGCGGGGGGATCGCGCTGGCGGGCTCCGTGTCCCTGGGGCTGCCCCGGCCGGACGAGGGGGACGGGGCGGTGCTCCCGGGGGCGGCGTGGAGGGGAGCGGTGACGGGTCAGGTCTTCGCGACCCGGCGCCTGACCTTCGCCGCCACGGCGGGGGCCCGGGGGAGCGCCGCGGCGACGCGGGACGGCGAGGCGTTCGGCGTGCCGGGGGTCGAGCCGCTGCTGGGGATCGGGGCGTCGGCGTCCCTGTCGCGGTCGATGCGCCTGGCGGCGGGGGTCGAGGGCGGTCTGCCCATCGCCGGCCTGGGGCGTGCCCACGGCGTGCAGGTGGCGGCGTCGGTGACCTTGATGGGGGTCCTGACCCCACCCGACCGCAACTTCCGCCCCCGGGCGGGGCCGGCGGCGGGAGCCCACCCGGGGGAGGGGATCCCCTCCGGGGCGGGCACCGACTGATCGCTCAGTGGATGCGCCCGTAGGCCTTCAGCACGTCCTGGGGGCCCCCGAACTCCTCCTGGTCCAGGCGCTCTAGCTGGGAGATCACCCCTGGGGACGCCTTGTTCTTGCGGGCCTGCTCGACGAGGTCGTCCCGGGTGGAGGGGAAGTCCAGGCCCTTCAGGTGGGCCAGGATGTTGGAGGGCGACGCGCCGCCGAGGCCGCGCTTGCCGCGGTCCTGGGGGGGCCGGTGCTCTCCCTGGGGAGTGGAACGGGGCATGGCGCTCCTCCGGGCCGGCGAGGGAGCCGGCGATGCGTGGCTGGGGGATGGGCGGTGCAGGGGCCGTGCCGGCGGGGCGCGGGGGCGGGGACTTGGCCCGAGCCCCGTCCGGCTGGTACAAACCGCCTATGCCCCCCACGCGCCGCGAGTTCCTCGCCGCCCTCTCGGCGGCCACCCTGCTGCCGTCGTGCAACCCCACCGCCCCGTCGCCCGCGGACGACGACACCGGGCCGGACGACGACGCCGCCGACGACGACACCGGGCCCGACCCTACTCCCGTGCGGGGATCCGAGCCGGAGCCCTGGGCGGCCCCCGGGGAGGAGGACGCGGCCGCCTTCGCCTGGGGGATCGTGATCGGGGACGCCACGGCGGCGGGGGCGAGGGTCTCGGCGCTGACCACCGAGGCGTCCCTGATCCTGCGCGTGGTGCGGGCCGAGGGGGAGGGCTGGGTCGAGCACGCGGTGGTGGAGGGGATCGTCCCCGCCGAGGGCGCCGCCGCCGTGGACCTCGCCGGGCTGGCGCCGGACACCGCCTACTCCTGCGCCTTTTACGCCGCCGACGGGGTGAGGCGGGGCCCGGCGGGGAGGTTCCGCACGGCCCTGCCGGAGGACGGCTACCGGGTGGTGACCTTCGGGGCGACGAGCTGCCTCGGGGATCCCGGCCGCCCCTGGCCCAGCCTGGAGCACGCCGCCGCCGAGCGCCTGGACTTCCTCTGCCTGCTGGGGGACGCGGTCTACGCCGACGGGGCGGACAGCCGGGAGGACTACCGGGAGCACTGGAGGCAGGCCCTGTCCACCGCCGGGCTCCGGGCGGCGACGGCGAGCACGTCGATCGTGGCCACCTGGGACGACCACGAGGTCGACAACAACTGGAGCTGGAAGGACTCGGGGATCGAGGCCCGCTTCGAAGCCGCCCTCGCCACCTTCCGAGAGGCCCTTCCCCAGGGGATCGGCCCGGGGGGCACGGGGATCTGGAGGAGGATCGGGTGGGGGAGGGTGCTGGACGTCTTCGTGCTCGACTGCCGGGGGGAGCGCCGGGACGGGCTGTACGTCTCCGTCGAGCAGATGGAGTGGCTGAAGCGGGGGCTGGCGGAGAGCGAGGCCCGCTTCAAAGTGGTGCTGAACAGCGTGCCCATCACCGAGCTGACGCCCCTCTTCGCCAACTATGAGACCGACGACCGCTGGGCGGGCTACCCCGAGCAGAGGGCGGAGCTGCTGGACCACATCAGGAACGAGGGGATCGAGGGGGTGGTGTGGGTGAGCGGCGACATCCACCTGGGCATGGTCGCCGCCGTGGACGGCCCCGGAGGCCCGGGGGAGGGCCAGTGGGAGGTGGCCACGGGCCCGGGCGGCAGCCAGATCAACCCCATCGCCCTCCTCTACCCCCCCGACGAGCGCTTCCCGGTGCTGGTGGGGGTCTGGAACTGGGTGCGCTTCGAGTGCGATCCGGGCGCCGGCACGGTGGCGGTGCGCTTCGTGGGGGACGACGGGGCGGCCGTCGGCGAGTGGATGCTGACTCCCTGATCCCGCCAGCGCTCACCGGGCGAGGGGGCGGGGGGTGCGGAGGTCGGCGACGGTGACTGCGTGGCCGGCGATCTGGCCATCGGTGTAGGCCCCTCTCTCCCCCAGGCCGCCGTCGCCCGGCTCCACGACGACCGCGCACTGGCCGCGCGCCTCGCCGCGGCCGGCCTCGTCCGCGCCGCCTCCTGGACCTGGGACCACCGTCCCCGGGCCCTGCGGGCGGTCATGGCCCCGGCGGCGCTCGCCCCCGAGGCTCCGCCGGCGGGGACTTCGCCGTGAGTGCCCCTCTCCTCACCGGTGCTCGACAAGGGAGATCCTCGGGGCCGTCCTCGCCCGGCCAGGCTCCGGGTCCAGGCATGGTCCTCAGGAGGGTCCCGGTGGTCAGCGTCCGAAGAAGATGAACACGCTGCCCGGATTACCGCTGCCGTCCGGGGCCCCCACCGCGAAGTCGTCGATCCCGTCGCCGGTGACGTCCCCGAGGGCGGACAGGGCGTCGCCGAACCCGGTGCCGCCGGGCCCGAAGTCGGCGTTGTAGGCGTCCCCGGAGTATCCGCCTCGGTCCGCCAGGTCTTGCAGGCGATGGGTCCCGGTGGGGGGTGGACCGTAGACGAGAAAGACCGCGCCATAGCCGTTGTTCGCGCCGCGGAACGCGAAGTCCGAAGTTCCATCCCCATTGACGTCGCCGACCGGGACGGGTGACATGCCCCAGAAGTCCGAGTCGTCCGGATCGTCGCCTCGGCCGTCGATGACCGTGTCGGAGTCTCGGAAGTCGATGACCGGACCATCGAACGGCCCGTACAGGATGTGGTGCTGGACGTCCGGGCGGGTGATGGCGAGGTCGTCGTTCCCGTCGCCATCGATGTCACCCAGGGGGTAGATAGAGACGTACTCGCCATCGTCTTCAAGCGCCACCGTCATGTCCGCATCGTCCGCCCAGACCTCGCCCGCCGGGATGGGGCCGAGGAACGCGAGGGGCCCGTCGGAGCTCGTGCTGCCGACCCGAAACACGATGTCGCTGACGCCATCCGAGTTCAGGTCCACGGGAACCCGGTTGGCTGTGCCCCCCCGAATCAGGACGAACCGGGTCGAAGCCGACGTGATCGGCGTGTCGTCCACCCGGGGAAATGAGGTGAACAGGTACCCGTTGGAGTCCTCGTCCACGATGAAGTCGGGAACGCCATCCCCCGTGACGTCCCCCACCTCGACCGCGAGCTCCCCAGGCTGCTTGTAGCCGTCCTCGATGATGAGGGTGCTGACCGACTCGATGCCGTACGTGCCGGCACCGAGGGGGGCCCAGACGACGTAGGACGCGGGTCCGAGGGTGCCACCGGTGATCATCAGTTCCCCGAGGCCGTCCCCGTCGAGGTCGCCGATGGGAGCGACCTGGTAACCGAAGCCACCATCCTCCTCCCCGTCGAGGATGATGTCCGACGCTCCACCCAGGGTCCTCTGGCCCGCCGCGATGGGGCCGAGGATGAAGTAGGCGCGTCCTTTGCTCGGGGGACTCGCCGAGAAATTCAGGGCCGTCACGAGGATGTCGGGGATCCCGTCCCCGCTGACGTCGCCGACTCCCGCCACGGAGATGCCCGCGCGGTCTCCAGGATTCTCTCCGACGAAGATCGCGTCGGCGATCATGGATGCTGGATACCCGTCGTGGGGGTAGCCGACATCGTCATCGCCCCCATGGTCGTCCTCTTCGGGGAAGTCACCCTCCCCACAGCCCAGCGATCCGTGGTGGGCGAGTACCCAGATGATCGAGACCGCCAGACGGCCGCCCACCGAAGGCAGGTTGGAACGCCAGCAATCGCCCATGCTCGTGTCCTTTCGGGTGGAGGCGCCAGGCCGGTCCGGACTCAGGGGGGTGGGACCGGAGACCACGCACCGTGCTGCTCCAGGGCTTCCTTGGTCTTGTCGTACTGCGGGCCCGTGCACCCGGAGTCGTTCTGGAGGTGCCAGAGGACCCGGTGGGTGAACTGCATGTCGAACAGGTCGCCGCAGACCTCGGGGCCGAGTTCGGAGTAGTACGGGCACGAGCTCAGGTACGAGAGGTCCACCATCGAGAGCAGGACGGCGGCGTCGACCTCGGTCGGGGGGCACCCCCGCCCGACGTTCCTCGCGTGCCACAGGGACTGCGCGACCCAGTCCCCGACGAAATGGACGCCATCTTCTCGTCGCGACGTGCTGCCGTGCAGGTTCTCGTCGTCGGTGCCGCCGCAGGAGGCCATGCTCCTTAGCCACGTGGAGTTGTAGGCGCGGCTCTCGACGGGAGGTCCTCCAAGGTAGCTTGTCATCTTGGGATTGCCGTAGGACCACGATCCGTCATCTAGTACGTCGTTCCAGAGCGAGTTCCCCAGTTTCTGAGTCAGCCTTCCAGCTCATCGGCGTCGCGGTCCCGCGGACGGGAGGCCCCGTAGGGCGGGGGCTTGTCCCCCGCCGAAGCCCCGCGGCGGGGGACAAGCCCCCGCCCTACGTTCCGGATCGGGTGGGCCTGGGAACGGAGAAACTGGGGAGGAACCTTCGGAACGTGGTACTAGGAAGTCGTCGGAGCAGGTGGCGTACAATGGATCCTGTGGCCATGGAGGTTCCGGAGATTCGCTTGCTAGATAGTGGCTCGCTCCCAAGAAGCCCATCGTCGGCAACACCGAGGACGGATCCGCCTGGCTTAGAAAGTCCACGCTGGTGACTTCGTCGCAGTCGTCGGCCGGGTTCGAGGCCACCTCGATTCGGAATCCGCCCGCACCGGGGAAGGCGTCACCATGCGCGCCCACGCCCGGAGTCCAGGTGACGGCGTAGTCACACCAGCCTTGAGCGTCGAGGGCCGCCTCGGCTTCGTCGGCCAGAGTGTATCCGTCGACGTAGCGGGGATCGCCGGTCGGGTTCGTGTTCAGATCGATCAGGAGGATCCTCACCCGGGGCGTGCCGTTCCAGTCGAACGTCTCGAGCGCCGCCATCGTGTCGCTGATCCCGTCCGCCAACTCGAACTGGGGACCGTTGTACCGGTAGGATCGTGGACAGGTGTCGCCCTCGTTCCCCGAGGTGTCGAAGCACTCGGCGATGTCGGTCTTCTTGAGGAAGAACCGATTCAGCTTCTGGGTGTAGGCCGCTTCGGGGCAGTGGACCGCCGCGAAGCTGAGGTTGAAGGGGACCCCCCACTCGCTCATGTAGGCGCTTGGGAGGTAGTAGTTGAGCCCCTCGTCCATGGCCCCGACCATGAACGGGGTCGCCTGCAGAGGGCCGATGCCCCAGGGCCAGTCGTCGAACACGTTCCCGTCGATGTTGCCTAGGACGTAGTGGAAGAAGTAGTGCCCGAACTCGTGGAAGAGGACTCCCCGAGACCGCGAGCGGCCCATCTTCGTCAGGTCCGAACTCCCGCCGTTGAGGACGATTGCAGGACGGGACCAGTAGGGTGCGTTCATCTGGCCACCTCCGTTCTCCGGGAAGCCCTCCAGGCACTCGTTGACGGGCCGGGTGCTGCTCGTCATCCAGGTCTGCCCCGCCGGGACCTGCGATTCCACCAGACTCAAATTCGATGCCTCCACCATGATCGTCAGGCGCCGATTCTCGGGGACGAGGTTGGGATCGTCCAGGTCGACGCCGCTGAGTGGGGTGATGAAGTCGGCCGCGTCCGCGGTGACGGCGAAGTCCTCGACGATGGCGTCTTCGGTCAGGATCGGACCGAGGAACTGGTAGACCTCCAGGTTGCGACCAAGGGAGATCCGTACCGGGTGGAAGACGGGAACCCCCGCCAGGACCTGGCGGAAGTCGACGCGCGCATCGAACCCGGCGGGCGCCGCCTGGTGGAGTTCCAGGGAGTCCTGGAGGCTGGCGGGAAGATCCCCCGCCACCAGCGGCCACCAGCCGGCCAGGAAGTCGCGTGCGACTTCTTCGATCCCCGCGCGGTCCAGCGTGGCGAGCGCCTCCGGGGCGCCCAGCGGCGGTGTCAGTGTGCCCCCGGCCGTGGCCAGCACGCCGAGCAGGGGGTCCACCTGGTGGGAGTGCAACTCGGCCCCGTCATCGAACTCCGCGAGCACATCCGCCCACTCCTCTTCCACGACCGCGGCGGTCGCCTCGGCCGCGGCTGCGTCCGCGGCGGCGGCCTCTGGGGGGGGCCGCGCTCGCGACGCGGGGGAGCGAGGCCGCCAGGGCCAAGACGGACAAGCAGCGAGATGGGTGGGCTCCCACGGGCACTCCGAGTCCCCCGAATTCGGCGCGATGGCTCGTCGGGGAGCGATTCCCGTCAGGTTGCGCGGGGCGCGACGGGATGTCAAGGATGAGCCCGCCGGGGTTTCCGTCCGAGTTGCCAGGGTCGGCGCATGAGCCAGGCCGCGGCGGACCGGGTGGACCGGAGCCTCCCCCGGGCGCCGGTGCGGCAGCAGGTCGAGAACGACCTGAGCGCCGCCGCTCACCGGGCGCGGGGGCGCGGCGAGCGGAGGTCGGCGACGGCCTCCCGGAGGCGGGCGGCGTCGGCGACGGCGTGGGCGCCCCAGTCGTTGTTGAAGAACGCGAGGACGTCCACCCCCCGGGCCAGGAGGCCGGCGACGGTGGCGGCGTGGCCGGCGATCTGGCCGTCGGTGTAGGCGCCCCCGTCCCCCAGGCCGCCGTGGAAGCGGAACCAGGCCCAGCCGGAGGCGGCGCGGAGGGGGCCGGTGCGGCCGTCCCGGTCGGCGACCACCAGGGCCGCCCCGGCGGCGTCCAGGGCGGCGTAGACCTCGCCCGCGAACCACGAGGGGTCCCGGAACTCGAAGGCGTGGCGGGTGCCTGGGGGCAGGGCGGCGAGGAAGTCCTGGAGGCGGGGCAGGTCCCGGGGGAAGCGGGGAGGGAGCTGCCACAGCACGGGGCCCCTGGCCTCCCCCAGGGGAGCGATGCGGTCCTCCAGGCGGGCGATGGGCTCGGCGGGGTCCTTCAGGCGCCGGACGTGGGTGACGAAGCGGCTGCCCTTCACGGCGAACAGGAAGCCCTCGGGGACGGCCTCCCTCCAGGCCGCCGCCGCGCGCCGGGAGGGCAGGCGGTAGAAGGTGGCGTTGACCTCCACGGCGTCGAAGGCTCGGGCGTACCAGCCGAGCCAGGCGCGGGCGGGGAGGTCGTCGGGGTAGAAGGGCCCCCGCCAGTGGGGGTAGACCCAGCCCGACGTGCCGACGCTGAGTGTGGCCATGGCGGGCGGCGGGTGCAGCGGGCGTGCCGCGGAGTGGGACCGAGCGGGAGCGGGGGGACGCCGGGGCGGTGGCGGTGGGGGGGAGGCCCGGCTATCATCCGGGCGGGCGGCGGCGGGGGGGCCTTCCCGATCCCGCCGGGCAGCCGCCCGGTCACCCCGGAAACGCGATGGACTCCTCCTTCCTCGATGCCGTGCGGAGCCGCGTCGTCCTCGCCGACGGGGCGATGGGCACCCAGCTCTATGCCCGCGGGATCTTCATCAACCGCTGCTACGACGAGCTGACCCTCACCCACCCCGACCTGATCCGGTCGGTCCACGAGGAGTACCTGCGGGCGGGCGCGGAGCTGATCACCACCAACACCTACGGCGCCAACCGCCTGCGGCTGGCGGGCTATGGGCTGGAGGAGAGGGCCCGGGAGCTGAACGTCGCCGGGGTGCGCCTCGCCCGGGCCGTCGCCGAGAAGAGGGCGTGGGTGGGGGGCTCCATCGGGCCCCTGCCCCGGGCGGTGCAGCCCCTGGGGGGCGTCGCCTTCGAGGAGGCCCGGCAGGTGTTCCGGGAGCAGGCCCAGGCCCTCGCCGAGGGGGGCGCCGACGTCATCCTGCTGGAGACGTTCACCGATCTGCGGGCCCTGGAGGCCGCGTGGCGGGGCGCCCGGGACGCCTGCGACCTGCCGATCCTCCCCTCCTACGTGTTCGACCTCACCGCCGAGGGCGACTTCGACGGCCCGAGCCCCGAGCAGGTGGTGGAGGAGGTGCGGGCTTGGGGCGCAGAGCTGGTGGGGAGCAACTGCGTCAACGGCCCCCAGGCGATGCTGACCATCGTCGAGCGCATGGCGGGGGTGCGGGGGGACCTGCGGATCTCGGCGATGCCCAACGCCGGGATGCCGGAGCAGGTCGAGGGCCGCACCATGTACATGGCCTCGCCGGAGTACATGGCGGAGAACGCGCGGCGCCTGGTGCTGAAGGGGGCGGCGGTGGTGGGGGGCTGCTGCGGCACCACCCCCGCCATGACCAAGGAGATGAAGACGTTCCTGCGGAGCGTGCAGCCCGGCAGGGGGGTTTCGGTCCCCGCGGCCATCGAGGGGGGGGAGCCCGCCGCGAGGGAGCAGGGCCCGCCGGCCCCCCTGGCGGAGCCGCCGCCCCTGGCGGAGCGCTCTCGGCTGGGCGCGGCCCTGGCCAGCGACCGGTTCATCGTGTCGGTGGAGCTGGAGCCCCCCCGGGGCCTGGACCCCAAGAAGGCCATCGAGGGGGCGAGGATCCTCCACGAGGCGGGGATCGACCTGGTGAACATCCCCGACGGCCCCCGGGCGGTGGCGCGGATGAACCCCATGGCCCTGGCGCTGATGGTGCGGGAGCAGGTGGGGATGGAGGCCCTGGTCCACTACTGCTGCCGGGACCGGAACATCCTGGGGATGCAGATGGACCTGATCGGGGCCAACGCCCTGGGCATGGTCAACCTGATGTGCATCACCGGGGACCCGCCCAAGATGGGCACCTACCCCGACGCCACGGCGGTCTTCGACGTGGACGCCATCGGCCTGATCCGCTTCGCCCGGAACCTGAACCACGGCCTGGACTTCGGCGGCGATCCCCTGGGGCAGGGGACGCGGCTGGTGATCGGCTGCGGGTGCAACCCCGGGGCGGTGAACCTGGACGTGGAGGTGGAGCGGTACCGGTTGAAGCTGGAGGCGGGCGCCGAGTTCGTGTTCAGCCAGCCGGTGTACGATCCCGAGCTGCTCCAGCGCTTCCTGGAGCGGGTGCGGGGGTTCCGGCGGGTGCCGGTCTTCGTGGGGATCTCCCCCCTGGCGAGCCTGCGGAACGCCGAGTTCCTCCACAACGAGGTGCCGGGGATGCAGATCCCCGAGCCCGTGATGGAGCGGCTGCGCCGGGCGCCCAGCCGGGAGGCCCAGCGGGAGGAGGGGGTGCGGATCGCCGCCGAGACCCTCCGGGAGGCCCGGCGGCTCGAGGGCGTGCGCGGGGTCTACGTGTTCCCCCCCTTCGGGAACTACCGGGCGGTGCTGAAGGTGCTGGAGAGCGCCTGATCGGGAAGGCCGCGGCGCCCCCCGGGACCTCCCTCACCCGCCCAGGGCGAGGCCCGCCAGCCCGCCGCCCAGGACCAGCCAGGCGGAGTTCACCCGGAAGCGGACGAGGAGCACGGCGGAGATCGCCGCCAGGGCCGCGGTGGGCAGGTCCACTACCGCGTCCAGGCCGAGCCGCCAGGTCACCACCGCCATCAGCGCCAGCGAGGCGACGATCACCCCGTCCAGGAAGGCCCGGGCCCGGCGGGAGGCGCGCAGGCGAGGCAGCCAGGGGGCGCTCACGGCGACGAAGACGAAGGCCGGCAGGAAGATCCCGAGGGTGGCGACCACCGCCCCCGGCACGCCGCCGAGCAGGTAGCCGATGAAGGTCGCCGTGGTGAACACCGGCCCGGGGGTGAACTGTCCCACGGCGACGGCGTCCAGGAGCTGGGCCTCCGTCAGCCACCCCCAGCGCTCCACCAGGTCCGCCCGCAGGAAGGCCAGCAGGACGTAGCCGGAGCCGAACAGCACCGAGCCGACCTTCAGGAAGAAGAGGAAGAGGCGGGCGAGGCTGAACGGAGCCTCCCCCGCGGCGACGATCAGCGCCGGCCAGGGCGCGGCGAGCCCGCCCCATATCGCCGTCCCCAGGGGGGATCCCCGCCCGCCGGAGGGTGCGGAGCGGGCGGCGAGCACGGTGGCCCCGGCGGCGGCGAGCACCGCGATCTCGTTCCAGCCGTATAGCACCAGGGCCACCGACGCCGCGGCGATCCCCGCGAGGAGCGGCGTCTTGATGGCGGTGCGCGAGAACCCCACCAGGGCTTGCACCACCACGCCGACGATCACCGGCTTCACGCCGTACAGGAAGGCGGACAGCTCCGGCAGCCGGCTCCACTCCACGTAGGCCCAGGCGATGGCGGTCACCATCAGCGCCGCGGGCAGGATGAAGCAGGCGCCGGCGACGACGAGGCCCGCCGTGCCCGCCCGGACCCTCCCGACGTGGATCGCCATCTCCGTCGAGTTGGGTCCGGGGATCAGGTTCGTCGCCCCCAGCAGATCCAGGAACTCCTCCCGGGTGAGCCACCCCCGCCGCCGGACGACCTCGTCCTCCAACAGGGCGACGTGGGCCGCCGGCCCGCCGAACGCGGTGGTGCCGAGGCGCAGGAACAGCCACGCCAGCTCGGCGAGGGAGCCCTCCCCGGCGCCGGAGGGGGCCGGTCGGTTGCTTGGTACCATGCCTATCCGGTAGTCACCCAGGGCGGTTCGTGGCGACTGCCGGCCGGCGTAAATGGCTCGCCGTCCTGGGCTCGCCCACGGAGGCACAGAGCGGCCCGTCCGGGACCCACAGAGAACACGGAGGGAAGCGCGGGGAGGCCCGGAGCTTTGGGCGGCGAACGGATCGGCATGCTTGGTTCCTGGGTCAAGGCGTCGGGCACTTCCGCTCTCGCGGCGGCGGATCTAGGGATCCTGGAAGTCCGGCAGGTCCACCGCCCTCGGGGCCGCCGCGGTCGCCGGAGCGGGATCCCCGCCGCGGGCCGCCTGCTCGTGGGCCAGGGCCTGGTCCAGGGACTCGTTGGAAAGGAGCATCCCCAGGAGGTCCTTGCCCGCCAGGGCCAGCTCCTCCAGCTCGCCGATGCGCTCGCGGCGGAAGGCGACCGCCGGGCCCGCCCCTTCGGGGGGGACGTCGTCCAGGCGGGAGGTGGCCTGGGCGAAGGCGGCGTGGGCGGCGTCGATCTCGCGCCACTCCCGCTCCCGGAGCACCCGGGAGACCATCTTCCACACGTCCTCCTCGGCGGTGTAGTGGTCCCGCCGCTCCCCCTCCACCCACACCTTCCGGATCACCCCCCACCGCTGGAGGTCCTGGAGGCCCATGCTCACCGCCCCGGAGCTCATCTTCAGCCGCTCCCCGAGGCGCTGGGCCGTCAGGGGATCGGGGCTCAGGTAGAGCAGGGCCCACAGGCGCCCCAGGGCCGGGCGGAACCCCCAGAACTCCATGAGCTGCCCCAGGGCCTCGGTGACGGTGCGCTCCGCCTCCTCCAGCGGGGCCGGGTCGCGGCGGCTGCGAGGCGTGCTCGGCATGTCGGGAAGGGCCCTCCCCGGAGCCCGCGCGGCGCGTCGCCCCCCCGGGACGGGCGAGCGGACCCGGAGCCCCGGGTCGCGGTGGACCGAGTGTAGGGAGGGGGAGCGGGGGGTGTCAAACCCGGCCCCCACCCTGGCTCCGGCCGCCCGCTTCTGGCAGGATGCGGGCCGGAGGGCCACGGCCGTGCACTTCTGCATCCTGGGGGGCGAGGGGGACGGGGACTTCGTAAGGGCGTTGGCCGAGGGGCTGGCCGGGAAGAGGTGGGAGGCCTTCCACCGGGGCGACGTCCTGGCGGGGGGAGATCCCGCGGCTGAGGAGCAGTCGGCGCTGGAGAGGGCGGGCTGCCTGGTGGTGGTGACCCGGGAGGCGATGGAGGCCGACGGGCGCTCCGGTGCCCTCGCGGCCCTGGAGCAGCGCAAGCGCAACCCCGCCGCCCGGGTGGTGCCGGTGTGCCGCGGGACGGTGGACCTGAACCTGAGGAACTACGCGCACTTGAACATCCTGCATGCCCTCACGGCCCCGGACCCGGCGGCAGGCCGGGAGGCGGGGGCGGGGGAGGTGGTCCGGGAGCTGCACCGGATCGGGGGGAGGATCGGCCTACGCCTCTGGGGGGAGCAGAAGGTCCGGATCGGGGTGGTGGCGGTGCGGGCGGAGCTGGGCGAGGTGGCCGACCGGGTGATCGCCGGGCTCGGGGCCCTGTCCCAGGTGGTGCGGGACCGGGTGGCGCGGATCGACCCCGGGGACGAGGGGGCGGCGGATCGGCTGGCGGAGTTGGACCTGCGGGTCGTGCTGCTGGGGGCGAGGCACGGGGGAGGGCTGGGGGTGCTGGGGGACCTGGTCGGGGACGCCCTTGACCCGCGGGGGGCACGGACGGTGGTGGTGGTGGTGCCCTACTTCCCGGACGAGGTCCCCACTGAGTGGGAGGGGGAGGAGTCGGAGGTCCGGCGGATCCGGAAGAGGCTCGTGGGGGTGACGCCGCGGCTGGGCAACCCGGCCGAGGTCCCGGACTCGGCCGTGTCGGGCGTCCTCGACTGGCACCGCCGCGCCTTCCCCCCCGATCCCGGCGCCTCCCGGGTCCTGGAGACGTGGGAGAAGGAGTGGTTGGAGCACAAGGCGGGGGAGTGGCGCTGCGGGGACGCGGGAGGGCTCGCCACCCTGCTGGGGAAGAAGTCCGACCGCGCGAGGTGGTTCGTGAACCTTCATGCCGACGCGCCCTGGCGCGAGGTGAAGGGGAGGCCGGTGCGGGGGGAGCGGGAGAATTTCGGTCAGCGCCCTGCCGAAGCGGGGGGAAAGGAGGAGTCCCGCCCCGCCTGGATGGACGCGGTGCTCTCGCTGCCCGACCACCCCCGGGTCGCCGTAGTGGGGAGCGCCGGGGCGGGGAAGAGCGTGCTGCTCCAGCACGTCGCCTGGGTGCTGGCCCGCCACGCCCTGGGCCAGCCGGCGGCGGAGCGGGGGGAGGGGGAGGAGGAGCACCACCTGGACCTGGCGGCCCTCCGGGGCCGGAGCCCCGTCCTCCCCGTGCCGGTCCTTCACTCCGCGCGCACCCTGGCCCAGCACCTGTGTACGGCGGGCGGGGGTCCCGGGCGGGCGGTGGGGGAGTCCCTGGTGGCCCTGCTGTGCTCCCCCGACACCTTCGGGGACCGCGCCGACCCCGAGGCGGTGCGCCAGGGCCTGGCCAGGGGGCGTTACCTGCTGCTGGTGGACTCCCTGGACGAGGTGCCCGACGCCAAGGGGAGGCAGGCGGTGGTGACGGCCCTGGGAGCCCTGGGGGCGCTGGGCGTGAGGGTCGTGCTGACCACCCGGCCGGCGGCCCACACCGACGTCGACCTGCCGGAGGGCTTCGTCCGCGCCGACATCGCGCCCCTGGACGACGGGCGGATCGAGCGCCTGGTGACGGTGTGGCTGGGGGTGTACGCCCCCGGCGAGGAGGCCGGCCCCCCCCTGGCGGCCGTTCGGGCGACCCAGGCGGACTTCCCCACCGACGCCGAGAACCGCTCCCCGGCGGAGAACCCCCTGCTGCTGACCTGCATGTTGCTGGTCTACCTGGACCACCGCCGCCTGCCCGACGACCGGGCGGAGCTGTACTACGAGATGACCCGGCTCCTGTGCGAGCGCCGGGTGGACGCGGGGACCGAGGACGAGAAGAAGGCGGGGGCGGGGAGCCTGAGGGAGTCCCTACAGGCGGTGTTCCGGGCCATGCAGGAGGAGGGGGGCACCCGCCTGGCCCTCGCCGAGGCGGGCCGCGCCCTCCACGCCGCCGGGAAGGCCAAGGGGGCCCGGGAGGGGGAGGACGAGGTGGACCGCCTGGCGGCCCGGACCGGCCTGCTGCGCTTCGAGGGGACGGGGAGTGCCCGGGTGGTCCGGCCCTGGCACCGGAGTTTCCAGGAGTACCTGGCGGCCCGCTCCATCGCCGCCGAGTACGTGAACCGCCAGGAGGAGTGCCTGGAGTGGCTGTCGGACGGCCGGGGGGAGCGGGGTTCCCGGCTCGCCGATCCCTCCTGGACCGGCTGCCTGCGCTTCCTGGTGGGGGCCTTCGGCCACGTGGACGGCGAGCACGCGGTGGCCTGCGTCAAGCAGTGGCTCGCGGGGGCCCTTCCCGGCGATCCCATGGAGGCGCGCCTGCTGGCCCTGGCGGCGGGGGGCGTGGCGGAGTACGAGGCCCGCCACTTCCGCACCCAGCCGGTGCGGGAGGAGCTGCGGCGGGAGATCGCGGACCGGTTCAAGGTGCGGGGGGGCTCCTGGCCCTGGGAGGACCGCCTGGACGCGCTGGAGGCCCTGGGGCGGCTCGGGGATCCGCGGCTGCCGGACCCGAGGGGGGTCAGGGAGTTCGGCCCCGAGACGGGGTGGGTGAGGGTGCCGGGGGGGGAGTACGCGGTGGGGGGAGACGGGGGGGAGTACCAGGCGCTCCCGAGGGGTCGCGCCCGAACGCCCGATCTCTGGGTCCGGGTGTGGCCGGTGACGGTGGCGGAGTATCGCGCTTTCGTGGACGACGATGACTCCTCCGATCCCCGGTGGTGGGTGGAGGGACGGGCGGGCCCGGTGGGAAGCGTGCCCCCCGCTTGGCACCAACAGGTCCGGCGTCCCAACCAGCCCGTCATCGGAGTCTCGTGGTGGGAGGCTCGGGCCTTCTGCCGCTGGGCGACGGAGCGGTGGGGGCTGCCAGCCCTCGGCCCCCTCGACCTGCCGACGTCTCGGGAGTGGGAGGCGATCGCCCGTCGGGGCACGGGGCGTCCCTACCCGTGGGAGGGCGACCCAACCCCGGGGGAGGGGGACGGCGCCCGGGCCGCTCACGACTGGGGTGGCGACCCGTTCCTGGGGCGGCGGGGAGCGCCGGTGGGGGCCTTCCCCGCCGGACACTCGCCCGAGGGACTGTGGGACCTCGCGGGCAACGTGTGGGAGTGGTGCGCGACGGCGTGGATGGAAGGAGGGAAGGAGGCCGATCTGGTCATCGAGCGGGAAGAAGTCCCCGCGGGGGTCGTCGACTTACGGGGCGGTGCCGGGCCGCGGCAGGCGAGGCATGGCAGCGCGGCTAGGGAACACGGCGTGTCGCGGGGTGACAAGGAGCGTCGGATGGATGACACGCCCCGCGTGTTGCGCGGGGGCTCCTGGGGCAACGGTCCCAGGTGGCTGCGGGCCGCCGTCCGGAACTGGAACCATCCCAGGTACCGGAACGGGGGCATCGGCTTCCGGGTGGTGTGTCGTTCCCCCGAGCCGCGCTGACCCTCGACCTTCGACCCTCGGTCCTTGCTCTTCGCGTTCCTCGCGGCGCGCAGCGCCGCGATCGCGAGCGAATCCCCTTGTCAGGCTCTTGACACGGCCGTCACGCCTCTCCCATCCTCGGTACACCGGTCTCCCCATCCTCCCGAGGCCCCATGCTCCTGACCCTCGCCGACGTCGCCACCCGGTTGGGCCAGTCCGTCCGCCAGGTGCGCTACGCCCTGAAGAAGGGGGAGCTTCCCGCGCGCAAGGTGGGCGGCGTCTGGCTCGTGGACGAGTCGGACCTCCCGGCCACCCCCGCCGACGCCCGCCGCCGCGCCGAGAAGGTCGCCGCGCTCCAGCAGGAGGTGGCCGAGGCCCTGGCACCCCACGTCGAGCCCGGCGCACGCTACTCGGTCACGACGATCCGGGCCTTCGTGGACGGGGTCGCGATCTGGCGCGCGGCGCGGGAGCAGCTCCCCGCGGATCACCCGGCGCTCCCGTGCCTCGCCTCCTGCAACCTCGCCGCCGCCCGGGGAGCCCATGCGTTTCGGGCCCGGGCCAAAGCCGACGCCTACGACGCGGCCCGGGTCCACGCCGCGGAGGCGATCGCCTGGCTGCACATGGTCTCGGACCCCGAGTCCCTCGCCCTTGCCGGCCAGATCGAGGCCCGGGTGCTCCCCGCCCTTGGCGGCCTGGTGCGCCGCTCCGAGTCCCGGAGCCCGCGGTGAAGGAGGCGCCGCTCTACAACGACGCGATCCAGCTCGCGCGCTGGATCTGCGCCAACCTCCGCGCCGATGCCCCAGTGGGGCGACGCGTCCACCACGCCGCCCTGGACCTGGTGGAGCACGTCACCCTGGCCCTCCACGGGCTGGACCGGGAGGTGGAAGTGGACCTGGCCGACCGTGCCGCGGCCCGACTGCGGGCCCTCCTGCGGCTGGCGTTCGAGCTGGACCTGCTGGTCGAGGCGGGACTGCTGCATGCCGCGGCGATGCTGGACCGGATCGGCAGGCAGATCGGCGGCTGGCGTCGCCACCTCGACGGCGGTAACCTGTGACCGCGTCGCCGGAGAGCGGCCGCCCCGCGTGTTGCGCGGGGGCTCCTGGAACAACGATCCCAGGAGGCTGCGGGCCGCCGACCGGAACAGGAACCATCCCAGGAACCGGAACGAGAACATCGGCTTCCGGGTGGTGTGTCGTTCCCCCGAACCCGCGCTGTCCCGCTGGGGTCCGAGCGCGAGCAGGCGACGCTCCCGGGGCCCAAGGCCCCCCACGCCCGCCCCCGCCGGTAGCCCCGAGGCGAAAGCCGGGGCGGGCCCCTTGGGCCTGACGTGGTGCGGACCCTGCGCTGCTTCGACCAGGTCGTGGCGCCGTCGAACCTGTGGGCGGCGTGGCGGGAGTTCGAGCGCGGCAAGAGGCGGCGGCCGGATGTCGCCGCGTTCGGGCTCGACGCCGAGCGGCACGTCCTGGCGCTGGCGGGCGCCCTGAACGCGGGCACCTGGCGGCCCGCCGGCTACCGGCTGCTCCGGGTCCGGGACCCCAAGCGGCGTCTCGTCTCCGCGGCCCCCGTGAGGGACCGCGTGGTCCATCGGGCCCTCTACCGCGTGGTCGCGCCGTGGTGGGACCGTTCGTTCATTGCCCACAGCTACGCCTGCATCGAGGGGCGCGGCGCCCACAGGGCCCTGCTGACCTTCCGGCGCCGGTGCCGTCGATACGGTTACGTGCTCGGGCTGGACATGGCCCGCTACTTCTACCGGATCGACCGGGAACGCCTCCGGGGCCTGTTGTCTCGGCGACTGCCGGAGCCCGGGATCCGGCGGCTCGTGGACCGGATCCTGGAGAGCGGGTCGGGGCTGTACCGGCGCCCCGAGGTCGTGTCGTGGCTCGGGTGGAGCGGACCGGGAGAGCCCGGGCGGGGGCTGCCCATCGGCAACCTCACCAGCCAGTGGTGGGCGAACGTGTATCTCGACGGGCTGGACCACCACGTCTGCCGGGAGTTGCGGGTCGCCTACCAGCGGTACATGGACGACGTGCACCTCTTCGGCGACGACCCGGGGGAGTTGCTGCGCTGGCGGGACGAGGTCGCGGAGTGGCTCCAGAGGGAGAGGGGGCTGGAGCTGAAGGACCCCGAGGCGCGGCCGATCTCCACCCGCGGGGCGGTGTCCTACCTGGGCTACCGGGTGACTCCCCATCGGATGTGGCTGGGGCCCAAGGCCCGGGGGCGGCTCCCCGCTCACCTGCGGCGGAGGCTGCGCGACCCCGCCCGTGCGGGCCAGGTCGTGCGGTCGTTCGCGGCGGCGTGGGTGTTCGGAGGGTGACGGGACCTGTCATGCCGGTGACGAGGAGGGCGCACGCCGAAAAAAAGTCGCCGGCGCTTCGCGCCGGGGAGGACCGGAGGACCAAGGACCAAAGGTCGAAGGCCAAAGGTCAGCGCGGCTCGGGGGAACGACACACCACCCGGAAGCCGATGACCTCGAGCCGGACCCTGGGATGGTACCCGCCCCGGACGGCGGCCCGCAGCCCCCCGGGACCGAAGCCCCAGGAGCCCCCGCGCAACACGCGGGGCGTGTCATCCTCCTGACGAACCGTGTCAGCGGAATGCGGCGCCGGCCCAGGATCGACGGTCGCGCCCGGCGCGTATGGGCGATACGGGTCCAGGCACCACTCCCACATGTTGCCTGCCTGCTCCTCGGCGCCGAAGGGGCCCGCCCCGTGCGGGCGGCCGCCCACCGGTGCGGGGCCATCCACCGAGACTCCGGCGTCCGCCAGGAATCGGCACCAGGCCCTCCCGATGTCCGGGGCTTCGGGCCCCCACGGGTAGGGCCTCCCGTCCGCCCCCCGGGCGGCGTACTCCCACTGGGCCTCGGTTGGGAGGGTCACGGGGCCTCCGGCGACCCCCGACGCCCACCGGGTGTAGGTGAGGGCGTCCTGCCAGGACACGCCGGTGACCGGCTGATCGGGTGCGTCGAAGCCCGGGCGGCGGAAGCACTGGGGTTCTTGCGCGCCCCCCCCCTCCACGAAGCGGCGGTACTGGGCGTTGGTCACCGGGAAGCGCCCCATCCAGAAGCCACGTTCTACTCTCACCCGGTGGGGCGGGCCCTCATCGTCATCCGCCTCGGGATCGAAGCCCGGCTCCCCCTCTCGTTTCGTCGCCCCCATGAGGAACTCCCCCGGGGGCACCCACACCCACTCCAAGTCCAGGGGAGCGGACCTCCAGCGGCTGCCGACGCCCAGGTCCACCGGCACCAATTCCCCGCCCTTCTGGACCAATCCCCGGGGGTCGTCGACGTAGCCCACGAAGGGTCCGTCCCGGTCCGGGTGCCGGCGCGGGTCCACCCACACCCGGCCGGCGAGGGGGTGGGCGAGGCGCTGGACCTCCTCGTCCGGGTGTGAGCACAGGGCCTCGGCGGCGGCGATGACCCATCGCGGCGGCTTGTCGGCGAAGACCCGGAGCACCGTGGCGACGTCCGCGGCGTCCCGCCCCGAGGAGGCGTCGAGCAAGGCGCGGAAGGGCTCCCGCTCCAGGTCCTTCTCGGAGCGGCAGGCGAGAAGGAGCTTCTCGTGGGTGGGCAGCGGGCCCGACAGCAGGGCCCCCAGGAACTCCCGCTGGGTGGCGGAGTCGGCCATCCCCAGCAGGATGGGCTCCCGCCAGCGGGGGTCCGCCACGCGCTCCGCCAGCCAGGCTCCTCTCCCCTGGGCCCGGACGGCCTCGTAGGCCAGGAACTCCTGGACGGTCAGGTGGACGAACTGGTGGAGGTCCCCGTCGGGGCTCACCAGGACGCCGCACCCTCTCGCCAGGTCGTCCAGTAGCTCGCCGGGAGGGCGGTCCTGGAGGCGGGCGATGTCCTCCCGGGCCTCCTCCAGGTGGGCGATCAGCTCGGCCTTCGGGACCTCCTTGGGGGAAGAGGCGTCGTCGGTGGACTCCTGCATTCGGAAGGCGAGGTCCCGCAGCAGGCGCACCCCCTCGTCCAGGTCGAAAGTGGGCCGGCCTCCCTCCCGCCGCCCCCGCAGCAGCACCTCCAGGCACTGGCGATAGAGGAGGCCCCGGCCCTTGGGGAGGAGCTTGAAGCGGCGGTGGACGAGGCAGACCGTGGAGAGGGTCAGGGGGTTGCCGGTCAGCCCCCGGATCCGCTCCGCCTCCGTGGGGTCGCGGCGGTGCAGCTCGTCAAGCAGGGCGGCGGCCTCCGTGTCCGCCAGAGAGAGGGCCGTCGCCAGCTCGTCGTCGTCGCAGCCCACCTTCTCCCGCTCCGCCGCGTGGCGGAACCATCGGCCGACGTAGTCGTCCACCGAGGCCTGGCTGAGGGCCAGCAGGTCGAAGGCGTGGAACGCCGTCCCCAGGGCCTCGGCCTCGGCCCTGGACCAGGCCGCCGGCCGGCTGGTGAGCACGAAGGGGATCCCCCTCCACTCCTTCATCTCCTCCGCCAGCCATGCGAGGAAGAGGCGGCGGTCCTCGGCGTCCCGCAGCTCGTCCAACCCGTCCAGGAAGACCGCCTCGGGCCGGCCTCCGGCGTCCAGCCACGCCCCGGCGGCCCCCGGGTAGCCGGCGGCGGTGGCCTCGATCTCCAGCAGGGCGCGCAGGTCGCCCCGCCCCAGGGACTCCACCCCGAGGCCCTGGGCCGTCGCGCACCGCACCAGGACGGGGGCGCGGAGGGGGCTCCCACTCGGTGCGGGGGTCGCGTCGTGGACCTCGCACCAGGTCCGCTGGAGCAGGGTGGACTTGCCGCTCCCCGGCAGGCCCAGGACCAGGACCCCCCGGACGCCCCGCCGGACCCAGGCGCCCCGCAGACCGTCGAGGGCCTCGGAGAGGGTGCGGGCGTTCGCCTGCCTGCCCTCGTGGGGCCCCACCAGGCCGTGGCGCCCCCCCGGCGAGGGCGGCTCCACACCGGGGGACCGCGGGGTGATCTCCAACTCTACGTAAACGTCGTCCAGGTTCAGGTCGACGTCCTGGTCCCCGGGGACGAGGCCCAGTACCCTGATTTCCCCCAGTCGTTTCCGGAGGTTGCGGATCCAGGCGGCCGTGTCTCCCCGGGGACGGCAGAGCACCCGCCGCGCATCCGCCAGGAGCTTGGGTAGCTCCCGGGTGCGGCCGCCGGTCACCGCCTGCGCCACCACCGCCTCCGCCTCCCTCCGGCGCGGCTCCCGGTGGGCCGGCAACTCGAAGCGGTGCCGCCGAAGCTGGGTGCGGACGAAGATCCACTCCTCGTCGGTGAAGGAGAGCAGAGCGTCGTGGAGGTGGGCGTGGGCGCCGGGATCTCCCCCGTCGTGGACCCCGGGCGGTGGTGGGGCCAGCGGGATGGCCCTCACCGCCCGCGCCACCTCGGCCGCCACGCCCTCCACCCCCAGGTCGCCCCACCGGAGGGCGTGTCTCACCCGCAGGCCGTAGGGCACGCGGTCCTCGGGCAGCCCCGGAAGGTAGATCGGGATCACCGGGTGGACCGCCCCCTCCACCCGCGCTTGGGCGATGGCCGTCGCCACCTCCTCCCGCTGGTAGTAGGCCCGGTCGATGGTCGCCCCCACCAGCACCACCGTCGCCCGCGCACGCCGCTGGGCCTCGGGCAGGACCTGGTCCCACTCGTCACCGCCGAGCAGCTCGTCGTCGTCCAGGTACGGGTCCAGGCCGGCCCTTCGCAACGCCTCGGTCAGTTCCCTTGCCCGCTGCTTGTCCGCCCTCGCGTGGGCCACGAAGACGTCGCTGGATCGGATGTCCACGGCGCTTCCCCCATGAAGAGAGCGGACGCTACCACAGGTGGTGCGCGAGCGCGTTCAGGCACCCTGCCGGTCGGGCGGGTTCCGGTCAGCACCACCGGCTGCCGCTGCCGGACCAGGCAGGTCGGCACCGCCTAAATATCCCTTTGAATTCATATAGTTGCAGATTCCGTGATGGAATCGAAGGACCCGCAGGTCCGAATCGAGAACGTCGCGAGTCGAGGGAGTAGGGACCGGGAGCGGAGCGCTGGGCTACTTCATCCTTGAAATTTTGCATCTTGAGTGCAAGATTTCAAAGATGATCGTCCGCCATGCCCAGTCGGTCGTCGCCGATCTTCTCGGCCGCTTCCCCGTCGTCGCCCTGGTGGGGCCGCGGCAGGTCGGGAAGACCACCCTCGCCCGGGCCCTGGTCGCGGGGCGGCCCGACGTGGTCTACCTGGACCTGGAACGGCCCTCCGACGCCGCCCGGCTGGCGGACCCGGAGCTCTACCTGACGCGGGTCGCCGACCGCCTGGTGGTGTTGGACGAGGTGCAGGCGGCGCCCGACCTGTTCCCCGTCTTGCGTGCCCTGGTAGACCTGGACCGGCGGCCCGGCCGCTACCTCCTGCTGGGGTCGGCTGCGCCCGCCCTGCTCCAGAGGTCGGCGGAGTCACTCGCCGGGCGGATCATCTACCACGAACTGACCCCGTTCACCTGGCCGGAGGTCGCCCATCGCCTGGACCAGGAGAGCCACTGGTTCCGTGGCGGCTTTCCCGATGCGCTCCTCGCTCCCGATGAAGCCGGTTCGACCCTGTGGAGAGAAGCGTTCCTGCGGAGCCTGGTGGAGCGGGACCTCCCGCTGATGGGACTGGAGTCCCCACCCCTCCTCCTGCACCGCTTCCTCACCATGCTGGCGCACCGCCAGGGTGCGTTGTGGAACGCGTCGGACCTGGGCGCCAGCCTGGGCCTGTCGGGCAGGGTCGTGGCCCGGTACCGGGACTACCTGGAGGGGGCCTTCCTGGTGCGCTGCCTGCCCCCCTTCCACGTGAACGGCGGGAAGCGGCTGGTGAAGGCCGCTAAGGTGTATCACCGCGACTCGGGGCTCCTCCACTCCCTGCTCCAGATCGCCAGCGCCGACGCCCTCCACGGCCATCCGATCCTCGGGGCCTCCTTCGAAGGCTACGTGGTCGAGCAGGTGTGCTCCACCTTGAACCGAGCCGGGCAGGTCGCGTTCTATCGCACCCACGGAGGGGCCGAGGTCGACCTGGTCATCCACGACGGTGTGCGCGCACGAGCGGTCATCGAGGTGAAGTACGCCTCGGACCCCCGCCCGACCCGAGGCTTCCACGAGGCGCGCGCGGACCTGGGGGATCCGCCCGCCTGGGTGGTCCACCCGGGCGAAGGCCGGTGGCCCCTGGCCAAAGGGGTGGAGGTCATGGGTGTGGCGGAGTTCCTGGCGACGCGCCCGGACCTCCCCTGACCCGCGCCCCTGCCCGAGCCCGTGCCCGTGCCCGTGCCCGC
The DNA here is from genome assembly GCA_023150875.1 of Myxococcota bacterium. GTDB lineage: Bacteria > Myxococcota_A > UBA796 > UBA9615 > JAKLKC01 > JAKLKC01. Next base: position 1,970 of record JAKLKC010000020.1, on the reverse strand, counting down.
GCCTCCGGCCCCTAACTGTAGCCCGCCGGGCGACCCCGAGGGCCATGATACCCTCCCCGCCATGCCTCACCCCGTCACCGCTCCCCTCGTCCTGGCCGCGATCCTCGCCGTCCCCGCCGCCGCCTCCTCCTCGCCCACCCTCGGCCCCCCCGTGCCCACCCACGGCCCCGTGGTGGTCGCCGGAGGGGGGAGCGAGGACTACGGCGCCTGGTCCGACGAGCCCTACCGCCTGCTGGCCGAGGTCGCCGCCGGGCGAGGGGCCCCCCTGGTGCTCCTGGACCTGGAGGCCCCCTCGTCCTGGCTGGTCGACTACTTCACCTCCTTCGGGGCCGCCGTAGAGTCCCGGGCCGTCCCGGATCCCGCCGCCGCCGAGGATCCGGACCTCGCCGCCCTCGTCGCCGGGGCCGGGGCGGTGTTCGTCCCCGGTGGCGACCAGTGGGAGTACACCCAGGCGTGGGACGGCACCACCCTGGAGGCTGCGTGGATGGCGGCGTGGGAGGGGGGAGCCGCCCTCGGAGGGACGTCGGCGGGGGCGGCGATCCTGGCGGGCCTGGACTTCACCGCCCGGAACGGCTCGGTCTACTCCGAAGAGGCCCTCGGGGATCCCCAGAACGAGTACATGACCACCGGGGAGGACTTCCTGCCCGTGCTCCAGGGCGTCCTGGTGGACACCCACTTCACCGAGAGGGCTCGCCTGGGGCGCCTCCTGGGGCTGCTGGCCTGCCAGGCCGGGCCGGAGCCGGAGTCGGTGCTGGGGATCGGCGTGGACAGCGAGACCGCGGTGATCGTCGAGGGGGACCTGGCCCGGGTCCACGGGGAGGGGGCGGCGTGGTTCATGTGGGCGGACGCCGGGGCCCCGCCCGCGGAGTGCGCCGCCGGGGAGCCCCTGTGGACGCCGGCGTGGAACCTCGCGGCGCTGACCGAAGGGTACTCGTTTGCGCTGGCGTCGAGGGAGTTGGCCGACGTCCCCCCGGGCTCCGACGAGGTGCCCGACGTCACCGCCACCGCCGGGCCCCTGCCCGCGGTGGTGACCTCCCGGGCCGATCTGGGCGCCGTGGGGGTGGCGGCGGCGGAGGCGGAGGCGGGGACGGTGGCCGTCGCCCGGGGGGAGGGAGGGGTCCCCAGCCTGGAGGCGGCCCAGGGGGAATGGACCGAGCTGGGGTGGGAGCCCGTCCCCCCGGGCACCCCGGGAGCGGACGCCCTCCACGCCTACGGCGCCGGGCTGGACTACGAGGCCGCCGGGGAGGGCTGCTGCGGGGCGCTGCGGCTGCTCCAGGGGGAGGCCGCCTGGGGGCTCGGGGGGACGGCCCTCGCCGGGGCCGAGGAGGAGCTGGCCCTGTACCACGGGGAGCTGGCGGAGGTTTCAGGCCTGGGCGCCGTGGGGGCGGTCCTGGCGGTGCCGGAGGCGTGGGACGCCGACACCGGCGAGAACCGCCAGGGGGGCGCCCTGTGGATGATGGAGCGGGGGCACGCGGGGGAGGCGTGGCTCCTCCACGGCGACGCCCGGGCCCGCTTCGACCCCGACGGCACCGTCCGCGCCCAGGGCTCCATCGCCCCCCTGCGGTTGCTCCGGGACGGGCCGGGGTGGGGCGGGGAGTCCCGCTACCCGTCGGGCGGAGCCGCCGGCCCCCGGCAGTCGGCGGCGCTGACGGGGATCCGGATCCAGGCCCTGGGGGCGGCGTCCGTGGCGGCCCTCGGCGAGGAGGCGGAGGAGGCCGGGGACGACGACACCGCCCCGGACGACGACACCGCGGACGACGACGTGGCCGACGACGACGCGGCCGGGGACGACGACTCGGCGGGGGACGGCGGCGCCGGGGGGGACCCGGAGGGGTGCTCCTGCGAGGCCGGGGGCGGCGGCGGGGGCGGCGGGGTGGCGGCGGCGCTGGCGCTGGCGATCGCCGCGGGGCGCAGGCGCCGGGTGGGCTGAGGGAGGTCCGGTCCGGGCTCGGAGGGCTGCCCCCATGGCG